>JAFRJF010000278.1 GCA_017432405.1 Clostridia bacterium | reverse complement strand
GCTGCTATGCCAAGGTCATCAACCTGGACAAGGAATCCGAGCCCGACATCTACAACGCCATCAAGCGCAACGCGCTGCTTGAGAACGTGACCGTGGACAAGGACGGCAAGATCGACTTCGCCGACAAGTCCGTCACCGAGAACACCCGCGTGTCCTATCCCATCGAGCACATCGAGAAGATCGTCAAGAACGTGCGGCCCGTGTCCTCCGGCCCCGCGGCCCAGAACGTGATCTTCCTGTCTGCGGACGCCTTCGGCGTGCTGCCCCCGGTCAGCATCCTGACTCCCGAGCAGACCAAGTACTACTTCCTGTCCGGCTTCACCGCCAAGCTGGCCGGCACCGAGCGCGGCATCACCGAGCCCACCCCAACCTTCTCCGCGTGCTTCGGCCAGGCCTTCCTGGAGCTGCATCCCACCAAGTACGCCGAGGAGCTGGTGAAGCGCATGGAGATGTCCGGCGCGAAGGCCTACCTGGTGAACACCGGCTGGAACGGCACCGGCAAGCGCATCTCCATCAAGGATACCCGCGGCATCATCGACGCCATCCTGGGCGGCGCGATCCTCAAGGCCCCCACCAAGAAGATCCCCTACTTCAACTTTGAAGTGCCCACCGAGCTGGAAGGCGTCGACACCGGCATACTGGATCCCCGCGACACCTACAAGGACGCCTCCGAGTGGGATACCAAGGCCAAGGATCTGGCCGGCCGCTTCATCAAGAACTTCGTCAAGTACGAGAGCAACGCGGCGGGCAAGGCCCTGGTCGCCGCCGGCCCCCAGCTGTAAGCGGATATAGAACAATTGGGAGGGGATGATCGATCCCCTCCCTTTATTGCGCCGTTGGGTATGCGGCGCGAGCATCATCGGCAAATAATAAGGACTGGCATGCGCGTTGGAGATCATTCGATCCTGCGCGTGCGAGTCCTTCGTTTTGTGACAACCCAAGAGCCCCGGTATGACTTTGAAAAATCCTTGCTGACGGTCATTAGCCGCCCTTCATTCATTACAAAATCTTTAAATCCCACGATATGTGAGGACATGAGGAGAAATTCATGTTATAATGTGAAGGTGGAAAATGTTGACTATGCGAATTGGGAGGTACGACGCATGTCTGACTTTGTACTCATGACCGACTCTTCCTGTGACCTTCCCGCCGAGCTGGCTGAAACAATGGCGCTTTCCGTCCTGCCCCTCTATGTGGATGTGGACAGCCAGAAATATATCAACTACCTGGACGAGCGGGAGATCGCCTTCAGCGAGATCTACGCCAAGCTGCGCACCAAATGCCCGGCGAAGACCTCCGCCGTCAACTTCAACGACTTCCTGGGCGCCATGGAAGCGCTGCTGCGCCAGGGAAAGGACATACTGTACATCGGCTTTTCCTCCGGCCTGAGCAGCACCTATGACGCCGGGGCTTCGGCCGCCCGGGAGCTGGCCGAGCGCTATCCCGAGCGCAAGATCTACGCGGTGGATTCACTGTGCGCCTCCATGGGCCAGGGGCTGCTGGTCTACCTCGCCTGGAAGCAGAAGCAGCGGGGGCGCACCATCGAGCAGGTGCGGGATTACGTCGAGGACAACAAGCTGCACCTGTGCCACTGGTTCACCATCGACGACCTGATGTTCCTCAAGCGGGGCGGCCGTATCTCCGGGGCCACCGCCATCGTGGGCAGCATGCTGAGCATCAAGCCCGTCATGCACGTGGACAACGAGGGCCACCTGATCAAGGTGGGCACCGCCCGGGGGCGAAAGGCTTCCCTGAAGGCGTTGGCGGACCAGGCCGGGCGGCTGGGCGTGGACCTGGGCATACAGACCGTGTTCATCTCCCACGGGGACTGTCTGGCGGACGCGAACTACCTGGCGGACATCATGCGCGCCCGCTTCGGCGTAAAGGACATAGTCATCAACTATGTCGGCCCGGTCATCGGCGCCCATTCCGGCCCGGGCACCGTGGCGCTGTTCTTCCTGGGCAAGGAGCGCTGACGGTCGTGCAGGCGCTCAAGACCATCGCCACCATCCACACCGATTTCCCGTCGAAGTTCGGCATTCCCCGCCAGGGCGGACTGGTGGACGCGCTGAAGGCCACCATCACCTTTGAGCCGGAATACCGGGACGCCAGCGCCCTGCGCGGGCTGGAGGGCTACAGTCACCTCTGGCTGATCTGGCTGTTCTCGGAATCAGTGATGGACGGCTTCTCGCCCACGGTCAAGCCGCCCCGGCTGGGCGGAAACCGGCGCATGGGCGTCTTTGCCACCCGCTCCCCCTTCCGGCCCAACCCGCTGGGGCTGTCCTGCGTAAAGCTGGAGGCCGTCGAGCTGTCGGGCCCTATGGGGCCGCTGCTCCACGTGGCCGGGGCGGACCTGATGGACGGCACGCCCATATTCGATATCAAGCCCTACATCCCCTATGTCGACTGCCATCCGGAGGCCACCGGCGGCTTTACCGACGGCATTCGCTACGAGCGGCTGTCGGTGGATTTCCCCGAAGCCCTGCTGGATGCCATACCGCCCGACAAGCGGCAGGCGCTGATCGAGGTGCTGGCCCAGGACCCGCGCCCCGGCTACCGTCACGGCGAGGCCTCCCGGCGCTACGGCGTCGCCTTCGCCGGCTTCGACGTGCGCTTCACCGTGCAGGGCAGCGCGCTCACCGTGGTCGAGGTCAAAAAGCTGTAAAAAAAGCCTTCGCCCGTCCAGGATGACAAGCTTATCGGCGTCATCCTGGGCGGGCGAAGGCCGTTTTGCGCCACAATGGAATCACGCGATCTCCAGCGCGATCTCCATCATGTGAGTGAAGGTGGTCTGCCGCTCCTCGGCGGGCAGCGACTCGCCGGTGACCAGGCTGTCGGAGATGGTCAGCAGCGCCAGCGCGTTCTTCCCCGCCGCCGCGGCGTTCAGGTACAGCGCGTAGGCCTCCATTTCCACGCACAGCACGCCCAGCTTTTGCAGGATGGGCGTGGAATTATACTCACCCTGGCTGTAGAAGCCGTCGTGGGATGCGATGGGGCCGGGTACCAGGGGATAGCCCAGCCTGGCTGCCGCTTCCACCGCCCCGCGCAGCAGCGCATAGGAACAGCAGGGGGCCAGCGTGCCCCGGTAGCCGAACTGGGCGCCGTAGTTGGAATCGGTGTAGGTGCTCATGGCCGCGACCACGTCCCGCAGCTTCAGCTTGTCGGTCATCGCCCCGGCGGAGCCGATGCGGATGATGTTGTCCACGCCGTAGAAGTTGAACAGCTCGTAGGAATAGATGCCGATGGACGGCATGCCCATGCCCGAGGCCATCACGGAGACCCGCTTGCCCTTGTACTGGCCCGTATAGCCGTGCACGCCGCGCACGTTGTTCACCAGCCGGGCGTCCTCAAGGAAGTTTTCCGCAATGAATTTGGCCCGCAGCGGATCGCCGGGCATCAGCACCGTGCGCGCGAATGCGCCCTCCGGGGCGTTGATGTGTGGGGTCGGTATATTGCTCATGTCTCTTCTCCTCCAGTATATAAATAGTTGCTCAATCCAGCAGCACCTGTATCCCGTTGTCGCCAAACACCCGCAGCAGCCCCAGGGCATAGTCGCCGCAGCCCTCCAGCAGCTCACCGGCGTGCTCGATGACGATCAGCTCCCGCTCCCGGCGCTCGCCGAGGCAGTCGTTGAGGGCGTCCAGGTTATCGCCGTAGTACTCCGGAAGCGACAGCTTCCGCTTCAGCTCCCCGTGCAGCCCGGCGCGGTCATCCATGCGCCTTCCATCCAATACGATCATCGCTCATTCCTCCGGATACATCTGTTTAAACGTCTTGTAGTGGTCACTGGTGTAGTAATAGAGCCCGTCCGAGCTGAATAGCACCCGTTCCGCGCCGCGCGCCTTGCCTCGATAGTTGGCGTCGCACTCGTACCAGGTACGCCCCTTCTTCGATGGCAGCTGGCCCTCATAGTTGCCGAAGCGGTCACCCCCGATGCTCTTGCCCGGGGCGACCTCGCCCACGTAGTTGTACCAGCTGTCCCAGCCCAGGGCCTGGGCCTCCTTCTTGGTGATGAAGTTCTCCGGAAGCTTGCCGTACCGCCCCAGGTAATTGACGATTTGCTGGGGGTCCGTGACCGGCAGCTGAAACGCATCTTCAGACGCGCTTTTTGATTCCGACTGCCGTTCGGTTTGGGCTTCGTCCTGCGGGTCGGTTTGGGCTTCGTCCGTCAGTCCGTACAGCTTTCTGAGCTGTTCCCGCCAGTCGTCTTCCGCCCCTGCGAAGCACAGGCTTCCCAGAGCCAGCAGCAGCGCGAGGACCGCGGCAAGCAGCCGCATGAGCCCTTTTTCCATGGTAATTCTCCCCTTCCTTCGGCGCGGCCAACCGGCCGCGCCATGATTTTGCTTTCTACTTTTCCACGTCCTTTGCCGCATGAATGCCGTACAGCGCCGCCTCCGCCGCGTCCTGGGCCTCATCGTCCGGCAGGGCCGGCATCAGCCCGGTGCATTCCGTGGCGGACGCGACGACCTGTCCTTCGCCCACGGCGTCATCGACGCGCCTTCGCCTTGCCTTCATGACATCACCTCCACAGGTTCAGTATGCCACTCTGGCAAGGCGGTAATACCATTTTAACTGATTCCCGTCCTGCCGTCAAGACGGCAAATACTGATTTGTCGAGCTGCGACAAATCAGAATTTCTCTCTGCACTCTTGAACACGCGCTTTGACTATGGTATAATTTATCATGATGAGGTGTAAAGATATGTCAAAGAAGCGTTACGGCAATATCATGATTCCCGAGGACCCGCCGGCCACGCCCTCGCTGCTGGCCATCGGCATCCTGCTGATCATCGTGCCCCCGATCTCTACCATGGTCGGGCTCTATTTGGGCTACAAGCGCATACGCAACGAAATCAGCCGCAAGCGCTTCAAGCTGTACAGACGCTATGCCAACGCCATCGGTGACCGAACGGAAATCAGCATCCGCGGCCTGGCCGCCAGCATGGGGCTGCCCATCAACAATGTGGTCAGCGACCTGCAGGAGATGATCGACCAGGGCTTCATGGGCGCGGACGCCTATATCGACCACAGCCACATGATATTGTACCTGAATCCCAACGTGGTGGAAACCCGGTTCGTGGAGCACGTGTCCGAGCCGGTGGTCAACGTGTACATCACCCCGGAGGACCGGGCCGCCACGGTGGCCGCCGCAAAGGCGACTCAGGTCCGGACGGGACCGGCGCCAAGGGCCGGGGCAAAGCCTGACGAGAGACAGGGGCGCAAGAGCCCGGAGCAGGCGAAATCCAGCTCCGATCCGGACAATTTCGAGGCCAAGCTGCGCGAGATCCGCTCTCTGAACGAGGCCATCAAGGATCCCGGCGTCTCCGAGCGCATCGACCGCATCGGCGAGCTGACCGCCAGCATATTCCGCGTGGTGCAGGAAAAGCCCGAGCACGCCGAAGAGGTGCGCAAGTTCATGAACTACTACCTGCCCACCACGCTGAAGCTGCTCAAATCCTACAGCCTGATGGAGCAGCAGAGCTACCAGGGCGAGAACATACAAAACAGTCGCAAGCGCATCGAGGACGTTCTGGACACGCTGGTGCGCGGCTTCGAGCAGCAGCAGGATCGCCTGTTCCGCACCGAGGCCATCGACGTGGAGGCCGACATCAGCGTGCTGGAAACCATGATGGCCAGCGACGGCCTTGTGGAACCGCGGGGCGGCCTGCGCGCCGGAGGCGGTCGGAGCTGAGCGAACGGCAATCATCGCGTATAGAACAAGGCGTGCTTCCAAATGCCGAAGGGCATTTGAAAGCACGCCTTGTATTGCATCGGTTCAGTATTTCAGTCCATCCACCCAATCTCTCAGCGCGCTCTCGGAGATGCTGCCGCTGTGGCGCGGTGACTTCGATCGCCGTAGTCCAGGTCTTCGGCGGTATAGGGCTCGGCCGGAACGATCTCATAAAGGTCCGCGCCGGTCACGTTGGCCAGCTTCCTGGCCACGCCTTCCGTCGTGCCCGTACAGGAGAAGTAGGCCACCAGGGTCTTTTCCGTTGCGGGCTGCGCAGTTTCCGTAGGCTCGGGGGCTGGCGTCGCGGTGGGCTCGGGTTGAGCCGGCCCTGTGACCTTCACCTTCACGCTGGCCTTCTTCGTGCCGCTCTTGGCGGTGATCTTCGCCGTGCCCTCGCCCTTCGCGGTGACGACGCCCTTGCTGTTGACCGTCGCGACCTCCTTGTCGCTGCTGGACCACTTGACACCCTGGGTGCTGTTCCTGGGCTTCAGGGTCGCCTTGACGGCCTTCCTGTCGCCGACCGTGAGCTTGAAGGTCTTGGACGGCGACAGCGTAAGCTTCGTCGTCTTGACCGTCTTTGGAACCACCTTGACCTTGACCCTGGCCTTCTTGCTTCCGGACTTGGCCGTTATGACCGCCGTGCCCTCGCCTTTGGCCTTGACGACGCCCTTTCGGACGATCGCCACCGCCTTGTCGCTGCTGGACCATTTCACCGGCTCGGTGCTGTTCCAGGGCTCCACGGTGGCCGTGAGGGTCGTCCTGTCGCCCACCTCCAGCCGGACGGTCCCGGAGGGCGAGATGGCAATGCCAGTGGTTTTGACCGGCTTGGAGTTCACCTTGACCTCAACCGCGGCCTCCCTGTCGCCGGAGCTTGCGGTGATCGTCGCGGTGCCCTTGCCCTTGGCGGTGACGACGCCATCTATGGCGATCGCGACCTTGCTGTCGCTGGAGGACCACTTCACAGGCTGGGTGCTGTCCTCGGGGATCAGCGCGGCCTCGACGGCAGTCCGCTCACCGACCGTCAGGTCGATGGTTCCGGATGGCGTCAGCAGGATGTCCGTAGTCGTCACGGGCCCGGAGACGGCCCAGGCGGGAACGATGATCAGCAGCAGGGCGACGATCAGCGCGATCGTAAAGCCCTTCCTTCCACTTCTTTGCATGCTCTGTCCTCCCCTATTCCTGTTCGTTCCAGATCTCTTTTGCCAGGCGGAACACCGCCCAGCCCTTGGGCCAGCCCACGTACATCGTGGCATGGGTGATGATGGCGGCGATCTCTTTCTTCGTCACGCCGTGGGCCTTTGCATTCTGCAGATGGTAGCCGAGGGACGAATCGGTGATGCCCGAGGCCATCAGGGAAACCACGGTGACGATGCACTTCGTCTTGACGTCGATGGCCTCCTCGTTCCAGACCTCCCCGAAGAGCACGTCGTCGTTGAGGTGCGCGAACATCGGCGCAAATTCGCCCAGCTGCTGCCGACCGGCAGTCTGTGTGATCTTCTCCTTCATGTTGAAACCACTCCTTATATTTTTTGATTTCCGGTCGTCCACACGTGCTTTTCCTTTGCGTTCGCGGGCTTGTTCTGGGCCATGACGCCCGCCAGCGGATGCGGCGCGTAGGGCGCTTCGAGATACGCTGTTTCCTCGTCCGTCAGTTCAAGGTCCACGGCCTTCGCCGCGCCTTCGATGTGGTGGAACTTCGTCGCGCCAACCACCGGCGCGGTCACCTTGGTCAGCAGCCACGCCAGCGAGACCTCCGTCATGCTGACGCCCCGCTTTTGGGCCAGCTCCGCCACGCGGTCGATGATGACGTCGTCCTGCGCCTTCGTGGCGTCGTACTTGAAGTGGGCATAGGCGTCCTTTTCCATGCGGTTGCTCGTCTCCCCCGGCTTGCGGGCCAGCCTGCCCGAAGCCAGGGCGCTGTAGGGCGTCAGGGCGATGTTCTCCTCGTCACAATAGGGCACCATTTCCCGCTCCTCCTCCCGGAAGATCAGGTTGTAGTGGCCCTGCACCGACACAAACCTTGCCCAGCCCTCCCGCTCGGCGATGGCGTTGGCCTTGCAAAGCTGCCAGGCGAAGCAGTTGGAGATGCCGATATACCGCGCCTTGCCCGCCTTCACCTGGCGGTTCAGGCCGTCCAGTATGTCCTCTATGGGCGTCTGCCAGTCCCACATGTGGTAGATGTACAGGTCCACGTAGTCCATGCCCAGGTTTTCAAGGCTCCTGTTCAGCATCCGTTCGATGTGCTGCTGGCCGGTGACGCCGGCCTCGATCTCGTCCTGCGTCCTGGGCAGGAACTTGGTCGCCACCACCACCTCGTCGCGTTTGGCGAAATCCCGCAGCGCCCGGCCCACGTACTGCTCGCTGGTGCCGGACTGGTAGGCGATGGCGGTATCATAGAAGTTGACTCCCAGCTCCAGGCCGCGTTTGATGATCTGCCGCGAATGCTCCTCGTCCAGCGTCCAGCCGTGCTGTCCCTGTCCGGCGTCGCCAAAGCCCATGCAGCCCATGCAGATGCGGGAGACGTTCAGCGCGCTGCTTCCAAGTCGCGTGTATTTCATGGTTGGCCTCAACCTCCAGATGGATATATAATATTGACACCATGTCAGTAATATTAGTATACACCATTCCTGACGTGATGTCAACAGTTCAACGCAAAGGCGGTGTCCAGCCGGGTCATATGCGCCGTGATCAGCATGGCCAGCAGCCATTGGGACGCCAGCGTGGCGAAGGCCGCCCCGGCAACGCCCATGCGCAGGCCGATGACCAGCAGCGCGTCCAGCAGCAGATTGCACAGGGCTCAGATCAGGTAGAAGAACAGCGGTGTGCGCGTGTCCCCGATGGCACGCAGGAAAGCGGCCCCCACGTTATAGACCATCTGGGCCGCCAGCCCGCAGACGCAGATGCGCAGATACTGCGCGGCCTGGGGCATGACCTCCGGCGGGCTGTGCATCAGCAGGAGCACGGTCCTTGCCGCCGCAAAGCCGACGGCGGACAGGCAGATGCCCGTGATAACGACCAGGCGGAACAGGGCGTTGACGGTGCGCTTCAGTGCCCGATCGTCGCGGGCACCGAACAGGCGGGAGGCGATGCCGCTGATCCCGGATGAAAATCCGATGAAGAAGTTGATCAGTATGGACAGCACCAACCCCGCGACGCCGGTCGCGGCGAGGGCATATTCCCCCGCGAAGTGGCCGACCACCATGCAATCGGTGATGTTGAACAGCTCCTGAAGCAGCTGCTGCAGCAATACGGGCAGCGCGAACGAGAGCAGCACCGGAACGATGGGGCCCTCCGTCACCCGCTTTCCGGACATCCAGTCAGACACGGCTTTTATTTCCGTTTCTTTTTTACATAGTGGTTCAGCACCGCGCCGACGACGATGATCGCCAGCGAAATATACAACACCTTCTTCGCCGCCTCCTGGGGGATCTGGCTCTTGTCTCCCAGGGACTCGGAATAGAAGGTCAGCGTGTATTCGATCTCCAGTGGATCGCCCATGGCCGTGGTATCCGCGACGACCAGCATCGGGGCGTCCATCGCGGTGATTGGGATTTCGAAGGTGGAATTGCCGCCGTCCGTGGTCAGGTTCTCATAGATCGTGTTCCCGATGACCATGTAATCGTAGTAGGGGCTGCTCCAGAGCAGGCGGGCGTAAGCCCTGCCCTCCCGCACGGTCAGCAGCGTGGGCGAGCTGACGTTCGCCCTGCCGCTGCCGCCTGCGAGGTTGACCTCTATGGCGTACTCGCCGTCCGGGCGCGGCAGGGCGACCGGCTCCGGCGCCGCGGACTCAGCCGCCTCCACCTCGGCGGCGTCCGGCACCGCTTCGCCGTCCGGCTCAAAGTCGGTGACGGCCTTTTCCACCAGGGCGTAGTCGGGCAGCTCAAAGGCCAGCGCATCCTCCGGAAGCGCCGAGGCGTCGATGAGCAGCTGCCGGTCGTACCACAGCTGCCGGTTTTTGCTGTAGGCCGCGCATTCGAAGGGCGCGTTGAGGGCGGGAACGGGGATCGTGAACACCGTGAACCGCTCTCCCCCATCCCCCGGTATCCAGTCCCCCTCCGAAGCATTTTCCGCCTGCGCCGCCGTGCCCATGTAGACATAGAGATAGCTGCGGCTGCCTATGGTGATGCTGGCCGTCATCTCGTCGCCGCGCACCGTCAGCTCCGCCTCGACGATCTTGAAGAACACCGAGGTGGATTCCACGCTCACCGGATAGGTGCCGTCGGCGACGTCCCTTCCATAGACGGGCACCATGCCATAGCGGCCGACCTTGCGCTCGCGGATGTCCTTTTCGGCCTTCGCCTTCCGTCCGGCCCAGTCTGTCTTCGGAGCCTTCAACACCACCACCGCCCGCGCAGGCGTCGTCAGCAACAGCGCCGCCAGTAAAAGGGCCATCACACGACACACACGCATTCTCATTCCCCATTCCCCATTCATCTTTCACCATGGAACCTGGCGGGCGATACGGAGATCGCCCCAACGGGAACCGCTATTCATTCCTCATTCCTAATTCCTCATTCATACTAAAGGTTTTTCTTCCGATAGATGAACACCACCGAAATGACGCCGAACACGACCAGGTAGGTCAGCAACACCGCGAACCCGAACCCGCCCGGCGCTTCGCCGTTGGATATGGCGCGGATCATGCCGCTGGCCTGGGAGAGGGGCAGCAGCGATATGACCTGGCGAAAGCCCGAGGGCATCTGGTCGGTGGAGAAGAACGTGTTGCACAAAAACGACATCGGCATGATGATATAGGACGTAAAGCGCGGCGCATCGGTATAGCTCTTGGCCAGGAAGGACATCACCAGCGCGATGGTGGCGAACACCGTGCCGTTCAGGAACATGATCAATATCGAGAGGCCGTTGAAGATCAGGTTCGTTCGGATCGGCGCGGTCAGCAGCAGTATGATGCCGCCGGCGTACATGCCCCGCAGGCTGCCGCCGATGACCTGGCCCAGTATGAACTGCCACAGCGGCGTCGGCGACACCATGATCTGGTCCAGCGCCTTCTCGTACAGCCGCTGAACGCTCATGTTCTGGGCGATGGCGGAAAAGGAGCCGGTCATGGTCGCCATGGCCACGATGCCGGGGATCAGGAAGTGCAGGTAGGGCTCCCCGTGGGAGGTGGTCTGTATGCCCATGCCGAATATGATCAGGTACATCAGCGGGGAGATCATCGCCGCGACGGTGATCTTGTAGAAGTCCCGCTTGAACTCCACCCACTTTTCCCAGAGTACAGTGATGATGCCCATTGCATGCCTCCGAAATCAGGAATTGTTGTGGAAACCCTTCGGATTTCTATTTGACAAATCCGTCAGGATTTGTTCCGCCATTCCTCATTCCTCATTCCCAATTCCAAATTATTCCCTCTCACAGCTTCCTCCCCGCCACATCCACGAACACGTCCTCCAGCGTCGTAGCCCGCAGCGTCGCGTCGCTGCCCGCCTTCGACAGGTAGGCGATGGCGTCGTCACGGTTGTGAAAGTATCGGCTGACCAGGCTGTCCGCCGAGGTCTCGTCCACCGCGAAAGCGCCAAGCTGACGAATCAGGTTTTCCGGGCTGTCCAGCTTTTGAAGCCGCCCCTGGTTGATCAGGGCCACGCGACCACACAGCGCCTGGGCCTCCTCGATGTAGTGGGTGGTCAGCACGATGGTCATCTTATCCCCGTTGACCCGTCGCAGCAGGTTCCACATCTGCCTGCGGGAAAGCGCGTCCATGCCCGCCGTGGGCTCGTCCAGCAGCAGTATCTCCGGCTCGATCATCAGCGCCCGGCAGATCATCAGCTTGCGCTTCATGCCGCCGGAGAGGTGCCGCACCGTGCGGTGGCGATAGTCGATCAGGCCGGCGAACGCCAGAAGCTCGTCGGTCTTTTGCCTGATGACCTTCCCCGGCAGATAGTACAGCCGCCCCTGGTATTCCATGACCTCGTCCATGTTCATGTCCTGGCGCATGGAATACTCCTGGGTGATGACGGCCAGCTTGCGCTTCTGTTGGCTGGCCTTGCGGTCCAGCTTCTGCCCGTCGATCCGTATCTCACCCTCCGAGGGCAGCAGCACCGTGGACATCATCGATATGGTGGTGGTCTTGCCCGCGCCGTTGGGGCCGAGCAGCCCGAAGAACTCCCCGGTTTCGATGCGCAGGCTCAGGTGATCCACGGCGGTGAAGTCGCCGAATTTCTTGGTCAGGTTTTTAAGCTCGATCATGGTTTTCCATCCGCTATTCCTGTTTCCAGAGTGGCGGCAGGTTGCCGCCGCTACGATTCCCGACTATTCCTGTTCCCTCTCCTTGGCGATGATCAGCGAGAAATACCCCGCGTCGTCCGGGATCTCTTCCAGGCTTCGGTACAGCTTCTCGTTCTCCATGCTGCAATTCTCCACCATCTGTACCTTCCGACCACTCTTTCTGAGCATTTCCTTCACAGCGGCCATCTGGCTGGCGGACTTCATCAGCACGTAGGTGCCGGGCTGCTCCAGCGCGTGATCCAGCTTGTGCACCGCAGGCACCACGTGCAGCTGCTCGTCCCACTCCACCAGCGGCAGGTTCAGCCGCGCCGCCGCGGCGCAGAAGGAGCTGATGCCCGGCACCAATTCCACCTGATATCCGTCCGCCTCCAGGTAGTGCTGGATGTAGCTGAAGGTGCAATAGACGGTGGGGTCGCCCAGGGTGATGTACACCAGGTTTTTCCCCGTATCCAGTATGCCCTCCACCAGCTTTGCGGCCTTTTGATGCTCCCT
Organism: Clostridia bacterium; assembly: GCA_017432405.1. Next base: position 27,896 of record JAFRJF010000278.1, on the reverse strand, counting down.
GTCGATCAGTTCCCGATCCTTGATCATGGGCATGTAAATGGGCACCAGTTCCTTGTCCGCGATCTCCGGCACCACGCCCGCCGCGATCCTATAGGCCACGGCCTCCTTGGGGTCCTTCCCCGGCACGGCGATCACGTCGTTTTCCCTTATCAGCCGCGCCGCCCTGTAGGTCACCAGCTCCGGGTCGCCGGGACCGACGCCCACGCCGTATGCAATTCCACGCTTCATAATCATTTCTCCATTCCTCATTCCTCATTCCTCATTTCCCCCGCCGCTTCCTCCACGGCCTCCGCCAGCGCCTCCAGCGTCGCCTTCCGGGCGGTCCACGTGCGCATGCCGCGCTTCTGCGCCTCGGCGGCGGTCTGGTTGCCGATGCAGACGGCGTTGACCCTTGTGAAATCCACGTCCGGCACGGCGGCGGCAAAGCCCCGCACCGTGGAGGCGCTGGTGAACACTGCGAAATCTATTTCATCGCGTTCGATCTCCCCGCGCTCGTCGATCACGTCGCTGGCCGCGTATTCCGTGTCGTAGGTGGCCACGTCGGTGACGGTCAGGCTATCGCCCTTCTCCAATTCCCCAGTCAATTCAGGGTTGCCGATGGCCGCCCGGGGAATGAGGATGCGGGAACCCGGCGCACAGACCGCCCGCAGCTCCCGGCCCAGGGTCTCGCCGTCGTAGACCGAGGGCATAAAATCCGCCCGCAGGCCATATTTGAGCAGCGCCTTCCGGGTGCCCTGCCCGATGGCCGCCAGCTTTACGCCCGCCAGCGCCCGCAGGTCGTGAAGCGCGATCAGCCGCTCAAGGAAGATGTCCACGCCGCTGGGACTGGTGAACGCCAGCCAGTCGAAGCCGCCCCTTGAAAGCGTTTCGATGGCCGCGTCCACCGGCGACATGTCCTTCACCGGCACGGTGCGTATGGCTGGCAGCTCCAGAACCTCCGCGCCCCTTTCCCGCAGCAGGTCCGCCAGCGTGGAGACCAGCGCCCGGGGGCGGGTCACCAATACCTTCACGCCCGCCAGGGGCCGCTTCTCCGCCCAGCCAAAGGTGTCCGCGAGAGCGCACACCTTCCCCACGACGATGATCGCCGGGGTCCGGATGACCCTCTCCGAACACACCCTTTCCAGCGTACCCACCGTGGCGCTCACCCGGCGCTGCTTCGATGTGGTGCCCCGCTCCAGCACCGCCGCCGGCATGTCCGGGTCCATGCCCGCCGCCAGCAGGCCCTTCATCAGGTCCGGCAGCGCGGCGATGCCCATCAGGAAGACGAGGGTCCCCTTCGTGCGCACCAGCGCCCCGAAGTCGATGTCGTAGCTGTGGTCGGCCCGGCGGTGTCCTGTGACGATGTGCACGCTGGAGCAGTAATCCCTGTGGGTCACCGGGATGCCGTTGTAGGCCGGCACCGCGAAGGCGCTGGTGACCCCCGGCACGATCTCAAAGGGTATGCCGTGCTGTACCAGCAGCTCCAGCTCCTCGCCGCCCCGCCCGAACACGAACGGGTCGCCGCCCTTGAGGCGCACCACCCGCTTGCCGTTGAGCGCCTCCTCCAGCAGGACCTTGTTCGTTTCCTCCTGCTTGAGATAGTGGTTGCCGGAGCGCTTGCCCGCATAGATCAGCTTTGCGCCCTCCGGGATCAGCCCCAGCACACCGTCCGACACCAGGGCGTCGTAGACCACGACCTCTGCCCGGGAAAGCACCTCCCGGCCCTTCAGCGTCATCAGGCCCACGTCACCGGGGCCGGCCCCGACCAGCCAAACCTTGCCCGCCATGTGGTCAGGCCTCCCTTCCGTCGCGCAATGACTGCGCCAGCTTGACGCCCAATTGCGCGGCTTGTTCGCGGGGTCCTTCCACGGAACCCTTGCGCCAGCTGCCGTCCGATACCTCGTAATACAATCCCGTCAAACGGATGCTTTCGCCGTCCAGCGCCGCATGGGCGCACACCGGCGACGTGCAGCCGCCGTCCAGCTGACGCACAAAGGCCCGCTCCGCCGTGGCGGCGCACCAGGCGTCTGCGTCGGCGTAGCCCTCCAGCAGCGTCCGGTCGAAGTCCGTCCGGCCCTGCACCGCCATGATGCCCTGGCCCGCCGCGGGAATGATCTCGTCCACGCCGAAATAACGGCTGACGCGCGCCTCCAGCCCCAGGCGCTTCAGGCCCGCCGCCGCCAGCACCAGCGCGTCGAACTGGCCCTCGTCCAGCTTGCGCAGCCGGGTCTGGAGGTTGCCCCGCACCGGCCGGATCTGGCAGTCAGGGAAAAGCGCCTTCAATTGGATGGCGCGGCGCAGGCTGGACGAGCCTATGATGAGATTTGGCCTCATCTCGATCCCCGACCGCAGCACCAGCGCGTCCCTCGGGTCCTGCCGGCGGGAGCAGCACAGGATCGGCAGGTCCTCCGCCACCTCCATGGGCATGTCCTTCAGGCTGTGGACGGTGATATCCGCCCGATGCTCCCTCAGGGCGACGTCCAGCTCCTTCACGAAAAGCCCCTTGCCGCCCACCTTGTCCAGCGTCCTGTCCAGTATCTTATCCCCGGTGGTCTTCATCGTCAGCAGCGCCACGTCCGTTCCGGGATGCTTCGCCCTGAGGAAATCCACCACCGTCATGCTCTGCACCACCGCGAGCCGGCTCTCGCGGCTGCCCACCACGATCTTCATTTCACGAACTCCCGGACGGCGTCCAGCGTCTTCCGCAGATCCTCGGGGGTGTGGGCCGTGGACAGGAACATGGCTTCGAACTGGGAGGGCGCGAGATAGACGCCGCTGCCCAGCATGTGCCTGAAATAGGCCGTATACTTCACGGTGTCGCTGGTCTGGGCCCCGGCGTAATCCCTGACCTCCTCCGGGGTAAAGAACACGCTGCCCAGGGAGCCGACGTGGTTTAAGCAGTGGGGCACGCCCGCTTCATTGTGAATGCCGTCCAATTCGGCGAAGAATTCATCCCCGGCGCGGTTCAGCTTCCCGTAGAGGTCGGGGGTATCCCGGAGGATGGTCAGCTGCGCCAGCCCCGCCGCCATGGCCACGGGATTGCCGCTGAGTGTGCCCGCCTGGTACACCGGGCCGGTGGGCGCGACCATCGACATGACGTCCCGCCGCCCGCCATAGGCGCCCACGGGCATGCCGCCGCCGATGATCTTGCCGAAGGTGGTCAGGTCGGGCCTGACGCCGTAGAAGCCCTGGGCCCCGTCCAGCTGAAGCCGGAAGCCGGTGATGACCTCGTCGAAGATCAGCAGCGCGCCGTTTGCGTCGCAGATGGTGCGCAGGCCCTCCAGGAAGCCCGGCTCGGGCAGCACCACGCCCATGTTCGCGCCCACGGGCTCCACGATCACAGCGGCAATCTCATTGGGATTGGCCTCGAACAGGGCCCTGACGCTGCCCAGGTCGTTGTAGGTCGCGGTCAGCGTGTCCCTCGTGCAGCCCTGGGGCACGCCTGCGCTGCCGGGAAGGCCCTGGGTCATCACGCCCGAGCCCGCCTTGACCAGCATGGCGTCGGTATGGCCGTGGTAGCAGCCGGCGAACTTGACGAGCTTGTCCCTGCCGGTAAAGCCCCTGGCGGCGCGGATGGCGCTCATGACGGCCTCGGTGCCGGAATTGACCATGCGCACCATCTCCACGGAGGGCACGATATTGCAGATCAGCTCTGCCATCTCCACCTCCCGCTCGGTGGCCGCGCCGAAGCTCAGGCCGTCCCTCGCGGCTTTTTCCACGGCCTCCAGCACGGCGGGATGGGCGTGGCCCAGTATCATCGGGCCCCAGGAGCCGATGAAGTCGATGTATTCGTTGCCCTCAACGTCCCATATCCTGTCGCCCTTCGCGCCGGCGATAAACCGGGGCGTCATGCCCACGGAGCCAAAGGCCCGGACGGGGCTGTTCACGCCGCCGGGGATGCACTTCTTTGCGCGTTCAAACAGTGCCTGCGATCCCATATCAGCCAATCCTTCCTTCCTCTATGAAGCGCGCCAGCGCCTCGGCGTAGTAGGTCAGGTAGATGCTCGCGCCGGCGCGGTAGGCGGCCACCGCCATTTCGCAGACGATCTTTTCCTCGTCGATCCAGCCGTTGGCCGCGGCGGCCTTCACCATGGCGTATTCGCCGCTGACGCTGTAGGCGGCGATGGGCAGGTTCGTGGCGTCGTGGACCTCGCGCACCAGGTCGAGGTAGCTCATGGCAGGCTTGACCATGATGATGTCCGCGCCCTCGTCCACGTCCAGCAGCGCCTCCTTGATGGCCTCCCGCCGGTTGTGGTAGTCCATCTGGTAGCTCTTGCGGTCGCCGAAGGACGGCGCGGAGCCCGCCGCCTCCCGGAAGGGGCCGTAGAACGACGAGGCGAACTTCACCGCGTAGGACATGATGGGCTTGCCCGTGAAGCCGTTCTCGTCCAGCGTCCGTCGGATCGCCCGCACCCGTCCGTCCATCATGTCCGAGGGCGCCACCATGTCCGCGCCTGCCTCCACGTGGGTAAGGGCGGTCTTGGCCAGCAATTCGAGGGTCCTGTCGTTGTCCACGTCGTGGTCGCACAGTATGCCGCAGTGGCCGTGGGAGGTGTACTCGCACATGCACACGTCGGTGATAATGTACATCTCCGGATGCAGCATCTTCGCGCGCATCACCGCCCGCTGGACGATGCCGTCCGGGGCGTAGGCCTGGCTGCCCACCGGGTCCTTGTGTTCCGGGATGCCGAACAGCATGACGCTGCTGACCCCCGCCTCCGCCAGCCGGTCCAGCGCCTCGCCCATGCGATCCACGGTGTAGCGGTACTGTCCGGGCATGGCGGCGATCTGCTCCACCCTGTCCTTGCCGTCCATCACGAACATCGGGTAGATCAGGGACGCCCTGTCCACCCGCGTCTCCCGGACCATTTTGCGCAGGGTCTCGCTGCCCCGCAGCCGCCGGGGCCTGACGATCATATCCATTGTACTTCTCCCCTTCTATATATTGTGTTTCCACGTCTTCAGCGATGCTTCCATGGCGCTGAGGCATTCCCGGAAGGTGTCCTCCGGAAGCCTTGAGCGCATGCCGAACAGCAGGTGGTTCATCATGCGGGAGGCCGAGCCCTCGATCTCCTCCTCCAGGTTCGAGCGCAGCAGCCCCTCCAGCGCGGCGCGGCGCATGGCAGGCGCCAGCCGGGCCGTCACGTTATCCGCGGCGGCGTCCTTCAGCGCCTGGATCCTGGGCACCACGTCCCGGCCCTCGTACCAGGCGTAAAAGTTCTCCTTCTCCTCCGCCAGTATGGCCTCCGCCCGGCGCATGTTCTCCCTGACCTTCTCCGATTGCAGGTCGATGCCAAAGGAATCGATGTCGTAGAGCGTCGCCCAGTCCAGCGTTTCCGCCGACTTCTCGATATCCCTCGGCACAGCCAGGTCGATCAGTATGACGGGGTGGCCGGGCCGAAGGACCCTGAGGTCCTCGAAGCAAAGGGTATAGTGCGGGCTGCTGGTGGCGCTGACCACCAGGTCGCAATCCGGCAACAGCGCAAGGCGCTCGTCATAGTCGACGCGCGTACAGCCCTGGGGCAGGTCGACGACGTCCCTGCGGTATCTGCGCACCGTCACGGACACCCGCGCGCCCGCATCCAGCAGGGCCTGGACGGAGATTTTGCCCATCATGCCGCTGCCGATGACCATGCACCTCTTCCCCGCAAGGGCTATGCCCTGCCCGCGCAGCGCCTTCAGCGCCGTGTGGATCACCGAGCTGTCGGAGAGGGACAGGTCCGTCTGGGTCTTGACCCGCTTCGCGGCGGTGACGGCCATCCGAAACAGCACCTCCAGGGCGTGGTCCGTAGCCCCCAGGCTGTGGGCACAGCCCAGGGCCTCGTTGACCTGGGTGACGATCTGGTCCTCGCCGATGACCTTCGACTCCAAACCCGCCGCCAGCCGGAACAGGTGGTCGACGGCCTCCCGCTCCCGGCGCTCGACGAAGTAAGCGCTGTATTCCTGGGGATCCACCTGCATGAACCGGCACAGCGCCGCCACCGGCGACAGGTTCTCGTCCCCGGTGCTCAGCCAGATTTCCATGCGGTTGCAGGTCGAGACGATGACGCTGCCGTCCACCGCGCAATGCCGCTTCAGCCAGGTAAAGGCATCCTCCATCATCTTCCTGGTAAATGAAAAGCGGCTCCTCACGTCCAGGTCCGCCCGGTTATGGTCGATCCCCGCCATCACTATTGGCATCTTATTTCCACCTTACATAGTAATAGGCTGCAGCGACACGCAAAAAGCACGTCACTACAGCCGTTGTTTCCATAGCGCAAGCCATCGGTTGTCCACTCAATGGATACATCCGCTTGCAGCAGGTCTTCTGACTCGCGCCCTGCCGGGGTTTCCCCGGCCGACGAACGCTGCCTTCTCGGGTCGCCCCAATGGCCGGCTTGCGCCGCGCGTCCGTCATAAGCGCTCACAGCGGCGGGTCCGTTCATGATTTGCACATGATTCCCTATTCTCTGCGAACGGTTCATCGCCGCGCGCAACACTGCAAGCCCTATTCAGTTGTATGCAATCCAGCTTATCGTACCGTCATGCGCAGGAAGTACCTGCTCACGTCCTCCGGCGTGGAGGTCAGGCCCTGATAAAACCACCATTTCACCGTGCCGATGAAGGCGTTGCAGACGAAATCCACCACGTAGCCCTGGGGGACGTCGTTGATGTCCACCGACAGCGCCGGAACGATCTCCCGCCGGACAAAGCCCGAGAACCGGGACTGGAAGTATTCCCAGAACAGATCCGCGCTCTCGCAGGAAAAAATCCTCGACAGTCGCTTGCGGTCCTCCTGCAGGTGGTACAGCGTGTGGACGATCTTCGCGTCCACGTTTTCCTCGCTGCCGGAAAAGTCGTGCCCCGGCTCGGCGTTCAGGTGTTCGGCAAAGATGTGATCGAACAGGCCGCTGCAAATCGCCTCCAGCAGCTTGTCCTTGGTCTCGAAATGGGCATAGAAGGTGCTGCGGCCGATGTTCGCCTCGTCGATGATATCCTGTATCGTGATATCGTCGTAGCTCTTCTTCATCAGCAGCTTTTCAAACGCCTGCATCACCGCGCTCTGCGTCTTTTGTACCCGCCTGTCCGTTCGCATGCCGTCGCCCCGAACCCTCTCGTGTCATTTCTCCCAAATCATACTTAAATCCATGAGGTATTATATAAAATGATGCCGTTACACGTCAACTCAATTGTAGTTAAACGAACACAATGTTTCGAACTTTACGATATTTTTTCATCCAAACCGGCACAGTTTCATTATTTTGTTCAATAAAAAACGAAATAGAAAAACTGATTCTTGAAATCACGTCGTTTCCGGCGCTATAATCGATCATGAAAGATGATTAAGTTATTCTAACCGGAGGCCGTTATGCTGAAGAAGTTCGTCGATTTCCTGTCCAGCTGGCCGATGACCTTCGTGGGCGGCGCGTTCCTGCTGGCTTCATTCATATTGCCCCGGATGGGCTGTCCCGCCGGGGAAAAGCTGGCCTGGGTGTGCGTGGTGATCTGCGGCATCCCGCTTCTGTACCTGTCCGTCCGTCGCCTCATCCACAACCGGGGCATTGCGAAGATCTCCTCGGCGCTGCTGATCTCCATCGCCATGATCGCCGCCATACTGATCGGCGACCTGTTCGCCGCGGGCGAGGTGGCGTTCATCATGCAGATCGGGGCGCTGCTGGAGGACATGACCACCGAGCGGGCGAAGAAGGGGCTTAAAAACCTGATCGCACTGGCCCCGCAAACCGGCAGGGTCATACAGGACGGCAGGGAGCGCATCGTGCCCGTGGAACAGCTCCGGGTCGGCGACACCGTGCGGGTGCTGCCCGGAGAGACCATTCCCGTGGACGGCGTCATACTCAGCGGTGAAACCTCGGTGGATCAGTCCGTGATGACCGGCGAGAGCCTGCCGGTGGACAAGGCCGCCGGCGACAGCGTGTTCAGCGGCACCATCAACCGCTTCGGGGCCGTCGACATCGAGGTCTCGAAGGTCAGCGGCGACAGCGCCCTCCAAAAGCTGATCCGCATGGTCGAGGACGCCGAAAACCACCAGGCCCCCACCCAGCGCGTCGCCGACCGCTGGGCCAGCTGGCTGGTGCCCGTCGCGCTGGTCGTCGCCCTGCTGGCGTGGCTCATCACCGGCGACATCGTGCGCGGCGTGACCGTCATGGTGGTGTTCTGCCCCTGTGCCCTGGTGCTGGCCACCCCCACGGCCATCATGGCGGCCATCGGCCAGGCCACGAAGCACGGCGTCATCATCAAATCCGGCGAGGCGCTGGAGCGCATGGGCAGCGTGGACACCATCGCGTTCGACAAGACCGGCACGCTGACCCACGGTCATCTCGCGGTAAGCGACGTCCTCCCCATGACGGACATGACGCCGGACGCGCTGCTGGTCCTGGCTGCCTCCGCAGAGCGTCTGAGCGAACACCCCCTCGGCAAGGCCATCGCCCAGCGGGCAAAGGACATGCCGCTTATGCCGGTCTGCGACTTCAAAATGCGCGCGGGCAAGGGGATCTCCGCGACGGTGGACGGGAAGGGCTACCACTTCGGCAGCGAAAAATACATTGCGGAAGCGGGCGCTCGGCTGGACGGAAACGCGCAAGCGGCGCTTGACAGGCTGCGCGGCGAGGGCAAGGCCTCCGTCATCGTCGCGGACGAGGCCCGCGTCATCGGCATCATCGCCCTGGCTGACGAATTGCGCCCGGAGGCCGCCGACGTGGTCAGGCATCTGGCGGATATGCACACCCGGGCCGTGCTGCTGACCGGCGACCACGCCACCGCCGCCCGGTTCCTCGCCGCGAAGGTCGGCATAGAGGACGTGCGCGCAGAGCTCCTGCCGGATGAGAAGGTTGGCAGCATCCGCGAATTGATGCGCGGTGGAAAGGTCTGCATGGTCGGCGACGGCGTAAACGACGCCCCTGCGCTCAAGACGGCGGACGTGGGCGTGGCCATGGGCGCGATGGGCTCGGACATCGCCGTGGACGCGGCGGACGTGGCGCTGATGACCGACGACATCTCAAGGCTCCCCTACCTCAAGTGGCTGTCCAACGCCACCGTCAAAACCATCCGAACCGCCATCGCGCTGTCCATGTGCATCAACCTCGTCGCCGTCACGCTGTCGGTGCTGGGCGCGCTGAACCCCACCACCGGCGCGCTGGTGCACAACGCCGGCTCCTGCTTCGTCGTGCTGCTGGCCGCGCTGCTGTACGACAGGAAGTGTGAAGGCATGCGTTCGATTAAACGTACCGATTGATACGGGATTTGTTCAACGAATCAGGGCACTCTTCCCCGAATAAACCATTCACGATCTCCTGCGCCTTCTCCATATCTGACCATCGAACATAGAATCGGGTGATTTCCAATACAGAACCAACGTATGTTGACAGGCCGGCGCCCAGCCTGCCGCTGGTCACATAGGGTATTCCTTCCTGCCTGAGCACATCTTCGAGCATGCCGTTCCAGGGAGACGACTGCTCCGTCAGATAACAGGGATCATCCGGCCTGACCTGACGCACCCGTCCCTTTCGGCAGTTCGGGCAACGCTCACCCTCAAAATAGTGTTTGCATTTCTCACAGTACATAGGCATTAATCCTCATTTGCAGCTGTTCGCTTCCGGTATGTAACCGGTCTTTTATGGCGCCGCAAGGGCTGAATCGATACGTAGCAATACTACAATGGATATCCAACATGTTCCGATAATGGAAATATGCCGGATATCCATTGTAGTCGCTGTTAAGCCCATTCTTATTCAGCTTCGGTCTCCTCGGGGGAAGGTTCTTCGACCTCGGTCTCAAATACCTCTGAGATCGTGTCGGCGGAGGGGCCCTCGAGGATGATCTCCTTCGCTTCTTCAGCGGCGGCTTCGGCCTTGTCAGCGGCTTCTCCAACAACTTCCTCAGCGACACCTGCAGCGGCATCCGCCTGACCCTCGGTCTCCTGCCTGGCCGCTTCAAAGGCCTGGGCCGCGTCGCCCTTGACCTGCTCGAAGGTGCTCTTGACCTTGTCCGCCAGCGTGCGCACGCCGTCGCCCACGGCCTTCAGCACGTCCTGGGTGGCGACCTCCACCTTGTCGGCAGCCTCCCTGGCGTTGTCGGCGGCTTCCTTCATGGCGTTGCCCGCGCTCTGCCTGGCGTCGTCGGCGATCTCCTTGACCGCCTTGTCGGCCTCCTCCCTGGCCTCGTCCAGCTTCTCCTCGGTCTTGGCAAACTTGCCCTGGATGTAATCGTGAATGGTATCGGTGCCGGTGGTGGCGGAATTGCGAATCTGCTCCACCTGCGCCTTGACCTCGTCGCTGATCTGCGCCTTCAGGTCGGGCTTGCGCTCGGCCTTCGCCTTGTCTGCCAGGCTCTTGGCGCCGTCGCCCACCTTGTCCAGCGCGTCCGCCACGGCGGGCTTCGCCTTTTCGATCAGGTCCTTTGCGCCGTCGGACACCTTGTCAAAGGTCTCCTCGATTCCCGGCTTCGCCTTTTCAAACAAATCCTTCGCGCCCTCCACGGCCTTGCCGCCCAGATCCTGCAGCTTGTCAACCGCCTTGCCCAATTCGTCCATCAAACCAGCCATGCCAATGCCTCCTCGTTGTTTTTGTTAATTCCATTATAACAGATTGCCGTCGATAATGCAACCGTTAACGGGATTTTCGCCGGGTAAACCCCTAAAACCTAAAACCTAACCCCTAAAACCTAAAATCACCCCTGGTGATCCAGTATCCACAGCGATATCAGCAGCTGCAGCCGCACTCCGGGGTCGTCCAGGTCTACGGGCGCCAGGGTTTGCAGCTTGCGCAGGCGATAGAGCAGCGTGGTGCGGTGGATGATCAGCGCCTGGGATGTGCGTGGGATGTCCCGCTCGTTGAGCAGGTAGGCGCGCAGGGTCTCGTAATACTGGGTGCCCTTCTGGCGGTCGTATTCGATCAGGCGGTTCAGCTCCGGGGCCACCAGATGCTGTAGCGGCATCGCCTCCCGGGTCCGGCTCAGCATGTATTCCAGCGCGCAGTCGGAGAAGGGGATCGCCCAGCGCTCGCCGCCCAGCTGAAACGCCCTCTCCAGCGCGACCCTGGATTGCAGATAGGCGATGTGCAGCGCCTCCAGGCCCTGCACTGGCGAGGATATGCCCGCGTACAGGCAGTAATCCCGGCAGAGGGGCGACAGGCTGTGGCGCAGCATCGGCAGGGTCAGGCTCTGCCGGTCCAGGTTCAAAATCACGCATTGCTGGTGCCCCGAGAAGAGGATGTAGCCCTGGGGGAACACCTGGAACAGGTCGCTGTGCAGCGCGTGATCCATGACCCCGGCCTCGGACTGAATCTGCGTCTCCAGCCGCATGCACAGCAGCCGCTCGTCCCGCCGCCAGCCCAGCATGGCCAGCAGCTGCCCCTCCTCCTGGGGCTCGGGCTGCCTGCCGTTGAGAAGGTCCAGCACCACGTCGTCCATGCTGCGGTACGCCCGGTCCTGGCCGGAACGCCTGCGGTCCAGCAGCATCAGCGCCCGCTGGGCCAGCAGGTCGACCAGGGCGTAGTCCAGCTTCCTGAAGCCGCGCTTATGCTCCACCGCCAGGAGTCTTCCCCGGTAGACGCTGCCCTCCCACAGGTTGGCGTACAGCCAGCGCAGGCCCTGGGGCGCGGCGTCCCACAGCTGGGGCGTTCGGTAGGCGTAGGTTTCCAGGTATTCGCCGTCGTTCCTGAAATCCTCCACGACGGCCCGGGGTATGAATTCCTTCGACGAGGACATCACGTAGTCCGGCGGCATGACCTCCGCCAGCTCCGAGGAGCGGGCCACCATCACGAACCAGTCGTCGTGGATGCAGATGGGGTTTTCCAGCAGCGCCGCCCCCAGCTCGCACAGCTGGCGGGGATCGGCGTTGCGATAGGTCAGCTCGTCGATCTGCGCCTCCATCTCCCGGCAGCGCTCGAATATTTCCAGCAGCGCGTCCAGCAGCGCGTCGGGCGTCTGGTTCATGCACAGTATGCAGCCGCCCTTTCCGGGAACCTGCGCCGTGCAGACGCATGCGTGGTCGCTGCCCCGGAAGGCGGCGACGTCCTGCGGGCCGACCACGCAGATCACGTCCTCGGCGGGCAGTCCCCTTCCCGCAAAGCGCCGCGCCCCGCGAAATCGCTTCTCCCCTGCGTCCCGCGCCACACGGCAGGTGAAGCCCATCTGGTTCAGCTCCTCCGCCAGCATCTCCAGCGTCGGATACAGGTGCTTCAGCTCCCGTTCTTCCATCTGCGTTCCCCCATTTCATCCGGGAATCCGTGGCGACTGATAGTCGCCGCTACGGTTATTTCGGTTTCTGATCATCCATTGTAGCATATCTGCCGTTAATTATATCCTTAAAAATGTGGAATGTAAAGCACCGAATCACTCAAAACGTGGAAAATCAAACGGTTTTCCCGTTGACAATTGACAGGAAATGCCCACAAATGGTACTATACCTCACAGAAAGCGGGCATCGCGAACCGTCATCGGCGATGCTTGAATCTGAGGAAACGACAGCGATTTAAACCAACGTGCTTTATGACGAAAGGAGATAATAAACATGACGCTTGAAAACATCCATGATCTGGTATGCAACGGCAAGACCCGCCTGGTTCCCGGCGCGGTGAACGAGGCCCTGGACGACGGCATCGCCGCCTCCGATATCCTGAACACCATGATCGCGGCCATGAGCGTGGTCGGCGATCGCTTCTCCAGGAACGAGATCTTCGTGCCCGAGATGCTGGTGGCCGCCAAGGCCATGAAGAAGGGCGTCGACGTGTTGAAGCCCCACCTGGGCGACGGCGGCGTGGGTAGCATGGGCAAGATGATCATGGGCACCGTGGCGGGCGACCTGCACGACATCGGCAAGAACCTGGTCATCATGATGATCGAGTCCGCCGGCTTCGAGGTCATCGACCTGGGCGTGGACGTGCCCGTCGACCGCTTCATCTCCGCCTACGAGGAGAACCCCGACACCAAGATCATCGGCTGCTCGGCGCTGCTGACCACCACGATGCCCGCCCTGGAGCAGACCGTGGCCGCCATCAACCAGCAGCCCTGGCGCAGCAAGGTCAAGGTCATGGTGGGCGGCGCGCCCATCACCCAGGAATTCGCCGACAAGATCGGCGCCGACGCCTACACCGAGGACGCCGCCTCCGCCGCCCAGAAGGCCAAGGAGCTGGTGGCCTGATCCCCTTTCCCCTCCTTATCGCCCCGACTGTAAGGCCGGGGCGGTATTTTTTACAAGATACTCTGCGAAATAACATTGACTTCACGGCCCGCCGCGATTACAATAACATGGAAGTATCATGCGTAGTTATGCGTCAAAGAGGTTTTATTATGCAGAAGACAGGCATCATCACCGATACCAATTCGGGCATGACCCAGGCGGAGGCCGATGCGTGCGGCGTCATACTGATGCCCATGCCCTTCACCGTGAACGGCAGGAATTACGTTGAAAACGTCAACATGAGCTATATGGAGTTCTTCGACTGCCTGGCTGACGGCGCGGCGGTCGCCACGTCCCAGCCCTCCCCCGAGGACGTCATGGCCTGCTGGAAGAAGGCGCTGGAGACCTACGAGAAGGTCATCTACATCCCCATGTCCAGCGCGTTGAGCAGCAGCTGCCAGAGCGCGAAGCTGTTCGCGGAGGATTTCGACGGCCGCGTGCTGGTGGCGGACAACCACCGCATCTCCATCAGCCAGAAGCAGTCGGTCTATGACGCGCTGCACTGGCGCGACATGGGCCTGTCGACGGAGCAGATCCTCCAGAAGCTGCTGGACACCGCGATGGACGCCAGCATCTACCTGACGGTGGACGACCTGAACTACCTGAAGCGGGGTGGCAGGATCACCCCCTCGGTGGCGGCCATCGGCACCGTGTTGAACATCAAGCCCGTGCTTCAGATCCAGGGCGGAAAGCTGGACACCTACAAGAAGGTCCGGGGGCTGCACGCCGCCCAGAACACGATGCTGGACGCCATACGCAAGGACCTGGACACCCGCTTTGCCGGCGTGCCCATGTTCCTGCGCACCGCCTACACCGGCGACGAGAGCATCGGCAGGACCTGGAACGCCCAGGTGCAGGAGCGCTTCCCGGAGTTTGAAGTCACCGGCGACCCGCTGCCCATCAGCATCGCCTGCCACGTCGGCCCCAGGGTCATCGCGCTGGGACTGATCAAGAAGATCTGACCAACGAAAATCCCCTTCCGGATCGGAAGGGGATTTTCGTTCAGCGATGGATTACCAGCGGTTCTCCATGCGCTGCTTGTCGAAGCAAGCGCGGCAATACACCGGGCGATCTCCGCGGGGCTGGAAGGGCACCTGGGTGGGCTGGCCACACTCGGCGCAAATGACGTCGTACATCGGGCGATCGCTGCGGTTGAAACCGCCGTTGGCAGCCTTGCGCTTGTCACGGCAGGCCTTGCAGCGGCCAGGCTCATTCTGGAAGCCCTTATCGGCGTAGAACTGCTGCTCGGACGCGGTGAAAACGAACTCATTGCCGCACTCACGGCATACCAAAGTCTTGTCTTCGAACATGGAAAAAAACCCTCCTAATAGTATGTGCCCATGCGATGTATAGTCTCTGTTGCCGATTCCTGTCATCGGTAGGGTTCCACCGGAGGGATACGGTTTCGAAGCGCTCTAATCGGGGCTGGAAATATTATAACACAGTGAAGCAATTTTGTACAGCCCTTTCCGTGTATTTTCGCCACAAAATTTTAATTATCTTTTTTTTGCCATTCTCCCTGCAGTATCGACCAATCGTGGCGTGATAAAATCCTGGAATCACGCCGATATTCTTGACAACCCCCCGTTTTACAGCTACAATAATAACAGAGAAGCTGTATTTTAGGAGCGGATAATATGAAGAGAACCGTGGCAATCGTATTGTGCGCGCTGCTGATGGCACTGGGCGCGATGGCGCTGGCCGAATCCCCCTTTGGCGGCCTTTTCGACAACCTGCCCGGCGAGCCGGGGAGCGATACCCCGCCCCGGGGCGACGTCGATGCCTCCGACGGCATAACCATTGCGGTAGACGGCGAAACCGTCCGGCTGGCCTACGACGCCTCGCCCCAATATTCCTCGATCCAGGGCGGGCTTGTGCAGGCCTCCTATTACGCCTACGGCGCGGACGGAAAGACGCTCTACGAGCTGTACATCACCTTCCCCGAGACGGCCCGGGCCGGCATGGTGATCACGCCCGAATACGCCGCCATGACCAACGAGGAAAGCTCCGTAGTGCTGATCGCATCCAGGGACAGCCTGGAGACCTATTATTTCTCGAGCGTGCTGGACGGCAGCGTCTACCCCGCCGGATCCGGCTTTTCCATCACCATCGACAGCGTCAGCGAAGCGGGCGGCATGGTCAGCTACGCGGGCACGCTGTCCGCGAGCCTGGTCGCGCTGGACATGATCTCCGGCGAGGTGTCGTCCACGCTGGACATCCCCGCCACCCCCTTCAGCTTCACCCTCTCCGGCCAGCTGACCGCTCCCCTGCCCGACGCCCCCGAAGCCACCCCGATGCCCGAGGACTTGAAGAAGGTCTAAACTGACATTCAACAGGAGGTAACCCATGAAACGAACTCCACTGGCCGAACGCGCGCTGCCCGATTACACCCGGGGCGAGGAGATCTGGAACATGGTCACCCACATCCTCGGCGGCGCGCTGGGGATATTGGCGCTGGTGCTCTGCCCGGTGTTTGGCGCGCGGCATCACAGCGCCTGGGGCGTGGTGTGCGGGTGCGTATTCGCCTTCTGCATGCTGGTGCTGTACGCCATTTCCAGCGTCTATCATGGCCTGAGCCCCCGGCTGCACGGCAAGCGGGTGATGCAGGTGCTGGACCATTGCAGCATCTTCCTGCTGATTGCCGGCACCTATACCCCGATGGCCCTGTGCGCCATACGCCCCTACAACTCCGCGCTGGGCTGGGTGCTGTTCGGCGCCATCTGGGCGCTGGCGGCGCTGGGCATCACCTTCAACGCCATCGACCTGAAGAAATACGCCAAATTTTCGATGATCTGCTACCTGCTGATGGGCTGGGCCATCGCGGTGCGCATCGACCTGATCTACCGGCTGATCACCCCCGCGGGCTTCTGGCTGCTGCTTTCAGGCGGGCTGGCCTACACCGTCGGCGCGGCGCTGTACCTGGTGGGCAAGAAGCGCCGCTACGCCCACACCGCCTTCCACGTGTTCACGGTCGTCGGCAGCCTGCTGCATTTTCTGTGCATATTGCTGTACGTGATCTAAAAGCCCACGCAAAACGGGGCCGTCCGGCGGACGGTCCCGTTTTGCGTGATGTTCGTTAGTACACCTCGACCCGCGTGTTGCTGGGGCAGTTGTTCCAGATCCACTTGGCGTCCTCCACGCTCAGGCGGACGCAGCCGTGGGAGGCCCGGCTGCCCAGGTGGTTGACCGAGCTCTGGGTCACCTTGCCGCCCTTCTGGCTGTACAGCACCGAGTGGAACATGATGTCCCCCTGGATATAGAAGGCGTACTGGGCCCAGCAGTTGAACTTCTTGAAGAAGTGCCAGCGCGCGCCGGGCGCGGTGTCGGTGAAGGTACCCGTGGGCGTGGGCGTGCCCTTGCGGCCCGTGGAGCACTTCATCGTGCGCACCAGGTCGGTGTATTCGCCATTGCGGTCCGGGGCGTAGGCATAGACCCGCTGGTCCGCCACGCTCACCTTCAGCACGTAGGGCTTCAGCGCCTTCTTGGCGTTTTCATTGAACAGCGCCGCCATGGTGCTTCGGTCCGCCACGCCGGTCTCGGGCAGGTCGTTGCGCCGCTGGAAGTCAGACACCGCCTTGACCGTGCCGGAGCCGTACTGGCCGTCCAGCCCGTCGTAGTAGTATTCCAGGCAGCTCAGCCGCCGCTGCAGGCGCACCACGTCGCGGCCCTCGGAGCCGGTGGACATCTCGGCGGGCACCGCCGGGAAGCTGTCGGCGTAGAAGTCGTCCAGCAGCAGCGGGTCCGCCACGCCGTTGACCACGACGGACAGCGGGCGCTCCTCCGTGCCCTCCGGCGCGGCCGTCGCCGCCAGCGTCTCCGCCTCCATCTGCTGCATATACTGCTGCAGGTTCTCCACACCGGCCTTGGTGGACGCGCCGTAGCCGCCGTCCACGGCGATGGACGCGAAGCCCAGCACCCGCAGTCGCTTCTGCAGCCTGGAGACGTCCTCGCCGGAGGAGCCGACGGTCAGCATGGCGTT
This sequence comes from Clostridia bacterium, assembly GCA_017432405.1. Next base: position 10,761 of record JAFRJF010000278.1, on the reverse strand, counting down.
GTCCGGGGCCTTGGCCTCGCCGGAGAACAACGCCGCCTGGGTGGCGCCGTCGGCGATGCCGGTCTGGTCCAGCCCGTTGTAGTGCTGGAATATCTGCAGCGCGCGGGCCGTGCCGCTGCCGTAGATGCCGTCCGCGGCGTCGGTGGTGTAGCCCAGCCCGTTCAAGCGGGTCTGCAGGCGACTGACGTCGCTGCCCTCGTCGCCCATGCCCAGGTCCTTCCGCGCCAGCCTGAAGTCGTCGCTGTACAGGTAGGCCTGCAGCAGGCCGTCCGCAACGCCGTCCACGACGGTCATCGGCGTCGGGCCGGGATTGACGGTGGGCTCCGCCGTCGCCCCGGTCTCGTCAGCGCCGTCCTCCGGCGCAGGGGTCGCCTCGGGCGTCGGCGTGGGCGTGATGCCCAGGGCGGCGTCGATCTCGTCCTGCTCCAGCTGGCGCACGTATGTCTCCAGCCGCATCACCGCGTCCTTCGTGTTTTCTCCGTAATAGCCGTCCGCTCTGCCCGTGAGGTAGCCCAGGTCGATCAGCTTCTGCTGAAGCCGCCGGGTGGCGTCGCCGTTGACGTCGACGGCCAGCTCGGGATAGAAGGGCACGGTACATACGATGTCATTGAGCAGCAGGTCCTCGCTGGCCCAGGCGGGCATGCCGGTCTCGCCGGGCACGGCGGCGACGCGCTGGGCGCGATAGCCGTCGTAGATCACGTGGGCCAGGGATTCGGAATCCGCCTGGACGTACTGCACCGATCCCAGCACCAGCTGCTTCAGCCACTGTTCGACGGTGGCCCACTGGCCCTCGCCCATGGCGGCACCCCTGACCGTAAACCTGAATTCGACGTTCAGCACGTCGCCCCTGCTGCTGATCAGCTCCTGGTTAAAGGTCCGCTGCTGGGCGGCCTGATCCTCGGGAACATCGACGTCGAGGTGGATGGTGGTGCTCTTCGGCGCGCTCTCCGAGCGCATCAGCGACAGTATATCCGCCTGAATCGGCTGCTTCTGTTCTGCCTGATCTATATTCTCAGCGCCGGCAAAGCCCCCTAGGGAAGCCACGAGGGCCGTGGCCAGCAGCATCGACAGTATTCTCTGCAATCGCTTCATACGCATAACCTCCATCGCGAAGTTGCAATACATAGACGGGCACCAACGCGATTTTGTTCATTTTGTTTTTCCTTGTAACATCTGGCAGGGCCGCCAAATGAAATACTTTTGTAATATTTATCAGGTTTGATTATACTCCAACACGCTGTTTATTCTCAACCAAATACATTCGACAAAATAAGCACAGCTTTGTGGCAGGATATCATTAATATAATAATCTTTACGGCAGTGCTCTCATGTGATAAAATAGATATTTTCGGATTTTTGGATCCCCATGAGCCACGCCATGTTCAAGCCGAGGACCACGATCCACCTGGTCATTCCGCCGTTCCTGATCGCCAAGGCCATGGGCATGCCCATCTCCCAGAGCTTCCTTCTCGTCCTGATCCTGACGGTGCTGGAGCTCTCAATCGCGTCCTCCGGGATCACCGCCGCATGGACGATCCTCTTCGCCGCCCTGGGGTTTCCGTTGGAATATGTGGGACTCTATGTCATCTACAAGGTCTTTACGACCAACATCGCCTGCGGCGGATGTGAATTCTACTACATCCTCGAACAGATCGAAGCCTCCTGCGTACTGGATACGATCGACAGAAGCCGCTACGAAAAGGGGCAATGACGGGCCGGTTGCGCGTGCAAATACTGATTTGTCGGGGAGATAACAAGTAGATAGGAATGGCTGGTAGCGCAATCCAAAGCCTTCCCCAGCGACCGAAGGGAGCGGTTCAGGGGAAGGTGGGCCGGCCGTTAGGCCGGGTCGGATGAGGTCGGTCCCCCCGCGGTAACGATAGTTTAGGTGTTTCCTCTCAGGAGAACGACCTCATCCGTCTTTCGGCAAAAACGCAAGCGTTTTCACCGAAATCCACCTTCCCCTGAAGGGGAAGGCTACTTTTGGGACCGCTGTCTTCTCCCCGACAAATCAGTAGTTGCCTTTCTGAATAGATACCTGCCCCCTATATAAATAGAAGATCCTTCGCTTCGCTCAGGATGACAACTACAGAGAAACGCGTCATTCGGGGCGAAGCGAAGGATCTGTTCGATTCGAGGCCGGGAAAAATACGAATCAGCGGATGTTCCCGCCGAGCGTGGTACAGTTCAATGAGGCGATCGCGCTATTCGTCTATCCAGTGGAAGCGATTGGTGATCACCTGCACATCGTCACTGGAGACGTGCAGCAGGCCGCCCTGGAACTCTCCGCGGCGGACCCTGCCGTCGGGCTCGGTCACGCGGGCGTTCCCCGACTCGGCCAGCGCGGCGGAATAGTCGATGTGGCGCGGCAGTATGGCCACGTCGCCGCCGGTGGTGCGCACCATGACCCGCTGGGCGTCGTCGTCGTAATACTTGCCCTCGGGGGTGACGATCTTCAGGTGGATCAGCAGCGCCATGGGTCACTCGCCTCGCTTTGCTTTTTCTACGGCCTCGTCGATGGTGCCGACGAACAGGAACGCGCTCTCCGGCAGGTCGTCGTGTTCGCCGTCGATGATCTCCCTGAAGCCTCGGATGGTCTCCTTCAGCGGCACATAGCGGCCCTCCATGCCGGTGAACTGCTCGGCCACGTGGAAGGGCTGGCTCAGGAAGCGCTGCACCTTGCGGGCGCGGGCGACGATCTGCTTGTCCTCGTCGGAAAGCTCGTCCATGCCCATGATGGCGATGATGTCCTGCAGCTCCTTGTAGCGCTGGAGGATGCTCTGCACCCTGCGGGCCACGTCGTAGTGCTCCCTGCCCACGATCTCGGGGGTCAGTATGCGGCTGGTGGAATCCAGCGGGTCCACGGCGGGATAGATGCCCAGGGACGCGATGGAGCGGCTCAGCACCGTGGTGGCGTCCAGGTGGGCAAAGGTGGTGGCCGGGGCCGGGTCCGTCAGGTCGTCCGCGGGCACGTAGACCGCCTGCACGGAGGTGATGGAGCCCTTCTTGGTGGAGGTGATGCGCTCCTGCAGCGCGCCCATCTCGGTGGCCAGCGTCGGCTGGTAGCCCACGGCGCTGGGCATGCGGCCCAGCAGCGCCGAAACCTCGGAGCCCGCCTGGGTGAAGCGGAAGATGTTGTCGATGAACAGCAGCACGTCCTGGTTCTCCCGGTCGCGGAAGTACTCGGCCATCGTCAGCCCCGACAGGCCCACGCGCATCCTGGCTCCCGGCGGCTCGTTCATCTGGCCGTAGACCAGCGCGGTCTTGTTGATGACGCCGCTCTCCTGCATCTCGTTGTACAGGTCGTTGCCCTCGCGGGTGCGCTCGCCAACGCCGGCGAACACGGACAGGCCGCCGTGCTGCTTGGCGATGTTGTTGATCAGCTCCATGATGATGACCGTCTTGCCGACGCCCGCGCCGCCGAACAGGCCGATCTTGCCGCCCTTGGCGTAGGGCGCGATCAGGTCGACGACCTTGATGCCGGTCTCCAGGATCTCCGTGGTGCCCTCCTGCTCGTCATAGGCGGGGGCGGGACGGTGGATGGGCCAGCGCTCCTTCGCCTCGGGGGCGGGCTTGTTGTCCACGGGCTCGCCCAGCAGGTTGAACACCCTGCCCAGGCAGCAGTCGCCCACGGGCACGGTGATGGGACCGCCGGTGTTCACGGCCTCGATGCCCCGGCGCAGGCCGTCGGTGCTGGACATGGCGATGCAGCGCACCACGTTGTCGCCGATGTGCTGGGCCACCTCGGCGGTCACCTTGCGGTCTCCGTTCTGAATTTCAATGGCCGAGAGCAGGTTGGGCAGCTCGCCGTCCGCAAAGCGGATATCCAGCACCGGGCCGATGACCTGCACGACGGTTCCGATATTATGCTTATCCATTCACTCGTCTCCCTGTTTACTATGGCATTTTTAATGCTCGGCGCCGGCGACGATCTCGGTGAGCTCCTGGGTGATGGAGCTCTGCCTGGCGCGATTGTAGCGCAGGCTGAGATCCTCGATCATCTCGCCCGCGTTCTTGGTGGCCGAATCCATGGCCACGCGGCGCGCGGCCTGCTCGCTGGCGAAGGAATCGCAGGCGGCGGAGTAGATCAGCCCCGCAAGGTATTGGGGCAGGAATTCCTTCAGCAGCGTGTCCGCGCCGGGCTCGCACAGCATCTGCTTGCCGGTGCGCTCGGGGGCGTCCCTGGCGTCCAGGGGCAGCAGCGGCTTCAGCTTGGTCTTTTGAAGCAGCACCGAGACGAAGCTGGTATAGGCCAGCACGATCTCGTCGTACTCCCCCGCGTCGTAGCTCTCCAGGATCCGCCTGGCGATGTTGCCGCAGGCCTCCAGGCTCAGCCCCTCGACCTTCTCCACGCTGGTGACGATGGGCATCCTGCTGTGGGCGTAGTACTCGATGGCCTTGCGCCCGATGGGAATGACGCAGCACGCGGCGTCACGGCTGTCCCACTCGATGCGCTTGAACATGTTGGCATTGTAGCTGCCCGCCAGGCCGCGGTCGCCCGCGATGACGATGTAGCAGCGCTGGCTGATCTGGCGGGGAATGACGTAATGGCTCTGCGCGCCGGTGTTGTGCAGCGCGATGTCCCACACCGCAGTCCGGGCCACCTTCATGTAGGGCTTGCTGGCCTCCATGCGGGCGCGGGCACCCCTCAGCTTGGATGAGGCCACCAGCTGCATCGCCTTCGTGATCTGCATCGTGCTTTCCACGCTTCGGATCCGCAGCTTGATATCCTTCATCGATGCTCCGGCCATGGTATCACTCCTTATCCGTGTGCAGCTTCAGGAAATCGGCGGTAAAGGCCTGTATGGCGGCCTTCAGCTGGTTTTCCGTCTCCTTGCTCAGGTCGCCGGTTTCGCGGATGGTCCTGAGCATGTCGGCGTGCTGGGCGTCCAGGCGCTCGTAGAGGGTGGTTTCGTACTCGTTGATCAGCTCCACCGGCACGTCCTTCAGGTAGTCGTGGATGACCGCGTAGAGTATGCAGACCTGATGCTCCACGGACACGGGGGCGTTGTGGTTCTGCTTCAGCACGGCAACGATGCGCTCGCCCTGGCCCAGGCGGGCCCGGGTGTCGTCGTCCAGGTCGGAGCCGAACTGTGCAAAGCTCTGCAGCTCGCGATACTGGCTGTAGAGCAGCTTCAGCGTGCCCGAGACCTTCTTCATGGCCTTGATCTGGGCGTTGCCGCCCACGCGGGAGACGGAGATGCCGGGGTTCACGGCGGGCATGATGCCGGCGTGGAACAGCTCGGTCTCCAGGAAGATCTGGCCGTCGGTGATCGATATGACGTTGGTGGGAATGTAGGCGGAGACGTCGCCCGCCTGCGTCTCGATGATGGGCAGCGCCGTAATCGACCCCCCGCCATACTCCGGCGCGACCCGCGCGGCCCGCTCCAGCAGGCGGCTGTGCAGGTAGAAAACGTCGCCCGGATAAGCCTCGCGTCCCGGCGGGCGGCGAATCAGCAGCGACAGCGCGCGATAGGCCACGGCGTGCTTGGACAGGTCGTCGTACACGATCAGCACGTCCTTGCCCTGGGCCATGAAGTACTCGCCCATGGCGCAGCCGGAATAGGGCGCGATGTACTGAAGCGGCGCAAGCTCCGACGCGGTGGCGGAGACCACGATGGTGTAGTCCATCGCCCCGGCCTGGGTCAGGCTTTCCACCACCTGGGCCACCGTCGAGCGCTTCTGCCCGATGGCCACGTAGATGCACAGGCAGTCCTTGCCCTTCTGGTTGATGATGGTGTCCACGGCGATGGTGGTCTTGCCGGTCTGGCGGTCGCCGATGATCAGCTCGCGCTGGCCGCGACCGATGGGGATCATGCTGTCGATGGCCTTGATGCCCGTCTGCAGCGGCACCGACACGCTCTTGCGCTCGATGATGCCGGGAGCCGGGTTCTCGATGCGGCGCTCGCCCTGGGCGGCGATGGGGCCCTTGCCGTCGATGGGCTGGCCCAGCGCGTCCACGACGCGGCCGATCAGCGCCTCGCCCACGGGTACGGAGACCACCTCGCGGGTGCGCTCCACCGTGTCGCCCTCCTTGATGTCGGCGTCGTCGCCCAGCATGACCACGGCCACGGAGTTCTCCTCCAGGTTCAGCGCCATGCCAAGGGTGCCGTTGGAAAAGCGCACCAGCTCGTTGGCCATGCAGTTCTCCAGCCCGGATACCCGCGCGATGCCATCGCCCACCATCAAAACCGTACCGACGTCGGTTTGTATGATCTGGTTGTCGTAATGCTTGATCTGATCCTTGATGATCTTGGATATTTCTTCAGGTCTGAGCTGCATCTGCTTGCCCTCTTTCCTACAGCGCCTGGGTCAGGCTGCGCTTGAGCCTGCCGAGCCTGTCTTGAATCGTGTTGTCATAGCGCCTGCCGTCCATCTCCACGCGCACGCCGCCGATCAACGCCGGGTCCACCGCCGTGATCAGCTTCACCTGGCGACCGGAGATATGGGCCAGCCGCACCCGCAGCGCGGACAGCTCGTCCTCGTTCAGCGCCACGGCGCTGGTCACGAAAGCCTCCACGATGCCGCTGTCGTCGTTGAAGCGCTGGTGAAACCACTCGGCGCACATAAGAAAGGCGTCAAAATGCTCCTTCTCCACCAGCAGCTTCATGAAGTTGGTGACATACGGGTGCACGCGGTTGCCGAAGGTGTCGTCGATGATCTTCAGACGGACGCCGCGCTCGACGGCGCGCGAACACAGCAGCCGTATGAACCGGGGCTGCGCCTTCAGGATCGCGCTGATGTCGTCCAGCTGCTCAAAGATCAGCAGGCCGAGGTCTTCATCCCGCGCCAGCTCGTAAAGGCCCTCGCCGTATTCCCTCGCCAGGCCCGTCACGACGCTTCACCTGCACTTTTGATGAATTCTTCCACCAGCTGACGATGGTCGTCCGCGTTGATCTCGCGCTCCACCATGCGCCCGGCGATGTCCGCCGCCATGCCGGAGATCTCGCCCATCAGCTCGGAATAGGCCTTGTGCTTCTCCTGCTCGATGTCCCGCTCCGCCTTCTGCTTGATATGGGCGGCCTCGGCCTTGGCCTCGTTCACGATGCCCTCGCCCCGGCTGTGGGCGGTGTCCACCGCGTTCTTCACCAGCCGGTCGGCCTCCTCCCGGGCGCTGCTCATGCGCTCGGTATAATCCTCCTTCAGCTGTGCGGCCTCGCGGCGATCCTTGCCCGCGGCGTCGTAGATGCCGTCGATCTCCTTCTGACGCGCCTCCAGCACCGCCATCACGCGCTTCCAGAGGAACTTCCGAACCAGCAGCAGCAGGATCAGCAGGTTGCAGATCTGGAAGATGATGGTCCAGGCATCGATCGAGATAAACTCCAGTACTTTCACTTTTTTACCTCCGAGAAATGATCGCGTCTCAAAGATAAAGGGAAATTACAGCTTGCCGATAAAGGGATTGGCGAACATCAGCAGCAGGGCGACGATGAAACCGTAGATACCGGTGGTCTCAGCGACGGCGCAGCCCAGCAGCATGGTGGACTGCACGGTGCCCTTGCACTCGGGCTGGCGGCCGATGGCCTCGCAGGCCTTGCCGACGGCGTAGCCCTCGCCGATGCCGGGGCCGATGCCGGCGATCATCGCCAGGCCGGCGCCGATGGCCGAGGAACCCATTACGATTGCTTTGGTCCACAGTTGCTCATTCATTGAAATAACCTCCCAATGATTATTATTTATTGTATGTCATTCCTCTGCGGCAGCGCTGATGTTCATCATCATCAGCATGCAGAAGATGAACGCCTGAAGGAGTGCGGAAAAGATATCGAAGTAGATCGAGAAGACCGCCGGAATGCCCACCTGCAGAATGGGAATCTGGCCGAGCACACGGCCCAGCGCGCCCGGGAGCTTCGAGAAGATCACATAGGACAGGTTGGCCAGCGCCCACCTCAGCAGGCCCATGATGACGGTGCCCGATGCGATGTTGCCAAAGTGACGGAACGCCATGGACATGGGCGTCGCCACCTCTGAGATGATGTTGAAGGGCAGCAGCACCGGTATGGGCTGGAAATAGCCCTTGATATAGCCCACGGGGCCGCCGGCGCGGAACTTGTTGTAGGTGATCAGCACAAACACCACCAGTGACCAGGCCAGCAGCGTGTTGAGATCGGAGGTCGGGGCGTACAGGCCCACCATGCCGGACAGGGAACCCAGTGCCGACAGGCCCATGACCGATGCGATCAGCGGCGCGTAGCCCACCTGCAAAAAGTGCTCGCCCATGTTCTCGCCCACCATGCCGTTGACCTTGTTGACGATGAACTCCGCGACGACCTGGCGCTTTGTGCGGCAGTGCACCTGCAACCCGCTGGTCAAAAACAGGCACAGCCCCACGATGACCGCCATGACGATCCAGGTGTTCACCACCGTCTCGGTGATGGTGATGCCGCCCAATACCGGGATCTCAAACAGCACCTTCGCGCCGGTTACGGTAAATTCCTGGTTCAAGGATTGTCACTTCCTTTGGTTTCGGGGGCCTTTTTTGCCTCCAGGATTTGCAGTACCCTTATCACGACCGAGGGAAACAGCGCTGCCAGTATCGATGCCAGCGGATCGAAGTGAAACACGGCGATGCCAAGCACCAGCAGCGCGAACAGCGCGATCATGCGCACGTTATAGGAAAGGCGCATGCGGTTTTGCATTTGCAGGCTCAGGTCCGCGATCTCCTGTTCGGTGCGCTGGCGCTCGGCCATGCGGTCCGCAACATTCTGCACCATCATGCCCATCACGAAGAAGTTCGCGATGCCCAGGGTCCCGGCGTAGAGCGCCCCGCAGACGACCGGCGGCTTCAGCCTGCCGATGGCGGCATAGACGATCAACATCACCGCCACCAGCGCCGCCACGCCCAGCGCGACATGCGCCGTCTGCTCCAAAACCGTCTTGTCCGGCTTCCTCATCCGATACTCCCTGAATCCGCGCCCCAGCGTCGGCCTTCCATTGTCGATATCAAAAATTTACACCTGTTCTCTTTTTTATAGCGCAAAACGGGCGACGATGCAAGCCCAAATAGATTAATTGTTTGCATAAAATACAGGGAAAACAAATCAGATAAAAAGGCAGTCTTATCACGCAGAGCTGGATGGATTGAAACCGTAAAGGGAATAGGGTATAGGTTTATAGGTTCAAAGTAAGCTTTTCCGTTTGCTCGAGAAGCAGCCGCTTCAAGAAAAGGAACTGATAATAGTCTTACATCTTTTCAATCACTTGTTCGAATCCTCAAAAATGAGGATTTTAGAGTGTATAATCACTCAAATCGTGGAAAAAATATTTGTTTTCATGGATTCATTGACAAGAAATGCTTTTAAATGTTACTATATATTTACATGAGGGCGGCATTTCAAAGTGCCAGTTACTTACTTAATTATGAGGAAGCAACACATGTAAAGGAGGGGTTCTAACATGTTGACTGCAAAGGAGAATATGCGCGAAGTCATTCGGGGCGGCAATCCCGATCGCATTGTCAATCAGTACGAGGGCATTGCCCTGCTGTTCCATCCGTTCCTGCTGGCATCTCCCCTGATGAAGAAGGGAGACCCGGATTCGGTGAACGCCTGGGGCGTCACGAACTCGTTTCCAACCAATGTGCCTGGCGCGTTTCCGGTGCATACGCCTGACAAGATCGTCGTCAAGGATATCGAGCATTGGCAGGATTACGTGCACGCACCGTCACTGAAATTCCCGGATGAGCTGTGGAATATCGCCAAGGACATGTATGCCGCCGTAGACGGCACAAAGGCCTATAAGGCGACTTTTATCGCTCCCGGGCTTTTTGAGCAGACCCATCACCTGTGCAGCATGGAAGAAGCCCTTATGAACTACATGGAGTACCCGGATGAGATGCACGACCTGATCAAGTACCTCACCGACTGGGAGCTGGAGCTGGCCGAGGGCATCTGCTCAAACCTGCATCCCGATGCCATCTTCCACCATGATGACTTTGGCAGTGAGCGCAATTCATTTATGCGCCCTGCGGTTTTCGAAGATTTCTTCCTGGATGCCTATAAGCAGATCTACGGCTACTACCACAGCCACGGCGTAGAGTTTATCTTCCATCACTCCGACAGCTATTGCGCCAACCTGGTTCCCATCATGATCGAGATGGGTATAGACGTGTGGCAGGGCTGCATGCACACCAACAACGTGCCGGAGTTGATCAAGCAGTATGGCGGCAAAATGACCTTTATGGGTGAGATCGACAACAAGCAGGTGGATTTCGAGGGCTGGACCTATGCCGACTGCGAGAAGGCAGCCCTTAACGCCATCAACACCTGTGGCGCAGCTGCCGACGGCAAGTACTTCATTCCCTGCATCACCCAAGGCGGTCCGGGCAGTCTGTATGAGGGCACCTATAAGGGACTTTGGGATGCCATCGACAAGTACAACTGTGAAAAGTTCGGCCACAGGCAGGCAGATATCGACGCCGCCCGTTTGCCAATCAGCATCATGTTCTGACGTCGGCCCTGCGCCGCCACACTGCGTATCACCCGGACAGCACTGCGACACATGTGCATCTGAAAGGAGATTTTCCCCATGACGCTTGAAAACATCCATGAATTGGTATGCAACGGCAAGACCCGCCTGGTCCCCGGCGCGGTGAACGAGGCCCTGGACGACGGCATCGCCGCCGCCGATATCCTGAACACCATGATCGCGGCCATGAGCGTGGTCGGCGATCGCTTCTCCAGGAACGAGATCTTCGTGCCCGAGATGCTGGTGGCCGCCAAGGCCATGAAGAAGGGCGTCGACGTGTTGAAGCCCCACCTG
>JAFRJF010000277.1 GCA_017432405.1 Clostridia bacterium | reverse complement strand
TCTGGCGCAGATGATTTCGCGTGTGTTCTCAGCTTTATTTCCTCGGCGGCTCTTCATGGCGTCTCTTGTTTTGATGCCATCGTTGCGGCCTTCCGGGGTAACGCTGTTGGGGCATTATTCGGGGTGGACTGAACAGTTACCTGCGAAGAAAGAGAAGCCTGGAATCCCCCAAAAGCCTGTAACGACAGCGCAGACGCCGCACTGAAGGAATAAACTACATGTCGCTGCTGAGACGCGTAGTTAATCCCTTAGGAAGACACGCACGGTATCGATATGTACGCGGCAGCCGCCATTCCTATTGCCTATTCCCTATTCCCTATTGCCTTGGCGTCAGCCCGACAAATCAGAATCTACCAAGGAGGTCATCCCCATGCCCGAAAAAATCCTGATCATCGAGGACGAGGCGAGCCTGGCGCGGTTCGTGGAGCTGGAGCTGGTGCACGAGGGCTACCAGGTAGAGAAGTCCCCCGACGGGCGGGACGGCCTGGAAAAGCTGGAGAGCGGCGCCTACGACCTGGCGCTGCTGGACATCATGCTGCCGGGGCTGAACGGGTTGGAGGTGCTGCGCCGGGCCCGCCGCACGGTGGACACCCCGGTGATTATGCTCACCGCCCGGGATTCGGTGATGGACAAGGTCACCGGCCTGGACATGGGCGCGGGGGACTACATCACCAAGCCCTTCGAGATCGAGGAGCTGCTGGCCCGCATCCGCGCGGCACTGCGCAAAGGCAACCGCCGCCAGCCGGAAAGCCACGTGCTGACCGCCGGGCCGCTGACCCTGGACGCCGACCGCTACACCGCCGCCTGGCGACGCGAAGCTAGTCCTTTAGGGAACGGCCACCCCATCGAGCTGACCCACCGGGAATTCACGCTTTTGAAGGTGCTGATGGAAAACCAGGGCATCGTCATGAGCCGCAGCTCGCTGATGGAGCGGGTCTGGGGCTATGACTACATGGGCGAGACCAACATCGTGGACGTGTACGTGCGCTACCTGCGGGGCAAGATCGACGACGTGTACGGCGTCAAGCTGATCCACACCGTTCGCGGCGTGGGCTACGTGTTGAGGGTAGAATGAAAGCAATGAACGCCAACCGCCGCTTCAACTCCATCGCCCGGCGCATCCAGCGCTCGTGGCAGTGGAAGAAGCTGTGGCAGATCATCATACTGAACCTGCTGGCGCTGGTCGCAGCGCTGGCGGCGTATCTGTATGCCCATGAGACGGCGGTCACCGGCGCGTTCGCCGGCTGGGATATTCCCCGAACGCTGACGATGGACGAGGGCCTCTCGGGCCTCTCGGCGCTTGAGAGCCTGGTCTACCGCTTCACCTGGAACGGCGAGGCCCACGGGGTCCCCCTGGCGGCATTTGTTCGGCTGGTGGTGCTCTTTGGCCGTCCGCTGCTGATCTTTGAAGGCGTTTGCTGGCTGCTGGGCTTCTTCGGCAGTGCCAGGGGGGCGCGGCGGCTTTTGAAGCCCCTGGACAAGATCGCCCAGGCCGCCCAGCGCCTGACTGATGAAAGCGGGGCCCGGCGGGCGGCGGAGCGCGCCCAGCAGGAGCGCATGATGCAATCTGACGCCGGCGTGGACGAGGCGAAGTTCCACGACCTGGAGGAGGCCATCGGCCAGATCGACATCGGCGACAGGCTGTCCACCGGCGACAAGGACCTTCAGGGACTGGAGGAGGCCATCAACAGCATGCTCGCCCGCATGCACGCCGCCTATCGCCAGCAGGCCCAGTTCGTCTCCGACGCCTCCCACGAGCTGCGCACGCCCATCGCCGTGATCCAGGGCTATGTTCGTATGCTGGACCGCTGGGGCAAGGACGACGAGAAGGTGCTGGAGGAGTCCATCGCGGCCATCAAGACCGAGACCGAACACATGAAGACCCTGGTGGAGCAGCTGCTGTTCCTGGCCCGGGGCGACAGCGGTCGCCAGCAGCTGAACCCGGAGCCCATGGACCTCTCCGGGCTGATGGGCGAGGTGCTGGAGGAATACCGGATGATCGACGAGGCCCACGAATGGCGACAGGGACGTCTGGAGCCCGCGCCGGTCAACGCCGACCCCGCCCTGATCAAGCAGGCCGTCCGCATCCTGGTGGACAACGCCGTGCGCTACACCCCCGAGGGCGGCTCCATCCGCCTGTCGGCGGGCATGGCCGAAGGCCACGCCTTTTTCGAGGTACAGGACGGCGGCATCGGCATCGCCGAGGAAGACGTGCCCCGCATCTTCGACCGCTTTTTCCGCGCCGACCCCGCCCGCGCCCGGGCCAGCGGCGGCACCGGCCTGGGCCTGTCCATCGCCCGCTGGATCATCGAACGCCACGCCGGCCACTTCGAGGTCATCAGCCGGCAGGAGCTGGGGACGCGAATCAGGGTCATCATGCCGGCGGCGGAGGGGTAAATTCTGATTTGTCGGGGAGCGACAAATCAGAATTTACATATCCATAATTGACAATGCTGCGTTAAAGCAGTATAACATACATGGATCGCATGATCCGGTCTTCGGGGCAGGGTGCAATTCCCGACCGGCGGTAAAGTCCGCGAGCCGCTTTAGCGGCATGAACCGGCGCAATTCCGGTACCGACAGTACAGTCTGGATGGAAGAAGACGACGCAATCAAAGCGCCTGTGCAGAAGATGTCCACGCCCCGGGACTAATCCCGCGGGCGCGTTCTTTTTGACAGGAGGTATTTGATGATGACAACCGTTTCCAAGACCCGCAAGCTGGTGGGCACCGCGATGCTGGCCGCGGTTTCCGTGGTGCTGATGTTCCTGGCCTTTCCGGTGCCGCTGATGCCCTCGTTCATCAAGCTGGACCTGGCCGAGCTGCCCGCTCTGATCGGCGCCTTCGCCTACGGCCCGCTGGCCGGCGCGGCGGTGTGCCTGGTGAAGAACCTGGTCAGCCTGATGAAGAGTTCCTCCGGCGGCGTGGGCACGCTGTGCAACTTCCTGCTGGGCGTGCTGTTTGTGGTGCCCGCCGGCCTGATCTACAAGAAGAACCGCACCCGCAAGGGCGCGCTGATCGGCTCGCTGGTGGGCGCGGCCACCATGGCGGTGGTCAGCATCTTCGTGAACTACTACGTGGTCTACCCCATCTACACCGCCTTCATGCCCATGGAGGCCATCATCGGCATGTACCAGGCCATCAACCCGAAGGTGCAGAACCTGTGGCAGGCGCTGATCTGGTTCAACTGCCCCTTCACCTTCGTCAAGGGCCTGATCAGCGTGGTGATCACCTTCATCATCTACAAGCCACTGTCGCCGTTCCTGAAGGGCACGGTCCGAAAGGCGGCGGTATAACTTCCGCAAATATGGGTGGGGGCGTTTCCCTGAAGGGAAACGCCCCCACCCATATGATCTGAATCAATAGTTTTCCGCCTTGATCTGGAAATAGCTCTGGGGATGGTTGCACACCGGGCAGACCTCAGGAGCCTGCTTGCCGATATGGATGTGGCCGCAATTGCTGCACTGCCAGATCATGTCGCCCTCGCGGCTGAACACCAGGCCGCCTTCGATGTTGCTGAGCAGCTTGCGGTAGCGCTCCTCGTGCTCCTTCTCGATGGCCGCGACGCCCTCGAACTGTTTCGCGATGTCCTCAAAGCCCTCCGCCCGGGCCTCCTCGGCGAACTTCCTGTACATGTCGGTCCACTCGAAGTTCTCGCCGTCGGCGGCATCCTTCAGGTTGACCGTGGTGGTGGGCACCTTGCCGCCGTGGAGCAGCTTGAACCACATTTTCGCGTGCTCCTTCTCGTTCTTCGCGGTCTCCTCGAAGATTGCGGCGATCTGCACATAGCCGTCCTTCTTGGCCTGGGAAGCATAGTAATCGTACTTGTTGCGGGCCTGGGATTCCCCCGCGAAGGCCGCCATCAGGTTGGCCTCGGTCCTTGAACCCTTGAATTCCATAAAAGCACCTCCATGGATAATATTCCCTGAATGCCGATAGTTTATCACGCAGATTTTGATTAGTCAATGCTTACCCGCGCACCAGGCCTCGATGGCCCGGTGCGCGTATTCCGCCGTGCCGGGGCCGCCGGCGGCGTCGATGTTCCCGCGCATGCTGTCCACCCCGGCATACATGCGGCCCAGGTCCTGCAATATCCCGTCGGAGCAGGTGTACATGTTTTCGGTAATGAACGCCTTCACCTTCGCCACCTGAGCCTGGGGGATTTCGCCCGCCGGGTCCATGTCCAGCATTTTGCCAAACTCCGCCAGCAGGGCCATCAATTCCTCCCCGAGGCGGCGCTCTTCCTCCCACGTGCGCCCCGCGGACTTCTGCAGGTACTCCTGATACTCCGGGGTCTGCCCATAGCTGGCCTTCGCCTGCCGGGCGTATTCGTCGATCTTCTGTGTGTCAAACGCTGTAAAATTCAAATACTTCACCCCCAATAGCTTGATGCCCCTGGCCAGGTCGATCAGATTGTTCAAATGCTCCGCCTTCAGCCGGAGCAGTTCAATCTGCTGGTCCAGGGCTCGGTTGCGCTCATAGACCGGGCTGTCCAATATGGCGCGGATGTCCTTCAGCGGAAATTGGAGCTCCCTGAAGATCAGTATGGCAGAAAGTCGTTCCAAACTGGAATCGTCGTACAGCCGATACCCCGCTTCTGACACCGCCGACGGTGGCAGAAGCCCGATGCGGTCATAATGGTGCAGCGTCCGAATGCTCACGCCGGTCAGGGCGCTGACCTCTCCCACAGTCAACATGCAACCACCTCCACAGACAGAATAGACCCTGACGCATGGTCAGGGTCAAGAGGTATTATGAATTTAACACAGATTACGCGTCCGCGCGCACCCGCCAGCCGAACTCGTCGGCGATCTTGCCGGTCTGGATGCCGGTGATGGTGTCATACAGCTTCTGGGTCACCGGGCCGATGCTGCCATCGCCGATGGTCATGACCTCGTCCATGTAGCGCAGCTTGCCCACGGGGCTGATGACGGCGGCGGTGCCGGTGCCGAAGACCTCCTCCAGCTTGCCGGACTTCTGGGCCTCGATCAGCTCGTCCACGGAGACCTTGCGCTCCTCGACCTCCATGCCCCAGTGGCGGCACAGGTGCAGCACGCTGTTGCGGGTGATGCCGGGCAGTATGGAGCCGTTGAGCATCGGGGTGACGATCTTGCCGTCGATCTTGAACATGATGTTCATCGCGCCGACCTCTTCGATGTACTTGCGCTCCACGCCGTCCAGCCACAGCACCTGGGAATAGCCGCCGTCATGGGCCTTCACCTGGGCGATCAGGGACGCGGCGTAGTTGCCGCCGGTCTTGGCAAAGCCGATGCCACCGCGCACGGCGCGCACGTACTCGTCCTCGATCCAGATGCCCACGGGGGCCAGGCCGCTCTCGTAGTAGGCGCCGGAGGGGCTGAGGATGACGATGAACAGGTAGGTCTTGGAGGGGGCCACGCCCAGGAACTCGTCGGTGGCGATGATGAACGGGCGGATGTACAGGCTGGTGCCCGGCTCGGTGGGGATCCAGTCCTTGTCGATGGCCACGACCTCCTTGATGGCCTGCACGAAGTCCTCCTCGGGGATCCGGGGGATGCACAGGCGGTCGTTGGAATTGTTGGCCCGCTTGGCGTTCATGTCCGGCCGGAACAGGTAGGCCTCGCCGTTCGCGCCGCGATAGGCCTTCAGGCCCTCGAACATGGTCTGGCCGTAGTGGAACACCATGGCGGAGGGGTCCAGCTCGATCTTCTGATAGGGCACGATGCGCGCGTCATGCCAGCCCTTGCCCTCGGTATAGTCCATGATGAACATGTGGTCGGTGAAGATATGGCCAAAGCCCAGCTTCTGGCCGGGCGCCGGCTTCGCCTTGGGGGCAGTGGTTTTTTCAACGCGGATATTCAGCATGTCGATCGCTCCAATCTGCAAGTAATGCGGGATTTGCTTTCATTTATGATACTGCGATAAAGCGATAAAATCAAGCACTTGGCGCAGGATATTTCCTGTTCTTTACATTGACAGCCATGAAAAACGGCGCTTCCGCCTGGGAACGCGCCGTTTTTCATGGACTTGATCTATTTGGTGAACCAGACCTCGTAGTTGAAGAAATCTCCGGTGTTCTTGTTCACGATGTCGATGGCCGCACACAGCCGGTCATATTCAGCGGGTAGCTTGAAGCTCTTGCCGTTCTTCCATTTGATGCCGTCGCCGAAATCGTCGCCGATCCAGTAGGCACCGGGGCAGGGATTGGAATCCAGCTTCCAGCCGGCGTTCAGCTTGAAGCTGACGGTGAAGGTCTTCTTTTTGTAATTCCTGCTGTAGAACTCAAACTTGTTCTTCTTCAGGTCGACCTTCTTGCCGTTGACCTTACTGTTAACATACTTCGTAGGGATGCTCTCCGAGCGCCCGCGGACAATTGGAAATCGCCCCTACGACCGTGTTCATTCATGGTGGCGCGGTTTACCGCATGATGATTCAGTCGCGGCGGCGTGTGCCTCGCGCTCAGCGTGTAACGACGATCTCAAAGCTGCACGTCGCGCCAGTGCTGGTGTTCTTGAGGTCGATGATCAGGTCGGCGGCGTCGTACCCCTTCAGGCTGAGGGCCTTGTTTTTCTTCCACGTGCATTCCTTCCATTCTTCGCCCTTGATCCGATCGCCGCCCAGCCCGGTGGCCTTCCAGCCGCTCCTGAGCTTGAAGTTGATCGTGATCGCATTCTTGCTGTACCCCTCCAGGAAGAGGTTGGACTGGCCCTTCTTCAGGCCGGCCTTCTTGCCGTTGATCTTGATGTATTCGAAGGGGGCGGGATAGTTCTTGACCTGGAAGGTGGCGGAGACCGACTTGATCTTGCCCCCGGTCTTGTACTTGAGGGTGATCTTCGCCTTGCCAGGCTTCAAGGGCTCCATCCACCAGCCATAGGGCCCGAAGCCCTTCTGCTTGCCCACCTTGAGGACGCCCGGCTTGCTGGATGTGACGGAAAACGACTTCGCGTTCGCGGGCAGGTTGATTGCGACGACGGGGCATCGGCCCGAACCGACCCAGAGGATGCCGCTGCCGGTGATCAGGGCCGGTTTGTCATCCTCGGCAAAGCCGGGCATGCATGCGCCGACGACCAGGGCGAACAACAGGCACATGGACAGTATTTTCAAAGCGCTATACTTCATAACAATACCTTCTTCTATAATTTAAGTTAATTGTAATATTTCATTTCTACAATGTCAATACCTTTCTTGCAATAAACGCGCCTAAAAGCCACGTTTGTATTGACATAAGGTGTCTATAACATTATAATTAACTTAATCATATTGAGGGGAGAGTTTGCCATGAGGAACAAGCTGTTGAAAGCGCTGTCACTGTGCCTGCTGCTGGCGCTGATGGCGGGACTGGCTGTGCCCGGCTACGCTGCCGCGAAGCCCAGCATCATCACGTCTACACTGTGGGCTGGGGTGGGCAAGTGCGCATTGATCGTGCAGAATCTGCCATCGGACGCGAAGGCGTTCTCGGTCACGTCCAGCAGGAAGGACATCGTCAAGGCGGGCTGTGACGACAAGGCCGACGCCGGTTCGCTGTGGATCAAGCCCCTGAAGGTCGGCAAGAGCAAGATCACTGTCAAGTACACCTCCGGTGGCAAGGCCAAGTCGGTTTCCGCCACCTTCACGGTGAAGAAGTATCCCAATCCTCTCGCCTGGGTCAAGGTCAACGGCAAGAAGGTCAACCTGTCGAAGAACAAGCTGGGCTACGATGTCAACAAGTACACGAAGAACAGCATCACCGTCGATTACAAGCTCTCAAGCGGCTGGACGGTGAAGACCCGCACCGTCGCGAGGTTCAAGGGCGACGCCATAAAGGATTCCAGCTGGAAGAAGAACAAGGCCATCTCGCTGACCGGTTGCGACGCGGCGATTGTGGCCCTCATGCTGAAGAACAAAGTCGGCGATGAATTCCTCTACATGGTATTCGTCACCCGCTGAGGCGCCGGAGCGAAGTCTAAAGGGCGGCTTTTACCGATTTATGGCGGTAAGCCGCCCTTTGACTGTCCCGCTTTTTACCTTTCCCGCCTTGTTTCCTGCCATATGAAGGCGTACAATTCGATGTATCGTCTCAACGAAACAGGAGAAAAAAAACCATGAACCGTTCCGAAAACAACAGCCCCCGCCTTTCCACCCGCGGCCTGGCCCTGGGCGGCATGGTCGCCGCGATCTACGTGGTGCTGACGCTGATCTTCCAGCCCATCAGCTTCGGGGCGATACAGTTTCGCATCGCCGAGGTGATGACGCTGACGCCCATACTGTCGTCCTACACGCCGACCGGCCTGTTCGTAGGCTGCCTGCTGGCCAACTGGCTGGGCGGCGGCATCTGGTTCGACGTGGCGCTGGGCTCCGTCGCCACGCTGCTGGCGGCCGTCTGCACCCGCAAGTTCCGCCACAAGCCGCCCTTGGCCGCCCTGTTCCCCGCGATCTTCAACGGCCTGATCGTCGGCCCGGTGGTGTACTTCGCCTACGTCCGCGCCCCCAGCGCCCCGGTCAGCGTCCCCACGCTGCTGTTCAACATGGCTACCGTCGCCCTGGGCGAGCTGGTGGTGTGCTACGTGCTGGGCCTGCCGCTGATCTACGTTCTGAAAAAGCTGCCGCGGAAGCTGTTCGACGAATAGCCGCGCGATGCGCCGGAGGGCAACGCCTCCGGCTTTTTTCCCCGCACAATTGACATTGCCACACTCCTATGGTATTATGTGACCAATAAGCGTGACTTGGATTTGCGCATGCGTTGGCCTTGAACCGGTTTCACCGACACAAAGGAGGAGATCACTCATGAAGCGATTATTGGCAGCCCTGCTCACCATGCTGCTCGCGTTCTCGATTCTGACGCCTGTGGGCGCCATTGCCGAAGATCTGGAAATCGAACAGATCATGACTGGCGAAGAAGGCCTCGAGCTGCCGGAGGATGCGGCTGATATCGACCTGCCCCTGGAAGAGGTGATCGTGCTCGATGACCTGCAGTCGCTGCAGGACAGCCAGGGGGAATTCATCGAAAAGTCCGGGGAGGACGACCCGGTCGACGAGGCTGCTTCCGAGCCGGAGGCCTACAGCAGCAACGGCAAAAAATACGGCGTGCCCCGCACCCTGAAGCTGGGCGTCAGGGAGCCTTATGCCATCAAGTGCACCAAGTCCGGCAAACTGACCTACAAGACCTCCAACAAGAAAATCGCCACGGTCAGCAAAAAGGGCGTCATCACCGGCAAGAGGAAGGGCAGCGCCACCATCACCATCTACAGAAATAAAAAGAAGCTGACCACCTGCAAGGTGAAGGTGGTGGCCGCCCCCAAGAAGGTGACCCTGAACAAGACCAGCCTGTCCCTGAAGGTCAAGCGCACCTTCCAGCTCGTGGCCAGGATCAACAGCGGCAGCCATGCCAGGTACACCTGGTCCAGCTCCAACAAGAGCGTGGCCACGGTCAGCTCCAAGGGCCTGGTGACCGCCAGGAAAGCCGGCACCGCCACCATCACCGTCAAGACCCACAACGGCAAGAAAGCCAGCTGTAAGGTGAAGGTCACCAGCGCCCCCACGATGCGCATCTCGCCCACCAGCATGACGCTGTATGAAGGAGAAAGCCAGAGCGCCACCCTCACCTTCACCGACAACGGCAAGGTATACTATAGTATAAGTGACGATAGCGTCGTCACCTTCGAGCAGACCTCCGGCTGGAGCGGCGACGAAACCACGCTGACCGTCTACGCCCACAGCGCCGGCAGCGCCACCATCACCTTCACCAACAGCATCAATGACGACAGCGCCACCCTGTACGTTACCGTCGAACCAGAACCGGAGGAAGAAGGCGGCGACGAAGGAGAGGGATGCCTGAGCGTCTATCCCACCAGCCTCAACATGGACCCCGACGAAAGCTATGACGCCACCGTCACCTTCACGCTTGAGGATGGCACGCTCCACTATGAGGTCAGCGACGAGAGCGTCGCCACCTGCGCCTGGACCTCCGGCTGGAACGGCGACGATACCACGCTGACTGTCTACGCCCACAGCGCCGGCGATGCCATCATCACCATCACCAACAGCGAAAACAGCGATACCGCCTGGCTGTACGTCACCGTCAACGAGGTCGACACACCGGAGCCCGAACCAGAGCCCGAGCCTGAGGACGAGAGCGGCGACAGCAGCGTGACCTACCGCGCACTGCTGATTGGCGAGGAGCACTTTACCGAAGAAACCTGCAGCCGCAACCGGGGCGATGTAGAGCTGATGTACAACATGCTCAACAGCGTCAATGGCCCCGCCGGCGGCAAGTATAAAGTCACCTGCAAGTACGACCTGAACCGCACGGGCGTCAGGAACGCCATCAGCAGCGCCTTCTACGGCGCCGACAGCGACGACGTCTCCCTGTTCTTCATCGCCACCCACGGCGATTCCGAGGCCACCGGCGGCGAAGCGGGCGCACTGGCCCTGATCGGTTCCACCTATGAAGAAAGCTGGCTGCTCTTCGGGGATCTGGCCAACGCCCTCAAGGCGGTGCCCGGCAAGGTGATCGTGATCGTCGAATCCTGCGGCTCCGGCGCGGCCGTCTACGCCCCGGGCGTATCCGAAAACAGCGCCAACGCCATGCGCAACGCGGCCATATCCCATGACAACGCCCTCATCGACGCCTTCTCCGCAGCCGACCCCGGCATCCGGGTGCGCGTGTCCGATTCCGAAAAGCGCAAGAATATCTCCAAGGGCCAGCTCGCGACGAACACCGGCGAGCTGCGGGTGGAAAACAAGTTCTACGTGCTCACCGCCACCCGCTACCATGAGGACAGCTACGGCACCGAGTCCTACTACGGTTCCTACAACTACTTCACCAAGTGGCTCACCGACGGCATCGGCACCAGCGGCAGCATGCCCGCCGACGCCAACGGCAACCGGGAAACCACCCTCTCCGAGCTGTTCAACTACATCTCCCGGGTGGGCGATGATTACCCCTTCGAATTCACGGAGGGCACCTACTACCAGCACGTTCAGGTCTATCCGAAGAACTCTAACTACGGCCTGTTCAGGCGGTAACGGATCACAAAAGAATACCGCCGTGTCATACGGCCACAGGGGCGCCATTGCGGCGCCCCTGTGATGTTTGACCTTTGATATGTGGGCGTTAATGCCGTTTCAGGCCCATTGCATCGGGCCTTGCCCGACAAATCCATATTTCACGCCTTGTCCCTGCCCCTCCATTATGCTATAATACCCCCATACAAAACCCTTCCATCGACCCGAAGGAGGCAGCGCCCATGAAAGTGGTATTGCAGAACCTGACGAAGCAGTTTCCCGGACGGGACAAGAAGTCCAACGACGTAGTGATTGCCGTCAACAATTTCAACTTTGAAATCCCCGACGGCAAGCTGATCGGCCTGCTGGGCCCCTCGGGCTGCGGCAAGAGCACGGCGCTGAACCTGATCAGCGGCCTGATCGCCCCCACCAGCGGCCGGATCTTCTTCGGCGACGACGACGTCACCGACCTGCCGCCAGAGAACCGGGGTGTGGGGCTGGTGTTCCAGAGCTACGCGCTCTATCCCCACCTGACCGTGCGGGAGAACATCATGTTCCCGCTGCAAAACCTGAAGGGCGCCGACCGGCCCTCGAAGGAGGAGATGGAGAAGCGCGTGCTGGAGGCCGCGAAGCTGGTGCAGATCGAGGGCCTGATGGAACGCAAGCCCGGCGAGATGTCCGGTGGCCAGCAGCAGCGGGTGGCCATCGCCCGGGCCGTGGTGAAGATGCCGAAGGTGCTGCTGCTGGACGAGCCCCTGTCCAACCTGGACGCCCGGCTGCGGCTGCAGACCCGGGAGGAGATTCGCCGCATCCAGCGGGACACCGGCATCACCACCGTGTTCGTCACCCACGACCAGGAGGAGGCCATGTCCATCTCCGACATGATCGTGGTGATGAAGGACGGCGTGGTGCAGCAGATCGGCAAGCCCCAGGCCGTCTACGACGACCCGATAAACCTGTTCGTGTCGAAGTTCCTGGGCACGCCGCCGATCAACGTGTTCGAGGGCCGGGTGAAGGGCAGCAGGCTGTTCATCGGCGACGAAGACGTGCTGGCCGTGCCCGGCGCGCCGGAGGTTGACGTCTGGGCGGGCATCCGCCCCGAGGGCTTCATACCGGACGCGAACGGCCCCCTCACCTGCAAGCTGCGGGGCGTGGAGGTCATGGGCCGGGACATCAGCGTGGTCTGCGCCCACGACAGGCACCAGGCCCCCCAGATCCGGGCCATCATCAGCGCGGAAAACGTCATCGACGAGGGCGCGGAATCCGTCCGCTTCGCGCTGAAGCCGTACAAGGTGCACCTGTTCGACCGCGCCAGCGAGGAAAGAATCCGCTTTGATACGGGCGCCAAAGGGGTGAACTGACATGGCGGGCAAGAAGAGCGACAACAACCTGAAGGGCTGGCTGTACCTGCTGCCGGCGCTGCTGTTCCTGGGGGCCTTCATGGTCTACCCGCTGATCGACGTGTTCATCTATTCCTTCGAGGAGGGCTACAACTCCGCCAGCCAGACCTTCATGGGCGTGGGCCTGTACAACTATTCAAGGGTATTGCACGACCCCTACTTCCTCCAGGCGCTGAAGAACACCTTCATACTGGTGATCATCACGGTGCCCCTTTCGACGATCATCGCGCTGCTGATCTCGCTGGGGCTGAACAGCATCATGACGCTGAAGAAGTTCTTCCAGACGGTCTACTTCCTGCCCTACGTGACCAACACGCTGGCCGTGGGCCTGGTGTTCATGATACTGTTCAAGAAGACCGCCTACACCGACGGCCTGGCCAACCTGGTGCTCTCCTGGTTCGGCAAGGGCCCGGTGGACTTCATCGACGGCCCCTACTGGGCCAAGATGTTCGTGCTGTGCTTCTACACGATCTGGGTGGTCATGCCCTTCAAGGTGCTGATCCTCACCAGCGCGCTGGCCAGCGTGAACCAGGACTACTACAACGCCGCCAAGGTGGACGGCACCTCCCCCTTCCGCATCTTCCACAAGATCACGCTGCCGATGATCTCTCCGATGATCTTCTACCTGGTCATCACCGGCTTCATCGGCGCCTTCAAGGCCTACAGCGACGCGGTGGCCCTGTTCGGCACGAACCTGAACGCCGCCGGGATGAACACCATCGTGGGCTACGTCTACGACAAGCTGTACGGCGACGGCGGCGGCTATCCCTCCTACGCCTCGGCGGCGGCGATCATACTGTTCGCGGTGGTGTTCACCATCACGATGATCAACCTGTCGATCAGCAAGAAGAACGTGCACTATTGAGGAGGGCAGGCGCATGAATCAGAATTACGAGCAAATCAGCCGCGCCGCCCGCACCCGCAGGACGGTGGCGAAGGCCGTCACCTACGCCCTGCTGATCCTGTGGGCCGTGATGGTGCTGTTTCCCTACTACTGGATGCTGCTGACCTCGGTCAAGAGCTACAGCAGCTACAACGCCGAATACGTGCCGACCTTCTTTACCCTGACCCCCACGCTGGAAAACTACGTCAGCGCCTTTACCCAGGTGCCGCTGGCCCGCTATTTCATGAACTCCATCATATTCACCGTCGTCACCACGGCCCTGATGATGCTGGTGATCGTGCCGGCGGCCTTCGCCTTCGCCCGGCTCGAGTTCAAGGGCCGCGACCTGGTGTTCTCGCTGTTCCTGGCCCTGATGATGATCCCCAACGAGCTGGTGATCATCACAAACTTCCAGACCATCACCAACCTGGGCCTGCGCAACAGCTTTCCCGGCCTGATCCTGCCCTCGGTGACCAGCATCTTCTACATCTACCTGCTCCGGGAGAACTTCGCCCAGATCCCCGACGAGCTGTACAACGCCGCGAAGGTGGACGGCACCGGCGACTTCAAGTACCTGACGCGGGTGATGATGCCGATCTGCAAGCCCACGATCATCACGATACTGATACTGAAGGTCATCGAATGCTGGAACAGCTACGTCTGGCCCCGGCTGGTGACGGACGACCCCGCCTACTTCCTGGTGTCCAACGGCATACAGGAGATAAGGGAAAACGGCTTCGGGCGCGAGAACGTGCCCGCCATGATGGCCGCCGTGGTGGTCATCTCCATCCCCCTGATCGTGCTGTTCCTGATATTCCGCAACAAGATCATGGAGGGCGTTTCGAGGGGAGGGATCAAGGGATGATCAGATTCGATAATGAATGGGGAACGGAAAATGGGAATTCCAGAAATACTATTGTTATGCAGAAAAACGATTCGAAAGCGCGCCATCGCCAAAAGCCTTCCCCTTTAGGGGAAGGTGGCCTCGCGAAGCGAGGTCGAAAGAGGTCGTTCTCCATTCACTGTGTAGCCCTCGCCCTGCTCCTATGCCTTCTCGCCCTCTCCCTCGCCGCCTGCCACGGCAGCCGGGGGCGGGCGGACTTCTCGGTGCCCCAGGCCTTCGACACCACCCGCCAGTTCGAGATCACCTTCTGGGCCAAGAACGACACCAACAAGACCCAGACCGCGATCTACAAGAAGGCCATCGACGACTTCCAGGCGCTGTACCCGAACGTCACCGTCAGCATGAAGCTGTACACCGACTACGGCCGCATCTACAACGACGTGATCACCAACATCGCCACCGACACCACGCCCAACGTGTGCATCACCTATCCCGACCACATCGCCACCTACCTGACGGGCAGCAACGTGGTGGTGCCGCTGGACGCCCTGATGGACGACCCGTCCTACGGCCTGGGTGGCAGCGCGCTGGCCTACGACGGCCCGACGCGGGGCGAGATCATCCCCCAGTTCCTGGGCGAGTGCGCCTTTGCCGGCGGGGTGTACGCCCTGCCCTACATGCGCTCCACCGAGGCGCTGTACATCAACAAGGACTACGTGGAGGCCCTGGGCTATGAGGTGCCGGACGTGCTGACCTGGGATTTCATCTGGGAGGTCTCCGAGGCCGCCACGAAGAAGAACCCCGACGGCACCTTCGCCGTGAACGGCCAGAAGGTGATGATCCCCTTCATCTACAAGAGCACCGACAACATGATGATCCAGATGCTCAGGCAGCTGGACGCGGGCTACGCCACCGAGGCGGGCGAGATCCAGCTGATGAACGACACCACGAAGTCGCTGCTGCTGGAGATCTCCGGCCACGCCAAGAGCGGCGCGTTTTCCACCTTCAAGATCTCCAGCTACCCGGCCAACTTCCTGAACGCGGGCCAGTGCATCTTCGCGGTGGACAGCACCGCCGGGGCCACCTGGATGGGCAGCGACGCGCCGCTGCTGGACATCAGCGAGGACGCGCTGGTGAAGTTCGAGACCGCCGTGCGCATGGTGCCCCAGTTCGACCCGGCGCATCCGCGGATGATCTCCCAGGGTCCCAGCGTGTGCCTGTTCAACAAGAAGGACCCCCAGGAGGTGCTGGCGAGCTGGCTGTTCATGCAGTTCCTGCTGACCAACGACGTGCAGATCGCCTACGCCCAGACCGAAGGCTACGCCCCGGTGACCAGCAAGGCCCAGGGCGACGCCGCCTATCAGGAATACCTGAACAGCGACGCCGGCGACGCGCTGCACTACCCGGTGAAGCTGGAGGCCTCCCGGCTGCTGCTGGACAACACCGGCAACACCTTCACCACCCCGGTGTTCAACGGCTCCACGAGCCTTCGCGACGCCGCCGGCCAGCTGGTGGAGGACGTGAGCAAGGCCGTGCGCCGCAAGAAGACGGTGGACGGCGCCTACATTGCTGACCTCTTCCGGTCCGTCACCGACATGTACGAGCTGAACCAGCCCAAGGGCGGCGAGGACACCCCCCGCGACCTCGGCCCCCTGCCGACGGGGTCGAAGGTGCTGCTGGGGAGCCTGCTGGCGGTGTGGGTGATATTGGGGGCTTATGCGATTGCGGGGAAGGCAAAAAAGAAGGGATAGCGACAGGCGACGGCTCCGCGTTTTGCGGAGCCGTCGTCATCGATAGCTTCTTTTGTTTTTACAGTGTAACCTTCGGCGATCCTCTGAAAGCAATCTCCTTTTTCCCAGTCTCGACAAACGCATCCAGCGCTTCAAATGTATTGATTCGCTCTGTGATGCCCCGCCGCCATTCCGTATAGTCAAAACGTTCCTTCAACAATGTTGCAATGAACAGTTCCGTCTTTTCCGGGCCCATATTCTCCGAAAGACACCTCAGGCCCTGATCGATCACTTCCACCGTATTCATGTTTTATCCTCCATTTCCACAATGAATGTGACTGGATTGACCATATTGATGCGTTCAGACCGGTACTTCAACAGGCGCTTATCCGTTGTTATAAAATAGCGGCATCCGGAAAGTATCGCGCATGACACATGGCAGGCATCCATCAGCTTTATACCTGTGCTCATGATTTCCCCGGCCATCGCTTTCACATTCGAATCGCTCGCCTCGCTGACATAGGTATGGGTGTATCGGTCAATGAAAGCCTGTATAATCTTGCCGCTTGCCCACAAATCGGTTAGCCGCGTTTTCTGCCACCAGGATATAGGATGATGCCAGAAGAAGCCCTCCATTTCTGATCTGCTGTTGTATCTCCAGCTTTGCCAGTGCCTCGAGGTTAATGCGTAGTTGAGACTGATCGTCGTAAGGCCGGTTATAGCAACAGTTATCCAGATAGATCAAGGGAAGGTCCATATACATACCCCCTGCGATTCATCTCCGTCCATATGATTACATGGTTCGATTATATCACCAGGGAAGATCAAAGGTAATGGGAATATCACGAATCATCTTCCGTGCCTGTTCAGGTTTCCCCGTAATATACTTTTTTATTCAGTCACCGGGGAGGGTTCTTGTTGACTCCTTCCCAATCGTCGAAAACTGCCTTCACGTCTTATAGAAGAATCAAACAGAACCGTCTCAGATGACTCCCACGATTCACCCCTACATGCGTGGGGACAATGTGCCGTTTTGAGGAGACGGACGGATGAGGTCGGTTCACCCCCACATGCGTGGGGACAATGTCTGCGTCAGCACCTTGTTCAGTTCGATCATCGGTTCACCCCCACATGCGTGGGGACAATAGCAGCGCCTTCAGTGCCATTGTGAATCCTCGCGGTTCACCCCCACATGCGTGGGGACAATGTTCAGCCATCCGTCGCCGCTATAGTCGGCGCTCGGTTCACCCCCACATGCGTGGGGACAATGTTGGGGAGCTGCATCGTGTCGGGGTGCAGCTCGGTTCACCCCCACATGCGTGGGGACAATTTTATCATGCTACCATCCTCCTTGTAATACGGCGGTTCACCCCCACATGCGTGGGGACAATGCATGAGCAGGAACGCCGCGCAAGGGATAGAACGGTTCACCCCCACATGCGTGGGGACAATACCAGCAACCGCGTCCTGTGGAAGTCTGCAGACGGTTCACCCCCACATGCGTGGGGACAATTTTTATCGGCAAGGGTGGCGCGCTGCGCTATGACGGTTCACCCCCACCTGCGTGGGGACAATCTGGGGCGGGGTGTAGGTGTCGCTGCTGCCGTTCGGTTCACCCCCACATGCGTGGGGACAATGGTGGACCT
>JAFRJF010000276.1 GCA_017432405.1 Clostridia bacterium | reverse complement strand
GTGAGGGAGAGCGGCGGGGCGAGGCTGGGAGCGAGATGTTTGTGATCTTTCGCTGGACGGGGGTCCGTAAATCCGAAACGGATTTCCGGACCCCCTTCCATATATTATTGTAGACTTTATTCCATTTATATGATATAATGTAATGCAGATTATTAAATCGGAGGCGCTATGTCGAGGAATCGGTATGTGGGCGACTACCGCATCGTCGAATCCATCGACGGGCGCGGCAGGGTGAAATCGGACTACGAATACATCGGCGCGCCCTGGGTCTATGCGGCAGACGGCCAGACGGTGAAGGCCGCCAGGCGTCGCGTGGCGGCCTGCTGCGCGGTAGGGTGGCTTGCGTGGGTGGCCGCGCTGCTGCCGGTGTCGGCGGCCATGCGCGCGCTGGTCATAGCCCTGGCCTTCGCCTTCGCGGCGCTGCCCCTGGCCCTGGCGTCGGGCATCGCCGTCAGCCTGTTCCGGGAAAAGCCACCCTTCGAACACCGGCACGCCGACCGGCTGGAGAACCGGGCCCCGGCCTGCACGTTCTTCGTCGCGCTGCTGGGCGGCGTCGCCCTGATCGGCGAGGCCGTGAACGCCCTGCGCGGGGCAGAGCTGTTGCCGGGCGACGGGGTGTTTGCTGTATGCGCGGCGGTGCTGGTTGCCTGCGCCATATTCTGCCACCGCCAGTGGAAGCGCTTGAAATGTATTAAAGCCGAATGACGGCAACGCCGCCGGATATCCACGTAGCGACCCTGAAGGACTCGCTTCACTTCGCGGCAATCTGCCGCCACTTCCGTACCGTCGGGGCACGGTGGCGCCTGATAGGCACCGCTACGGAACGCTATGACAGCAATCTGCCGCCACACGTCCCATTCCAACGAATTATTCGCAGCAATGCGTTTAATGAATAACACAAGGAGGAAGAATCAACATGAACAAACTGAACAGACTGCTTGCGCTGGCTCTGGCACTGATCATGGCCTGCGGGCTGTGCTTCGGCGCACTGGCCGAAACGACGGAGGCCGCCCCTGAAGCCGCGGAAGCGACCGAGGCCGTGGAGGCCGCCGAGCCTGCCGAGGCCGAGGCCACCGAAGCGGCAGAAACCACCGAGGCAGCGCCTGCCGAAGAGACCTCCGACGCGCGCATGGAGGGCGGCATGGTCTACTCCACCGCCACCTTCGGCCAGAAGTTCAGCCCCTTCTTCAACACCACTGCCTACGACCGGGAGGTTGTAGACCTGACCCAGGCAACGCTGCTGCAGGCTGACCGCGGCGGCGCGATCCTCAACAACGGTATCGACGGCGAAACCGTTAACTACAACGGCACCGATTATGAATACAAGGGCATGGGCAACGTCGAGGTCGTGCAGAACGACGACGGCAGCGTGGATTACAAGCTCACCATGCGCGACGACATCGTGTTCTCCGACGGCGAGCCCGCGAACATCGACGACGTGATCTTCAGCATCTACGTCGAGTGCGACCCCACCTATGACGGGTCCTCCACCCTGTACGCCCTGCCCATCGAGGGCATGGAGGAGTACCGTAGCGGCATGGAGAGCCGCGGCAACAAGATCTTCGGCGACGGCGAAGGCGAAGGCTACGTGGCCAACGCCCTGTACACCGAGGATCAGTACAAGGCCTTCTGGGATTACTACAACAACCAGGCCGGCGCGGCCTTCGCCCAGGAGATCGTGGACTACTGCATCGCCAACGGCTACGCCGCTGCCGACGCCACCGTGGCCCAGGCCGCGGCGGAATGGGGCTTCACCGACCTGGCCGAGGACGCCACCGCCCAGGATTTCTGGGACGCCATCGTGGCCGCCTATGACACCGTGGAGGAGGCCGAGGCCACCGAAACCGCCGGCTCCGACCGCCTGGCCCTGACCATCGCCAACCTGGGCGCCGACTACCAGGTGGGCGTCAACACCGGCGCGGGCGCACCGAACATCAAGGGCATCATCCGCACTGGCGACTACAGCATGACCGTGCACATGACCGAATACGACGCCACCGCCATCTACGAGATGAACTTCTATGTCGCGCCCCTGCACTACTACGGCGACAAGGCCCTGTACGACTACGCCGGCAACAGCTTCGGCTTCCCCAAGGGCGACCTGTCCGGCGTGAAGGCGAAGAACACCGAGCCCCTGGGCTGCGGCCCCTACACCTTCGAGGGCTACGCCAACAACGTGCTCACCCTGAAGGCCAATCCCCACTACTTCAAGGGCGAGCCCAAGATTCCGTACATCCAGATGCAGGAGGTCCTGCAGGACACCGACTACGTGCCCGGCATCGTCACCGGCAGCTTTGACCTGAACATGCCCTCCATCAGCGAGGACACCGTGAAGGCCATCAAGGACGCCAACAGCAACGGCGAGCTGACCGGCGACGTGATCACCACCGTGCTGATCGACTACCGCGGCTACGGCTACCTGGGCATCAACGCCGACCTGGTGAACATGAACGGCGAACCCGGCTCCGAGGAATCCAAGGCGCTGCGCAAGGGCTTCATGACCCTGTTCTCCGTGTACCGCGACACCGTCATCAAGTCCTACTATGACGACCGCGCCTCCGTGATCCAGTATCCCATCTCCAACACCAGCTGGGCCGCGCCCAAGCCGGCGGACCCGGGCTATCACAACGCCTACTCCGAGGACGTGCTGGGCAACCCGATCTACGACGCCTCCATGAGCGAGGAGCAGCGCTACGAGGCCGCGAAGCAGGCCGCTATCGGCTTCTTCATCGCCGCGGGCCTGACCTATGACGAGGCCGCCGGCAAGTTCACCGACGTGCCCCAGACCTATGAGATCATGATCCCCGGCGCCGGCATCCAGGACCACCCCGCCTACGGCGTGGCCGTGGCCGCCAGCAACGTGCTGGCCGAGCTGGGCATCACCCTGCAGGTGAACGACGTGGGCACCTCCGTGTGGAACAACGCCCTGGAAGGCAACACCGCCATGATGTGGGCCGCCGCCTGGCAGGCCAACGTGGACCCCGACATGACCCAGGTCTACTCCAGCGAGAACGCCCACGGCAAGGGCACCAACTCCAACCACTACTCCGTGGATGACGCAGATCTCGACGTGCTCATCAAGGCCGGCCGCGCCAGCGCCGACACCGAGGAGCGCAAGAGCATCTACAAGGACGCCATGGAGATCATCATGGACTGGGGCTGCGAGCTGCCGCTGTACCAGCGCAAGGACTGCACCACCTTCTCCACCCAGCGCATGGACATCGACTCCATCCCCCAGGACATGACCCCCTACTGGAACTGGTACGCCGAGGTCGAGACCCTGGCCGTCAAGTAATTAACCCATAACGATCCTGTGCCCTGCACTGGCGGAGGGAATCCCCCTCCGCCCGTGCGGGGACTGTTCATGATTTGAAAGACAAATTCTGATTTGTCGGGGAGATAACAAGCCAATAGGAATGACTGATAGCGCAACCAAAAGCCTTCCCCTTCAGGGGAAGGTGGCCCGCGTAGCGGGTCGGATGAGGTCGGTTCCCCGCGGTAACAACAGTTTACGCGGTCCCTCCCAGGAGAACGACCTCATCCGTCACGGCGCTTCGCGCCGCGCCACCTTCCCCTGAACCGCTCCCTTCGGTCGCTGGGGAAGGCTTTTGGACACCGTATCTCCCCGACAAATCAGAATCTACCAAACCCAACCAATCTCACACGACCGACCATTCATCACAATCAAGGACTCGCGCCAGGCGCGAGACCAAGCAGAAGGTGGGAAGACAATGCTGAAGTATACGGCCAAGCGCCTGGTCTACAGCGTTTTTATACTGTTCTTCGTGATGTTCATCATCTACGTGCTGATGTACAACATGCCCTCGGGCTTTGTGGAAACCAAGGCGCGGGAGCTGGCCTCCCGGCCGGGCGCGACCAAGAGCTATGCCGAGTGGCTGGAGGACCTGAACGCCCAGTACGGCATGGACAAGGGCGTGGTCAGGGGCTACCTGATCTGGCTCGGCAACGCCGTGCGGGGCAATTGGGGCGACAGCTGGGTGTGGAACGTACCCGTCACCGTGGAATTCCACAACACGGTGTGGTACAGCTTTGCGCTGGGCCTCGTCTCGTTCATACTTGAAATACTGATCGCCATACCGCTGGGCATCACGGCGGCCCGCAAGCAGTACAGCTTTACCGATTACTTTACCACGGTGGTCGCCATGGTGTGCATCTCGATGCCCACCTTCTTCGTGGCGACGGTGCTGAAATACGTGTTCTCCGTCAAGCTCGGCTGGTTCGACCTGTCGGGCATGCAGGGCCGCAACTACATGACCCTGTCTGATTTCGGAAAATTCCTGGATGTGGCGAAGCATTTTGTGCTGCCGCTGATCACGCTGGTGATCATCTCCATCGGCGGCCTGATGCGCTACACCCGTACCAATATGCTGGAGGTGCTCTCTGCCGACTACATCCGCACCGCCCGGGCCAAGGGCGTGCCGGAGCGCACGGTCATCAACCGCCACGCCTTCCGCAACACCTTCATCCCGCTGGTGACCATGCTGGGCGGCACGCTGCCGGGCCTGTTCTCCGGCGCGCTGATCACCGAGACGCTGTTCTCCATCCGGGGCATCGGCTTCGCCTCCTACACGTCGATGACCCAGGCAGACATCCCCTTTATCATGTTCTACCTGGCCTTCATATCGATACTGACGCTGCTGGGCAACCTGATCTCCGACCTGCTGTACGCCGCGGCTGACCCCCGCGTGCGTCTGAGCTGAGGGGGGTGGCGACATGAACGGCAACAGCTACAATCTCAACGAGGTATTGAAGGCCCGCAAGGTCGCCAAGGGGAACACGCAGGCCCAGGGCGGCGAGGTCAAGCTGGACGACCTGTCCCGCGTAAAGGTGCTCTCCCCCGGACGGCAGGTGTTCAAGCGGTTCATTCGCAACCGCCTGGCTGTGTTCGGCTCGGTGACACTGATTTTAATGTTCCTGTTCTCCTTCGTGGGGCCGCTGTTCTACCCTTACGGGCAAAAGCAGATCTTCTATAAATATGAGCCCCGCAATGTCGATTACGGCATGGTCAAGGAGAACACCGCCTACAGCGGCTTCGACATCGACGGCGGCGCATCGGTAGAGCGCGCCGTCAACAACAAGATGAACTCCATCATCAAGAACATGCTCTCCGCCGGTGCCGACGTGGACTACATCCAGGGCGAGGAAAAGGCCTATCGCATCGAAAAGATGGCCGACGACGTGTATCTGGCCTCTGCCGCCGACAGCCAGGAGGTCTGCTTCTACGGCAGCGGCGAGGCCGAGATCGGCACCTACAGCATGGTCGGCAAGAAGCTCGACTACATCCACGACCCGGTGGAGGGCCTGGAGGACGCCGTCAGGGCCGCCATCGCCAGCGACGCCAAGGGTGGCACCTTCGAGCTGAACGGCACGACCTACACCTACACCCGGGGCAAGGCCAAGTCCTACGCCATCACCGCATCCTTCGACGGCGTGCAGTACGTGGGCGAGCCCCTGGACGCGGGCTTCGAGGCCGCGCTGGATAACGAGATCCACCTGGACGGCACCGGCTTTGCCTATAACGGCGAGGACTACGCCCTGGCGAAGGACGGCGGCGCCTGGCACGCCTACCGGCTTGTGGAGCCCCAGCGGGCGAAGGTGTACAGCCGCCTGACCAACAGCACCTACGAGTCCGGCGCATCGGTATCCCCGGCGCTGAACCTGGCCGCCCTGCTGGCCACCGCCACCGGCGGCAGCTTCGAGGCCGACGGCCAGAGCTGGACCCTGTCCAGGGAGGAGGGCGCCTGGCTGGTGCGCAACGCCGCGGGCGACGAGTTCATGGAGATGACCCCCTTCTCGGTGCGCCGCTATGACGGCGCCGACACCATGGAATACGGCCTGAAGAAGTCGCTGACGGAAAAGGCGCTGGAGATGGCCGCCAGCAACGCCAAAACCGGAACCCTGATGTACGAGCTGCCCATGCAGACCGAGACCGGCGAATATGTGACGGACGAGGCGGGCAACGTCTCCACCCAGCAGACCGAACTGACCCTCAACCGCAGCCAGACCGGCGAGTACGTGGTCAAGTGCCAGCAGATCATCTACGTCATCAACATGTTCGACGCCCCTTCCGCCGAACACATCCTTGGCACCGACGGCGACGGCTTCGACGTGTTCGCCCGCATCATGTACGGCGGCCGGGTGTCGCTGATGGTGGGCTTCGTGGTCGTGTTCCTGGAGACCTTCCTGGGCGTCATCATGGGCGGCCTGTCCGGCTACTACGGCGGCTGGGTGGACATGCTGATCATGCGCCTGGTGGACATCTTCTACTGCCTGCCCTACATGCCCATCATGATCATCATCGGCGCGCTGATGGACGTCATGCGCATGGACACCTACATCCGCCTGATCATCATGATGGCGGCGCTGGGCATCATGGGCTGGGCCAGCGTGGCAAGGCTGGTGCGCGGCCAGATCCTGACCCTGCGCGAGCAGGAATTCATGGTGGCCACCGAGGCCACCGGCATCAAGGTGAAGGACCGCATATTCCACCACCTGGTGCCCAACATCATGCCCCAGCTGATCGTGCAGGCCACGATGGGCATGGGCGGCGTCATACTGACCGAATCCACGCTGTCCTTCCTGGGCCTGGGCGTCAAGCACCCGCTGGCCACCTGGGGCACCATCATCAACTCCGTCTCGTCGGCCTCGGCCATGCAGCACTACGCCTTCATCTGGATCCCCGTGGGCCTGCTGATCTGCCTGACGGTCATCGCGTTCAACTTCGTGGGCGACGGCCTGCGGGACGCCTATGACCCGAAGGCCAAGCGATAGGAGGTGCCGAACATGTCAAGCGAAAATAAAAAGAGCGCCTATATCTCAGGCAGCGAATCCCGGCGCATCACCCGCTTCAACCGCCGGGTGACCAAAAAGCTGGAAAAGGCCCGGGCGGACGCGGCGAGGGACGAATCGCTGTACACCACGCGGATGAAGGACCCGAAAAACGTGGTGGAATTTGACAACGTGTGCACCTACTTCTTCTCCGACGTGGGCGTGGTCAGGGCCGTGGACGGCGTCAGCTACGAGGTGCCCGTGGGCAAGACCGTGGGCATCGTGGGCGAATCCGGCTGCGGCAAGTCGGTCACCAGCCTGTCGCTGATGCAGCTGCTGCAGCGGCCCTCGGGCCAGACCGTGGGCGGCGAGATCCGCTTCAACCTGGGCCAGGGCGACGGCAGGGCCTACAACATCGTCAACACCCCCAATTCCATCATGGAGAAGATCCGCGGCAACCGCATCTCCATGATCTTCCAGGAGCCCATGACCGCCCTGAACCCGGTGTTCCGCATCGGCCAACAGGTGGACGAGGTCACCGAGCTCCACTTTCCGGAGATGAGCAAGGAGGAGGTCAAGGCCCGCACCCTTGAGATGCTGGAGCTGGTGGGCATCGCCAACAAGGAGGGCGTGTACAACATGTACCCCCACGAGCTCTCCGGCGGCATGCGCCAGAGGGTGTGCATCGCCATCGCCCTGGCCTGCCGGCCCGCGCTGATCATCGCCGACGAGCCCACCACCGCCCTGGACGTGACCATACAGGCCCAGATCCTGGACCTGCTGGGCAGCCTGAAGGACAAGCTGAATTCCTCGATCATGCTGATCACCCACGACCTGGGCGTGGTGGCCGGCATGGCGGACTACGTGGTGGTCATGTACGCCGGGCGCGTGGTGGAAAAGGGCACCACCGAGGACATCTTCCACCACCCCGCCCACCCCTACACCATCGGCCTGATGCGCTCGAAGCCCGTGGTGGGCAAGAAGGTGGACGCGCTGTACAACATCCCCGGCAGCGTGCCGAACCCGGTGGAGATGCCCAATTACTGCTACTTCCGGGATCGCTGCGAGATGCGCTGCGAGGCGTGCGCCGGCAAGTATCCCCCGGAGATCCGCATCAGCGACACCCACGTGGTGAGCTGCTATCGCTTCATGGACAAAGGCGAGGTCCTGGGCTATCCGAAATCTGTGGACGTGGAGGCGCTTTGATATGACTGAGACAAACGTGAATC
The DNA here is from genome assembly GCA_017432405.1 of Clostridia bacterium. The sequence goes on along the minus strand of JAFRJF010000276.1, from coordinate 37,830 downwards.
GGACCGCGGCGGGCAACGACTGCCTGCTGGAGGTGAACAACCTGGTCAAGTGGTTCCCCATCAAGTCCAGCGTGTTCAAGCGCACCGTCGGCAATGTCAAGGCCGTGGACGGCGTCAGCTTTAAAATCAAACGGGGCCAGACCATGGGCCTGGTGGGCGAATCCGGCTGCGGCAAGTCCACCTGCGGAAGGACGATACTGCGCCTGCAGGAAAAGACCTCCGGCCAGGTGCTGCTGGGCGGCCAGGACATCTTCGCCCTGGACAAGGATCAGCTGCGCAAGCTGCGCCCGAGAATGCAGATCGTGTTCCAGGACCCCTATTCCAGCCTGTCTCCCCGGCTGCCCGTGGGCGAGATCATCGGCGAGGCGGTGCGGGAGCACAGCATCGTCGATCCCTCGGAGTTCGACGACTACATCACCCGGGTGATGGAGGTCTGCGGCCTGCCGGAATACTACAAGGACCGCTACCCCCACGAGTTCTCCGGCGGCCAGCGCCAGCGCATCTGCATCGCCCGGGCCCTGGCCCTGTCCCCCGAGTTCATCGTGTGCGACGAGCCGGTCTCGGCGCTGGACGTGTCGATCCAGGCCCAGATCATCAACCTGCTGAAGAAGCTGCAGGCCGACTTCGGGCTGACCTACCTGTTCATCAGCCACGACCTTTCCGTGGTGGAGCACATCTCCGACGCGGTGGGCGTGATGTACCTGGGCAACATGGTGGAGTACGCGCCGACGGAGAAGATCTACGCCAATCCCCTGAACCCCTACACCCAGGCGCTGTTCTCGGCCATACCGATCCCGGACCCGGACGCCCGCATCAACCGGATCATCCTCAAGGGCAGCATCCCCAGCCCGGCCAACCCGCCCAGCGGCTGCAAGTTCCACACCCGCTGCGCCCACTGCATGGAGGTGTGCAAATACGCCGTGCCCGAGTGGCTGGAGGTGGAGCCGGAACACTTCTGCGCCTGCCACCTGTACGACACCCCCGAGGCGAAGGCGAAAGCGGAAGAGACGATGGAGCGGATGAAGCGGGAAAACGTGGCCGTGGGCGGCCAGGAAGTCATGTAGCCCATGGCGCGGCGCAATCGACCCCGCCTGCCGGAGGGCGACGACGGCAGGACCATCGTGAACATGAACGTGGAGGGCATGCCCTGGTATTCCCGCCAAAGGGAAAAGCCCAGCCCCCCGCAGGGCGACTGGGAGCTGACCGACGAGCAGAAGCGCGCCTACAAGTGGGCCGCCGTCAAGGCGGCCCTGGCCGTGGCGCTGATCTTCGGCGCGGCCTTCGCGGCGTTCATCGCATTCTGCGACTTCGTGTGGTTCCGATAGTTTATAATATGGGCAGGGCCGGTAAATCGAAGGATTTACCGGCCCTGCCCATTCGTTGTGTATTACACCCTGTACACCGTCTCCGCCAGCTTCGGGAAACGCTTTTCCAGCCTGGGCACCAGCAGCATGGCCAGGCACGCGCTGCCAAGGCCGATCACCGCGCCGCCCAGCACGTCCGTGGGGTAGTGGATGCCCACATACAGCCGGGAAAACGCGATCAGTACGGCCAGGATCAGCGCCGGCACGCCGAACTTCCTCGGTGCCTTCCTGAACAGCACCCAGGCGCAGGCCAGCGAATTGGTGGTGTGCCCCGAGGGGAAGGACCAATCCTTCGCAAGGGGCACGATGCAGTTCAAGCCCTGTACCATCTCATAGGGCCGTATCCGGGCCGCCCAGTTCTTGATGATCAGGTTGGTGACGATCAGACCGAACACCATCGACGCCGCGCACATCACGCCCAGCTTGCGGGTCCTGCGCGCGATCAGCAGCGCCAGCGTGATCAAAATCCAGATCAGGCCCTTGTCGCCCAGCATCGTGATGGCCTTCATGATCGGGTCCAGGAAGCCTGAACGCAGGTTGTTCTGGATCCACAGCAGTATCGAGCCCTCGAAATCAATTAACCCTTGCGATTGAAATACCGCTTCCAATGTCATCTCTCCTTTATACAGGCGCCAAGCGCCCCGTCCGTTTCATTGCTGCTTTATTGTAACACAATATAACGGCAAACACAACTTCATTCCTGGGAATTTGCGTAAAAGGCGGGAATATGATAGAATAAGCGCATAGGAAGGAGGCTTCCCCCATGCAACGCCTGAATCGCGGCATGCTGCGCCGCTACGATATTCCCGAGCACGCGCCCGGCGAGGTGCGCGCCGTGCAATTTGGCCTGGGCGAGGCCCTGCTGGGCGTGGCGGACCGGCTGCTGGACGCCGCCTGCCCGGGCCTCGGCATCGCCTGCGTGCCCCCGGCGGGGCCCTGGACGGGCGAGGGCGCGGACCCGGCGGCGCTGCTCAGGGAGCAGGATGGCCTCTATACGCTGCTGGTGCGGGGCTACCGGGGCGAGGTGCCGGTGAAGCAGGAGGTCGTGGTCCAGTCCATACTATGTGTGACGGAGGGCGCGGATGCCCTGGCCGAGCTGGCCCGCAACCCAGAGCTGGCCCTGGGACTGCTGGACGCAGAAGGCCCGGACAGCCAAGCCGTTATCGAAAGCGCCGCAGGGCTGCTGGCAGCGCGCTATAAGACGGGGCTGGGCGGGCTGTGGATGCTCTGCCTCGGCGAGGCCGTCGGCTGCGCCGGTCAGGTCCGGGACGCCGTCGCGGCGCTGAACCCCGACCCGGGCTTCGCCGAGTGGCTTCGCGACGCCTGCGCCTTCTGCCCTGCCCTGGCCGACGGACTGGCCTTCCGGGCCGACGCGAAGTCCGCCGCCCGCCAGTGCGCCGAAATGAACTACGCCGACGGCATGCTGCACCTGGCCGAGCCCTACGCTTCGCTGGCGATACAGGCCCCGGCGGCGCTGCGGGACCTGCTGCCGGTGGGCGACGGCATCCGGATCGTGGACGACCTTTCGCCGGTGCTGGAACAGAAGCGCCGCGCCTTCGACGCCGGGCTGTTCGCCATGGCCGCGCCGGGCTGGCTGCTGGGCTGCAACACCCTCGTGGACTGCATGAAGCACGAGCGCCTGCGGGCCTTCGTGGGCCGCGTCTACGCCGAGGAGCTGCTGCCCGCCGATCCCGACGCCCGCGCCGCCCTCGCCCCCCAGGTGATCCAGGCCTTCGAGCGCTTCGAAAACCCGCTGAACGACAACGCCCTGCTGCCCACGGTCCGCCCGTTGCTGGCGCGATTCCGCCGCGCCGTGCTGCCGATCCTTCGCGCCTGGGCGTCGGAGAACTACGAGCCGCCCCGGCTGCTGAGCTTCGCCCTGGCCGCCACCGTCATGCTGTACGCCGGAGCGCGGCCCAACGCCCAGGGCCGCTACGAGGTCTATCGGGGCACCCAGGTCCACGCCCTGGAGGACGACCCCGAGGCACTGGCGGTATTCGCCACGCTGTCCCACGACATGCCCCCCGAGGCCCTGGCCTACGCCGTACTGGCCGACCGGGAGCTGTGGCACGGCGAGGACCTGCGCGAAATCGACGGCCTGGAGGCCCGGGTGGCCCTGGACATCGCCAATCTGCAGCGCAGGCCGGATTATCTGCCGGAGTGAGGACATGAACAAGACATTTCGCATCGTCGCCTTTTCCGTCATCGCCGTTCTGGCCCTGGCCGCCTGCGCCCTGGGCCTCAACCGCATCGTATACGGACGCTCGCTGAAGGCGACACTATACGAATATAGGCTGCGCCGCCAGTTCGCCACCGACCGCACCGCCGAGGCAGAAGTCGAACGCCTGGAGGCGCGGCGTGCCGGGCCCGAGCCGGTCGCCGCCCTGCCCGACGGCCTTGGCGTTCCCGCGGAGGAAGCCGACCGCGACGGCATGCAGGTATTCACGCTGAACGGCGGCGGGGACGGCCCCCTGGTGCTGTACCTGCACGGCGGCGCCTACGTCAACGGCTTCAACGCCCACCAGTGGCGCTTCATGGATCGGCTGGCCCGCCAAACCGGCTGCACCGTGGTCGCCCCGGCCTACCACCTGGCGCCCTGGGCCGACTACGCCCGGGCCTATGACGACCTGACGGCGCTGTACCGGGCGCTGGCGGCAGAAAACCCCGGCCGGCGCACGATCCTGATGGGCGATTCCGCCGGGGGCGGGCTGGCCCTGGGACTTGCGGAGGCCCTCGCCGGCGCGGGCGACGCCCTGCCCGAGCGCCTGATCCTGTTCTCCCCCTGGGTGGACGTGTCCATGGACAACCCGGACATCTCCGGCTACCTGGCCGTGGAGCCGATGCTCCACTTCGAGCTGGTGAAGGTCCACGGCCGATACTGGGCCGGGTCTGCCGACACCCACCACTGGCAGGTCAGCCCCCTGTTCGGCGACATGGCGGGCCTGCCCCCGGTGACCGTCTACTGCGGCACCCGGGAACTGCTGTATCCCGACATACGCCTGGCGCACGAAAAGCTGACTGACGCCGGCGTGGACGCGACGCTGCGCGTGGGAACCGGCCTGAACCACGACTGGCCCCTGATGCCCATCCCGGAAGCGGAGGAGGCGTTTGACGAGGTCGCGGGACTTCTGATTTATCAATAACTCATTAAAAACAACCCAACAGGAGAATCCTGCCATGCCAAAATCCGATCGCCGTTCCCTCCCCTCGCCCCGATACGCGGCGGCGGGGGACTTTATGCGGGTGTTCTGCGCGTTCATGATCGGCTGGTACCACATCTGGCAGCAGTCGTGGCTGACGCCGACACTGCGTCTGGGCGGCTTCACGCTGAGTTTTTATCCCTGGGTGCGGGCGGGCTATATGTTCGTGGACCTGATGCTGCTGCTCAGCGGTTTCTTGCTGTACCTGCCCTGGGCGTGCGGCAGGCCCCCCGGGACCGGGGACTACCTGCGCCGCCGGGCGGCGCGCATACTGCCGGGCTACTGGCTGGCCCTGGCGGTGATGCTGGCCTTCGCGGTCACCGCGCCGGACTTCGACCGGCCCGCGCTGCTGGCCAGGGACCTGGGGGCGCACCTCGCCTTCGTCCACAACCTGTTTCGCTTCAGCTACACCCAGACCCGGCTGAACGCGGTGCTCTGGACCCTGGCGGTGGAGGTGCAGTTCTACCTGCTGCTGCCGGCGCTGGCACCCCTGTTCAGCCGCCGCCCGCTGCTGTGCTGGGCTGCGATGACCGGCATTGCGCTGAGCTTCCGGCTGCTGTGGACCGCCCCGATGTCCGACACCACGATGTTCGTCAACCGCCTGCCCAACATGCTGGACCTGTACGCCAATGGCATGCTGGCGGCCCACCTGTACGCCAGATTGGCCCGCCGGAAGGACCATCGCGCCCTGATCGCCGCGCTGGGCACGCTGCTTTGCGCGCTGGGGGCCTGGGGGGTGCTGCACATCGTCAGGGCGCAGGCCACCGCCTACGGCGATTACGCGTCGCTTCGCCTGGGCCAGCTCACCCGACGCTGGCCGCTGGGCGCCTGCGGGGCGGCCTTCCTGCTTGGGGGCAGCCTCGGCTTCGCGCCCCTGCGCCGGGCGCTGTCCAACCGGGTGCTGCGCTTCCTGGGCGGCGCCAGCTACAGCTTCTACATCTGGCACCAGTGGCTGGCCGTGCGGCTGAAGCAATGGCGCATTCCCCCCTACCGCGCCGCCACCGAGCCCAACCAGGCCTGGGAAATGCCCTGGCAGCTGCACTATACGCTGCTGTGCTTCGCCGCGGCGCTGCTGCTGGCGGTGCTGATCCACCAATTCGTCGAAAAGCCCGCCGCGCGGCGGATGTCAAGGCTCTGGAAAAAGGAGGAATGACCATGTGCGGCAGATACTGGATCGACGACGGGCGGGATAGCGTCGAGCTTGGGGAAATCATCGAGCAGGTCAACCGCCGTCCCGCCGCGGGGCCCATCAAGACCTCGGGCGAAATCTTTCCCACGGACGTGGTGCCGGTGGTCGCCAGCAGCAAGCGCCTGCGCCCGGAGGCCTTCGCCATGGAATGGGGCTACGGGCTGGGGGACGGCAAGCGGGTCATCAACGCCCGCAGCGAGACCGCCGCCGACCGGCCCCTGTTCCGGGACGGCATGCGCCAGCGCCGCTGCGCGGTGCCGGCGAACCGCTACTTCGAGTGGGAGCGCGCCGGCGGCAAGCGGACGAAATACGCCATCCGGCCGGAGGTCGGCGGGCTGTTTTACTTCGCGGGACTCTACCGCATGCTTTCTGGCAGGCCGCAGTTCGTCATACTGACCCGCGAACCCGCCCAAAGCATCGCCTTCATCCACGACCGCATGCCGGTGATCCTGCCCGCCGGGCTGGTGGCGGACTGGACGAATCCCCAATACGACGCCAGGGAGCTCCTGCGCCACGCCGTGCTGGCCGTCACCCACGAAAAGGCCCAGGCGGACGGACAGCTGGAGATGGTGTTCCCTGAATGACAACCGCCCGCCGGCAAATAAGCCGGCGGGCGGTTGTATTGTATCACGATGCCTGTATGATCCTGCACTCCATCAGCAGCGTCATGTAGTCCACGGGGTCCATGTTGGCGATTTCAGGTTCCTCACGGTCTGCGGTCGCTTCAAGCGCTGCGATGGTTTCATGCTCGTTCATGTCGGTATCCTCCTTGCTGATCGTTGGCAACAGTGCCATTATACGCCCTTGGAGCGCCCAAGTCCAATGTTGGCGGGAAATGACAAGAGGTTTTAATCATTTTGAAATATTGCCCTCAGTGGACAATGTGATGCCGTGGATGCCGTGGATGTCGGCGAAGGGCAGGGTCCTCTCGCCGATGACCAGCACCTTTCCCACCGGGTCCACCCGCCAAACGACGCCGGTGAGGACGTGGTACAGCCCGTCCCGGCCGAAGGCCTCGTGGTTGGGGTCCCGACAGACCTCGAAGTATTCCACCCGGGCCACCACCCGATTCCGCCGGGCCAACGCGCCGGTGCGGGTGGCCCGTTCCAGCGCCGCCAGCGCCCGGTTCAGCGCCCGCAGCGTCTCCGCGTCCCTCTGCCGCCGGGGCACATAGGGCACCTGCTTCGACCTGACCGCCTCGTCGTAGCCCGCCAGCGCCGCGAAGGGCGCGAATATCTTGGCCCGATTCAGCTGCGCCATCTTCGGGTGGCGGCGGCTGAACGCGTCGCCGTCGTGCGCCGGACGGCCCAGGCCGATGATGTCGCTGTAGGCAAATTCCATGTCATCACCTCCTATGCCCGATGCCCGCCGATCTGCGTGTTCCGCTCCCGGGCCGTGGCGCCCTCCAGGTAGTTCATGCCCTTCAGTATGGCGTTGCTGCCGTATTTGCAGCGTATGCCCAGGATCACCCGCTGCATCCGTTCCTCCGCCTCCAGCGCCGCGTAGTCGGTAAACATGTCCAGCTGGAGGCAGTCGTTGTGGGTGTCGGCGGCGCAGACCCCCAGCCGGCGGATGTACAGCTGGCGGTCCACCCGGGTGTCGAAGGCTGCCAGCAGCGCTTCCCTCAGCGTCCGGTCGCTGGCGGTGCGGGTGCGCAGGCGCACCGTGCCCCCGGTGTGCTTCGGGTGCAGCCGACCGTAGTAGTCGATGGACAGCGGGCCGTCGTAGCGGCACCTTTCCAGCGAGACCGGGTCGAAGGACACCCAGAACGACAGGCAGCCGGTGGCCAGCCCCTTCGCCACCAGGTCCATCGACAGCTGCTCCACCATCTCCGCGAACACCAGCCGCGCCTCATCGAAGGCGTAGGGCCGGGGCAGCACCTGGCCCACGGACAGCGAATGGGCCTTGGGCCGGTAGGCCTTGATGTCGGCCAGCGTGCAGGGCTCGATGCCCCAGGCGTGGTCGATCAGGATCTCCGCGTCGATGCCGAACAGTTGGTACAGGAATTCCTCCGACGCGATGGAGGTCCGGGCGATGTCGCCCATGGTGAGTATGCCGTACTTCGCCAGCCGCCGGGTCTTGCCCTCGCCCATCTGCCAGAAGGCGGTCAGCGGCCTGACGGGCCACAGCAGCCGCTTGTACTGTGCCTCGTCCAGCTCCGCGATGCGCACGCCGTCCCGGTCGGCGGGGGCCTTCTTCGCCACGATGTCCATGCCCACCTTGGCCAGGTACAGGTTCGGCCCGATGCCCACCGTGGCGGTGATGCCGGTGGATTTCAGCACGTCCCGTATGATGGTGAGGGCCATGAAGTGGGCCGGGCCCATGCCCGCACGTTTGGCCCGGGCCCGGTACAGGCCCAGGTAGGCCGTCACGTCCATGAATACCTCGTCGATGCTGTATACATGGATATCCTCCACGGCCACGTATTTCAGGTAAATGCCGTAGATGTAGGCGGACACCCGCTCATATTCGGCCATCCTCGGCGGCGCGATGATATAGTCCAGCTTCCGGCGCAGCCGGGCCTCCGCCAGACGAATGGCCTGCTTCGCCTCGAACAGCCTGGGGCAGCTGCGCACGCCCACGGCCTTCAGCGCCGGGGACACGGCCAGCACGATGGTGTTGTCCGAGCGCGTCTCGTCCGCCACCAGCAGCCGCGCCGTCAGCGGGTCCAGCCCCCGGGCCACGCACTCCACCGAGGCGTAGTAGCTCTTCAGGTCGATGCAGATGTAGGTTCGTGCCGGTTCCGTCTCCATGCCATCACCCCCCTCCAAGTTCGTTTGGGGGCACAACTTCTGATTTAGCGAGCTGACGTCAAGGGAATAGGCAATAGGGAATAGGCAATAGGAATGGCGGCTGCCGCGTGTATATTATTGATACCGTTCGTGTCGTCCTAAGGGATTAACTACGTGTCTCAGCAGCGACATGAAGTTAGTTATTCAAAGCGGCGTCTGCGCTGCCGTTACAGGATTTTGGGGAATTCCGGGCTTCTGTTTCTTCGCGGGAACGTTTCCTTTGTCTTGGATGCGACGTTCCGTGCGCGGCTTTTCCTATTGCCTATTCCCTATTCCCTATTGCCTATTCCCTATTCCCTATTGCCTTTAAACCGCTCCTCTGCTATACCTAAACACCCCGACAAATCAGAATTTACCGTGCCCGAGCAATTACTCCATAACAAAACGCACCCCACGAAAGCCTTGGCTATGCTTCGCCTGTGGCGGGCTTGCTTTCGTAAGGTGCGTTTGCTATGGGTATTATAATATCGAACAGATGTTCCTGTCAAGGGGTTTGGCAGGGGCGGGGACAGATTTCACGGTTTTGTCATGGCGTGTTCGGTACGGGACGCGCCCCTACCCCATGGTCAGCGGCTTCAGCCGGAACTCGCCCCACAGGGATTCGGTCCAGACGAAGCCGGCGTTTACGGCGGGGTCGTCGGTGACGACGAAGCGGCTGACGTCCACGATGGTGTCGTAATAGCTGGTGCGCCCCTGGGGCGTGCCGGCGATCAGCGACATCTTGATGATGTATTCGCCCGGGGCGATGCCGTCCAGCGGGAAGTGGATGCGGCGGGTAAAGGTCTCCCCGGCCTTGACCTCGAAGGGCTCGGTCTGGGTCATGGCGATGGGCGTGGCGATGCTGTTTTGCAGGATCAGCCGTATGCGCAGCCGGGGCTCGGTGATGTGGGCCACGCATTTGAGGTTAAAGACCATCGTGGAATCCATGTCGTATTCCAGCGACTGGGTATCCTCAAAGTCGATGGCCAGCATGCGCATGGTCTCGCCCCGCTTGCGGGTGCGGGGCACCTCGTCCAGGTTGCGGGAGACGCTGCGGGCGCTGCTGCCGCCGTAGAGCTCCATGGCCCGCTCCACCGTGCCGTCGTAGGTCAGGCGGCCGTTTTCCAGGTACAGGCCCCGGTTGCACAGCTGGGAGACCGTGCGCATGTTGTGGCTGACGTAGAGCACCGTGTTGCCCTTGCGGGCGATGTCGGCCATCTTGGTCAGGCACTTCTGCTGGAAGGCCAGGTCGCCCACGGCCAGAACCTCGTCGCAGATCATCACGTCCGGGTCCAGGTGGGCTGCCACGGCGAAGGCCAGCTTGACGTACATGCCGCTGGAATAGCGCTTCACCGGGGTGTCGATGAATTGCTCGATCTCGGAAAACTCAATGATCTCCTTCAGCTTGCTCGTGGTCTCAGCCCGGTTCATGCCCAGTATCGCGCCGTTGAGGTAGACGTTGTCCCGGCCGCTGAGCTCTGGATGGAAGCCGGTGCCGATCTCAAGCAAACTGGCCACGCGGCCCCGGATGCGAATCTCGCCCTCGGTGGGCGCGGTGATGCGGCTGATCAGCTTCAGCAGCGTGGATTTGCCCGCGCCGTTGCGCCCCAGTATCGCCAGGGCGTCGCCCCGCTCCACAGCGAAGCCCACGTCCTTCAGGGCCCAGAACTTCTGGTTGTGGGTCAGGTGCTCCTTGCCGATCTTGACGTTGGGGTCTTCCTTGCCGCGCACACGGGCGAACCAGCTGGTCAGGTCGCCGTGCAGCGTGCCGCCGCCGATCATGCCCAGGCGGTACTCCTTGGAGACGCCCTCCACTTCGAGAACCCGTTCTGACATAATGGGATTCCTTTCTTACACCGTATCCATGAAGGTCTTTTCCGTGTGGGAGAACAGTATCACGCCCAGCATCAGCACCGCCAGCGTCACGATCACGGAGAGCAGGTTGTAGCCGTAGGAATAGCGGGGCACGCCCAGGTAAGCGGCGCGGAACAGCTCGATGATGGGGGTGATGGGGTTGAGCATGTACCAGCCCAGCAGCTTCGGATACTTGTCGGCGATCATCGACGCCGAATAGGTCACCGGCGTGGCGTACATCCACAGGTGCACGCCGAAGCTGACCAGCATGGCCAGGTCCCGGTACTTGGTGGTCAGCGCCGAGATGATGATGCCGAAGCCCAGGCCCAGCACGCCCAGCTGAATCAGCATCAGCGGCGTCAGCAGGATCAGCTGGAAATTCGGGTGCACGCCGCTGTCCGGCCTGCGGGCGTAGATGATCACGAATATGATGAACAGCACGAACTGCACCAGGAAGTTGATCATCTCCGTCAGCACCGTGGAGATGGGCATCACCAGGCGGGGAAAGTAGACCTTGCCGAACAGCTTGCTGTTCTTGACGAAGGTCTCCGACGTGACCGTCAGGCACTGGGCGAAAAAGTGCCACATGATGTTGCCCGCCATGTAGAACAGGAACTTGGGCACGCCGTCGGTGGGCAGCCCGGCCAGGTTGCCGAACACCACCGTGAACACCAGCGTGGTCAGAAGCGGCTGTATGACCACCCAGGCCGGGCCCAGGATCGTCTGCTTGTACAGCACGGTAAAGTTGCGCTTCACCATCAGCCAGATCAGGTCGCGGTAGCGCCACAGGCCCTTGATGTCGATGTCGAGCCAGCCCCTGCGGGGGCGGATCACCGTATCCCAGTCGGCGCTGTTGCGGGTATTGTCCATATTCGGTCTCCTTGCGCATTTCAATCCATATTCATTATAGCAGGGGAATGTTGCGCTTTCAAGCGGAATCCTTTGAAGGCGGGAGTGACAGCCCCCGCCTTGAGGGCGCCGTCAGGCCGTCTTCCCGCCATCATCGCCGCCGGCCTGTGCGGCGGGCTTCATCGTCTTCGTCCGTTTCATCTCGCCGTAGTAGTTGACGATGATAGACGTGATCAGCGAGACCACGATGATGCCGTAGATCCCGAGGATGATGCTCAGGGCCCTGCCGACGGCGGTGGTGGCCGTGATGTCGCCAAAGCCGATCGTCGTCACGACGGCGAAGCAGTACCACAGGCCGTCCCAGAAGGTATGGATCGAGTCTTCATAGTATTTCAGCACGAAGGAGAAGGCCACGATCGCGATCAGCAGGCCGAAGATGATCTCGAAGGCGTAGGTCTCTTGAATGATATCCTTCAGGATATCGATCCGGATCTGGGAGAACATGCCGGCAAAGATGGACAGCAGGGCGGTCATTAATATGATCGGCGCTATAAAAACCATCGAGAACGTTTCGCCCGCGCAGTAGGAAAGTATGAGGAGGATCAATATCGCGATTGCGTTGAAGACGATGTTCAGCGGCTTGGGCCTGCGCACGATGGCCAGCACCCGCTCTGACAGCATGCAGCCCCAGATAGCCAGCACGAGCAGCGTGTGGGTCATCTGGTTGTAGCCGGTGATCGCCACCAGTATACCGCAGGCCGCGAAGACGGCGGCATAGATCAGATGGGCGATGAACGCCGACCGGGATTTTTCTCCCAGGCGAAAGGCGCGAAACAGATTGATCAAGCCCAGAAAGACATACATCGCGCAGAGCAGGGAGGGTACGCCGGGGTCGTCGGTAATCTGAATCCATTCTCCTTTATGGAAGATTTTATCCATAAAGGCAAAAATGGACGGAAAGATCAGAATGGAGAACAGCATTTCGGCGAGGAAGGGGATTTTTATGCGGCTTCTGCGCAACAGATCGTTCATTTGCAAGCGCTCCTTTTTAGATGAGTTTTACTGCATAAACTGATTCATGTATATCGTGGCCGAATCCTTGAATTCCTGAAAATTGATCTTTGGGATGGGAAGCGCGCTCAGCAGCTGATGGGTGCCCTCAAGGTACACCAGCAGGATCAGCGCGATGCCCGCCACCGGGATCAGCAGGTCCAGCATGGGGTATTTCGGCCTGCGCGTGTAGGAGAACAGCAGCACCAGCGGCGCCAGGAAGATCAGGCTGATGGAGCCGCCGAAGCCGACGGCCAGGGCGATTCGCATGCCTGTATCAAGGGATTCCTGGATCCATGCCTCCTTGTCGGCGCTGTCCTGGGCCTGACGGAGGGCCTCGTCGCCTCCGCCGGGCGTCGCCGGGGCTTCGGGCGTCGCCACGGGGCTGAGCGTCCTGCGGGCAGGCAGGGGGGTGGCCGCTGCGCGCCCGACGGTCGCGGCCGGGTCCTCGGGCGCCGCCTCCGTCGAATTCACCGAAACAATCGGCGCCATGGTCTGCACCACCTCGTTCAGCGAAAAGCCCATGACCGCCACGAAATCGAGCAGGCTGACGATCACCAGCATGATGGCCAGGAACACGGAAAAGTTCCACGAGTTGCGGTTGGTCTTCAGGAAGGCCCGGTATTCTTCGTGGGTCTTGCCGTTGCGGCGGAAGCGCAGCTCCCGGGTCTTGACGAACAGCGCCAGCGCAACGAACAGCACGAAGGTCATGGGGGGCTTCACGGTCAGCAGCGGGAAGGCCCACGTGGGAATCTCCACCTGCCCCCTGGCAGAGTACACCTTGAGCACCATGCAGCCCACCTCGTAGGCGATGGGCAGCAGCGCCAGAAGCCTGAAGCATATGCGCCACTTTCCGGTGAACACCCGGCGGGGATTGTAGTTCAGGAACACCATCGTCAGCGCGCACAGGAACAGGTCCACGAAGATATTGAAGGTCAAAAAGCCGTAGGGCGCGAACGTGGCAAGACCGCTCTTCACGATGGGCAGGGCGTCGGAGGGCGTTTCGAGCAGCGACGCGACGTTGCCCACGGTGTAGCGGTAGAACAGCAGGTAATACAGCGCGCATATGCCCGCCATGGCCGCGCCGTTGACGATGAGCTGCCTTTTGTAGCCCGCATCGGTGTTGAGAAGCTGGGCAAAGCTGGCGATGAGCAGGAACGGCAGCGAAAGGTCGGCGATCCAATCCAGGGCCCTCAGCGCGGAGGCGCTGTCCGCGGCAAAGCCCGCGTCAATGCGCCCGCCCAGCCTGATAAGCGCCGCGGCCTGCACGATCGCGATGCACAGCCAGCCCAGCATTTTGAAATGCTGGCTGGTCAGCGGTCCCCTGTAGCGGATGTCGTTTTCAAGCGTCGTCTCGTGGATCCTGACGCGCCTTTTCTTCGCCTGGCCCGCCGCATTGCTTTTATTGAACATGAGGCATGCTCCTTCGTAGATGTATTGAATCCATTATACCCCTTGACGGGCGGTGTTGTCTACCGCCCAGGACGTGAATCGCATTCCGATCGCGTTATGATTCAACCTGCAATGCCCCCTTGAGCGCTGCGTGACGGCGCACCGCATTTGCCGTTATTTAACTTGACCTTAAAATTTGTCGTGGTATAGTGTAAATATAATTAAGGAGTGTTATATATGTTAACAAGACGGTATTGGATCATACTGTTGACAGCGCTGGCGCTGTTCGCCTGCGGCGCTTTGGCTGAGGGCGCGCCCGGGCTTGGGCTTTCAGAGATCGCGCCGGTCGGTTTGGAAATCGACGAAGCGCCGACTCTGGCTACCGACCTGGACGCGGTTTCCCTGACGCTTGCGGATGTCCCGCTGGACAGCGGGGACATTCCCGTGGCCAACGACGACGGGGAATGGTCCGTCTCCATCGACAAGGCGAACTTCCCCTCGAAGGTGTTTCGCGACTATGTCAAGGACAGCTTTGACCAGGATGGCGACGGCAGGCTGTCCAGGGCCGAAGCGGACGCCGTGTTTGAAATCACGCTTCGCACGTGGGAAGACTGGGAGCAGGGCACGAACAAGGTCAAATGCCCGAGCCTGAAGGGCGTCGAATACTTTGAGAACCTGAACAGCCTGTGCTGCCCGGAATGCGGCATAACGTCGCTGGACGTCAGCAAAAATCCGAATCTGGATTTTCTCTTCGTGTACGGGAACAAGCTGTCCAAGCTGGATCTGAGCAAGAACAGGAAGCTGACATGGCTGGATTGTGCGCACAACAGACTGACCCGGCTGGATCTGAGCAAGTGCACGAAGCTGGATTATCTGCACTGCGAGAACAACCGCCTGACCGCGCTGAATGTGAGCAAGTGCGCCGTCCTGTCGGAGCTGGTATGCAACTATAACCGCCTGAAGTCGCTGAACATAAGCAAGTGCGCGAAGCTGGAAGAGATGGGCTGTGAGCACAACTACCTTATGGCGCTGGATGTGAGCGGGTGCCCGAAGCTGTGGGAGATGGACTGCGGCTACAACAGCCTGACTGCGCTTGACCTGAGCAAGAACAGGAAGATGTCCCAGCTGAAGGCGCAGGGCAATCGCATCGACGCCATCGACATCAAAAACTGCCCCGGCCTTCAGAAGTGCCTCAAGCTGAAGCAAAAGACCGGCAAGAAAGTCGTAAGCTGGGGCGAAGAGGAAGACGGCGATTTTGAAGAAAAGCTGATGATCGACCGTGGCACGAAGCTCACGGCCGGCAGGAAGGTGCTGTATCCGGGGAAATAAGCCTGCGGTACATCGTCGCAGAGGGGAACGCCCGCGTCGGCAGGGCGTTCCCCTCTTTGTGCCTGCGCGCGGTTTGCGTCTTGCGCACCGCGGCGCTTTATGCTATAATTATATTGTGATAATTTGCGAACGCGCTCCGACATCTGTCCGGCAGCGCATCGACGAAAGGATGGTAATCAACTATGGCAAGAGGCGGATTTCCCGGCATGATGGGCGGCGGCAATATGCAGAACCTGGCCCGGCAGGCCCAGAAGCTGCAGCAGCAGATGACGAAGATGCAGGAGGAGCTGGAGGCCCGTGAGTACGAGGCCAGCGCCGGCGGCGGCATGGTGACGGTGAAGGTCTCCGGCAAGAAGGAGCTTCTTTCCATCGAGATCAAGCCCGAGGCCGTGGACCCCGACGACGTGGAGATGCTCCAGGACCTGGTGCTGGCCGCAGTGAACGAGGCGCTGCGCACCGCCAACGAGACCACAGAGCGGGAGATGAGCAAGCTGACCGGCGGGCTGAACATGCCGGGGCTGTTCTGACATGGCGGAGATCGAGGCCATCGCCAAGCTGGTCAACCAGCTTTCAAAGCTGCCGGGCGTGGGCCGCAAGACGGCCCAGCGCCTGGCCTACCACATCATCGCGCTGCCCGAGGACCAGGTGCGCGAGCTGGCCGTGGCCATATTCAACGGCAAGAAGCAGATTCACTTCTGCCCGATCTGCGGCAACTACACCGACACCGACCCCTGCTCCATCTGCGCCGACAGCAGCCGGCGCAAGGACATCGTCTGCGTGGTGCGCGACCCCAGGGACGTCAACGCCCTGGAGCGCATGCGGGAATACGACGGCATGTACCACGTGCTGCACGGGGTCATTTCCCCGATGGACGGCGTGGGGCCGGACGACATTCGCATCCGCGAGCTGATGACCCGCCTGGCCTCCGGCGAGATCAAGGAGGTCGTGCTGGCCACCAACCCCGACGTGGAGGGCGAGGCCACGGCGGCCTACATCTCCCGGCTGATCAAGCCCATGGGCGTGAAGGTCACCCGCATCGCCCACGGCGTGCCCATCGGCGGCGAGCTGGAATACACCGACGAGGTCACGCTGCTGAGGGCGTTCCAGGGGAGGACGGAGATATAAAGGAGGAATACCACCATGAAGGTTCTTGTCACCGGCGGGGCCGGGTACATCGGCAGCCACACCTGCGTGGAGCTGCTGAACGCAGGCCATGAGATCGTGATCGTGGACAACTTTGTCAATTCCAAGCCCGAGGCGCTGGACGCCATCCGCGCCATCACCGGCAAGGACTTCGCCTTCCATGAGGTGGACATCCGCGACCGCGCGGCCCTGGACGCGGTGTTTGCCGCCCACGCGGTGGACGCAGTAATCCACTTTGCCGGCCTGAAGGCGGTGGGCGAATCGGTGGAAAAGCCCCTTGAGTATTACGACAACAACCTCTACGGCTTCATCGTGCTGGCCGAGGTGATGCGCGCCCACGGCGTGAAGAAGTTCGTGTTCTCCTCCTCCGCCACGGTATACGGCATGAACAACCCCGTGCCCTTCAACGAGACCATGCCCACCGCGGCCACCAACCCCTACGGCTACACCAAGGTGATGATCGAACAGATGCTCAGGGACATCGCCGTGGCCGACCCCCAGTGGAGCATCTGCCTGCTGCGCTACTTCAACCCAATCGGCGCCCATGAGAGCGGCCTGATCGGCGAGGACCCCAACGGCATCCCCAACAACCTGCTGCCCTACGTGGCCCAGGTGGCCGCAGGGAAGCTCAAGCAGCTGACAGTGTTCGGCGACGACTACAACACCCCCGACGGCACCGGCGTGCGGGACTACATCCACGTGGTGGACCTGGCCCTGGGCCACCTGGCCGCGCTGGAGTACGTGAAGGACCACCCGGGGGCCGAGGCCGTGAACCTGGGCACCGGCAAGGGCACCAGCGTGCTGGAGATCGTGCACGCCTTTGAAAAGGCCTGCGGTCACCCGATCCCCTACCGCATCGCCGCCCGCCGCCCCGGCGACATTGCCGAGTGCTATGCCGAGACCAAAAAGGCCGCCGAGCTGCTCGGCTGGCACGCCACCCGCAACATCGAGGACATGTGCCGCGACGGCTGGCGGTTCGCGGAAAAGCGGTATTTGGGGGAATAAGCGTCACATGCATAATAATGCAGCAGCCTTTGGGCTGCCGCATTATTATGCATCGTTTACCCCTTCACCGCCACGAATTCGATCTCCACCAACCCGTCCTTGGGCAGGCGGGCCACCTCGACGCAGGAGCGGGCGGGCCGGGCCTCGCCAAAGAAGTCGGCATAGACGGCGTTGACGGCGGCGAAGTCGTTCATGTCCCTGATGAACACGGTGGTCTTGACGACGTCGGATTTGGCGAAGCCGGCCTCGTCCAGTATGGCCTGGATGTTGGCCAGGGATTGCCGGGTCTGGGCCTCGACGCCCTCCGGCAGCGCCCCGGTACCGGGAATCAGGCCCAGCTGGCCGGAGGAATACAGCGCATTGCCCGCGCGGATGGCCTGGACGTAGGGGCCCACCGCAGCGGGGGCCTTTTCGGTGTTGATGATGGTATTCATGCTTTTAAACCTCCTCATATATATTCCTTTATATCTTCCTGTGCCAGTTGTTCGCCTCGAATTGTAAAATCGCTAGCCGTTTACCAGTATACCATTCGGTGAAACGACACAGATGTCAAAAATCCGGCATCATTATGAACATTTCATCCGCCCAGGAACCGTTCCCGTCCGTCATCCGTCCAAACGACTGGAAAACGATACAGGAGAACACACCCATGAACGCACTGATATTCCTCTTGGTCCCCCTCCCCGCCGTCGGCGGCTATTGGCTCATGGGGCGGATCGACCGCTTCATCAGCAGGATCCATCGGCCATAGTCGGCGCTGTGACGGTTGTGTGACGGAGGCCGTGCTACAATGGCCACGTCAACAGGGAAACAACAGCGACGACGAAAATGTCAATCATATACAGCAACGACCACTGAATGACAGGAGGTAACGAAAATGAATAACAACGAGATCAAGAATGTCAACGAGCTGAACACCGAGGAGCTTGAAGCGGTCAACGGCGGCAAGAGCGGCAGCGGCAGGCGCGTCAAGGCCGTCAGCGGCGACACCTACGTGCGCAAGCATCCCGACAAGGAGGCAGCCGAGTTCGGCGTGCTGTACCAGGGCGATTCCGCGCCCTACCTCGAGGAAAAGCGCTGGGACGACCGCGACGTGGTGTGGTACAAGGTCAGCTTCCACGGCCACAACGGCTGGGTATCCTCCCGCTACACCAAGATCATCGGCTGATTTGGGATCAATCCACTAAAAGCAAAAAAACAACCGCGGCAAATACGCCGCCCCGAAGGAGGTCATTACAATGACGAATGAGAATACGAACGAGCTGAATGAGAAAATCGTCGCGCTGTCCGACGCGGAGCTTGAATCCGTCACCGGCGGCAAGCACAGCTACATCGAGGGCGACGACGGCAAGAGCCACATCCGCACCGGCCCCGGCCTGGACTACAAGTCCATCGGCGTGCTGCACCGCGGCGAGGACGCAGCGTACCTCGGTGAAACCTCCATCGACGAGCGCGGCGTGATCTGGTACAAGATCCGCTGGGATGGCAGGAGCGCCTGGGTTTCCAGCATGTACACAAAGAAGGTCAGGTATTAAAGCGATCACTACTCATAAGGGACACCATGTCGGCTTCGCCGACATGGTGTCCCTTATGATATCGCCGGACTACGCCGCCAGCTGCCGCAGCTCCCGTTCCGCCAGCGCGGCGAAAAAGGCGGCCGCAGGCATGAGCGCCTCCGGATCGGCAGTGAAGCGGGGATGGTGGTTGTCATAGCCGCCTCCGGTACCCACGCGGAACATGGCGCCGGGGGCGATTTTCAGGTACTCGCTGAAATCCTCGGCGATCATCGAGGGCGGATTCTCCCTGACCTCGAGGCCCTGCGCCCGCGCCAGAGAAGCCGCACGGCGGCAAAGCGCTTCGTCGTTGATCACCGGGGAGGGGCCGCGCTCGTACTCAAACGCCGCCTCACAGCCATAGGCCCGGGCCGTATCCGTCACCATCGCCTCCAGGCGTCGCCGGATGTCGCACCGCACCGCCTCGGTCATGGCGCGCACAGTGCCCTCCAGCTCCGCCGTCTCCGGCGTGACATTCCAGGTATTCCCCGCCGCCACCCGGGTGACAGACACCACGGCGCTATCGAAGGGATTCACCCGTCGGCTGACGATGCTCTGCGCCGCGGTAACGATGGCCGCCAGCGCGGGAACCGGATCGATGCCCCGTTCGGGATTGGCGGCATGACAGCCCTTGCCGGTAAGCTTCGCCGAAAAGCGGTCGGCGGATGCCATCATCGGTCCTGGCCGCACGCCCAGGATGCCCGCCTCGTACCAGGGGTAGGTGTGCCCGGCGAGAAACAGCCGCACGTCGTCCAGCAGCCCCGTGGCCACCATCAGTGCCGCCCCTCGGTTTACCTCCTCGGCGGGCTGAAAGATCACCTTCACCGTGCCGGGCAATTCCGCCTCCCGCGCCTTCAACAGCAGCGCCGCACCCAGCATACAGGCCGCATGGAAGTCGTGACCGCAGGCGTGCATGACACCCGGACGCCCGGAGGCGTAGGCCAGCCCCGTCTGCTCGCAGACGGGCAGCCCGTCGATGTCCGCCCGCAGCGCGACGGTCGGGCCCTCTCCCTTCCCCAATGCGGCGATCACCCCGGTCTCAAGGCCTGTTTCCAAAAGGCGAACGCCGTTTTCAGCCAGAATGTTCCGTATAAACGCCGTGGTCTTCCGTTCCTCCATGGCCAGTTCCGGATGCCGGTGCAGCCACTGGAATACCTCGATCAGACAGCTTCTCTCCATGCGCCCACTCCATTCCGTCCTTCAGAGCGACACCATCGTCCCTGTTCTGTTTACAGCCAAGCAAAAGGAACTGCCGCACAATGCGGCGGCACATCTGGCGGCGCCTTTTCCGACGCGAAGCCAGTCCTTTAGGGCGACATCTGCCGCTTGCAGATTTCTCGATTTACCGCCAAATCGAGATTTTTGCAGGCAGCAAGCGGCTGAAATTCACCCGCTAATGGGCTGCGAGCATTGTGCGGTATTTCCTTAATCGCTTATCTCCCGGAAAACGCAGATGTATTCCACCTTGCTGTTCCTGTCCTTGACATAGTCGTTTTTCATGTGCAGTCGAACGGGACCGTTGGGCGTAGCAAGGGTGAAGTCATATTCCACGGGCTTCATCTCCTTCAGCGCGGCGACGGTCACCGCCTCCAAATGGGCCGCCTCGTCCGCGCTCAGACTCCTGAACAGCTCTCCGCTGTTCAGTATCTTTTCAAAGGCCTTCGAAGTCATGCCGATCCGCTTCTCGAGGCCGTGCACGACCACGCGATACTTCCAGCCCTCGCCCTTGTGGCGCACGAACACCACGTCGTTGGTCAGCGACTGGCTGATCAGCCGCATCTGGTTGCGCAGCTTGACCACCTCGGTCACGTCGATGGCCACGCTCTGGAAGCACACCTGGCCGTTCAGCTCGGTCACGCAGCTCTGGTTCATCACGGAGATATAGCCCCCGTCCTTCCGCTTGATCCGGTAGGGCTTGTTCGAGGGCACCCTGCCGTGCAGTATGTCGTCGGAGCGCTGCATCAGTATGTCCACATCGTCGCGGTGGACCATGTTGATAAAGCGATTGTCGAACTTCTCCTTGATCTCCTCGGCGGTGAAGCCCACCAGCTCATGGAAGCCCTCGCTGATGAAATAGAACTCAAAGCCCCCGTCCACCGCGCAGCGGTGGTAGCCGCCGGGAATGGCCTGGTTGATGTATTGCAGCTCGGTCACATCTTCAGAGGCGCCGTAGAAGTGCACGCCCTGCTCGTTTTCCTCCATGAAGTACATCTGCAGCGAGATCCACGACAGCGCACCGTTGGGCTTGTACACCCGTACCACCGCCCGGGCGCCGTTCAGCCGGTCCGCCGCGGCCCGCTCCAGCAGCCGGAAGAACTTTTCCCTGTCTTCCGGGTGCATGAACTGCTCGATGGCCATGCGCCGGGCCTCCAGTTGGTTGATCTCGATGCCCACCATCTGGTAGAACTGCTGGTTGTAGCGTATGATGTCCACGCTGTTGCCGTTCCAGCGGTAGATGGCCACCGGGCCGAGGATGTTGTTCAGCATCACGTCGCTGACCAGGTTCTCATCCAGGAATTCCCGGGTGTGGAACTGGTCGTTGGCCTTGAACTCAAAGCCGTTCAGGTCCACGTTCCTGGGATCGGCGATCAGATTTTCAAACTCCTCCACCGGCATGGGCCGATAGAAGTAATAGCCCTGCATGTAGCGGCAGCCCAGGTCCGCCAGGAAGTTGATCTGCTCGATGGTCTCCACGCCCTCGACGATCACGGGAATGGCCATGGTCTTGGCCATGTTGACGATGGATTCCAGTATGCTGATGCCCTTACGGGATTCGTTCTGGCTGATGTGCAGGAACTGGGCGTCCAGCTTGATGATGTCCACGTTCAGGCTGCGGAGCATGTTCAGCGAGGAATAGCCGCTGCCGAAGTCGTCCATCAGCACCAGGAAGCCCAGGCTGCGCAGGCGACGCACCGTCTCCCTGACGGCGGCGGTGTCCTCGACATAGGCGGATTCGGTGATCTCGATCTTGATCAGCCGCGCGGGCAGCCGGTATTTCTCCAGCAGTCCGTTGAAAAATTCGGGCACGTCGATGGAGAAGATGTCGATCTGGGAGACGTTCACCGATATGGGCACCGGGGTGTTGCCCGCGTCGATCCACCTGCGCAGCCATGCGCAGACCCCCTCCCATATGTACTTGTCCAGGTTGGTGACGATGCCGTGCTTTTCAAGGATCGGCACAAAGCGGGCGGGCGGTATGATCCTGCCCTCGGCGGTGCGCCAGCGGGCCAGCGACTCCGCCCCCACGATCCTGCCCGTCGAGACCCGGCACTGGGGCTGCAGGCAGAAGAAGATCTCGTGGTTATCCAGGCCCCGCTGGAACGCGGAGAGGATCTGGTATTCCTCGGTGTTGCGCTTGTGCACATCGGGGTCATAGATCTGTATGCGGTTCTTGAAGTCGCCCTTGATCTGCTCGGCGGTCAGCGCGGCATGGTTGTACAGCTCCGTGATCTCGTCCTTGGGGCTTTCAACCAAGCAGATGCCGAACATCGGCAGAAAGCCCACGGAATCGCCCTGGGTTTCGATCACCCGCTGCAGCTCGTCAAACAGCAGGCCGATGCGCGCGGTATCGTAGGGAATCAGCAGCTCGAAGTCGTCCTGGCCGCGATAGCCCGCCAGGCCGCCGGTCTCCCGCTCCAGCCGCCCCAGTATCTCGCCGATCTGCGCCAGCAGAAGATTGCCGCTCTGCTGGCCGTGCCAGTCGCAGAACAATTTGAAGTTCTCGATGTCCAGCGCCACCACGCACCACTTGCCCGACAGCGCGGGCAGCCTCTGCCGGGCAAGGGCATAGAATTCACGGTCCAGCAGCAGGCCGGTCAGGTCGTCCCTGCGGACGGTGGGCCCGGACGCGGCAGTGCCGCCCAGCTCCCGCTGCTTCTGGACGTCGATATCGTACATGTAGCTGTAGATCACGCCCTCGGGCAGGCCGTTCTGGGCCCCCGAGACCAGCACCTGGCGCACCCACCGCCATTTGCCGTCCACCGTCCGGTAGCGCAGCTCCTCGCTGAGCACCCCGGAAACCTCCGAACGCTCCAGGCGCAAAATCACGGTGTCGGGGTCCATCAACCCGCAGTAGCGCTCCCGGTCCTGGGGATAGATCATATGATCGGCGCAATAGCGATAGAGCTCGCTCCAGTTGCCGTGCAGCACGGGCACATAGTACTTGTTTTCCACATGCCAGAGGTTTCGGCAGCGGTCGTTGATCAGGTCGATCTCCACCAGCTCGTCGTAGGGCGAACCGTTCAGCCGGTCCAGCACCGTCTGATAGTCCGCCTCGCGGCCGCCCAGGTTCAGCCAGTCGATCCTCATGACCTGACCCTCCGTTTCGCCGGAAAATAGTTACAAATATATATAATAATGGTATCATAGTAATCATTACAACGCAAGTCCTACGAAAAATGTTATTTACAGTGTTTCATGTAACTGTTGCATTGTGCATAACATTCCATTATAATGTTAAAAACGAAACGGGAGGCGGCACCATGCAATACAGAACCAACCCCAAGAATGGCGACGCGCTGTCGGCGCTGGGCTTCGGCTGCATGCGCTTCACCAAGCGCGGCGGCGCCATCGACCAGGCGAAGGCCGACCGGGAGATGGCGCTCGCCCTGGAGAAGGGCGTCAACTACTTCGACACCGCCTACATCTACCCCGGCAGCGAGGTCTGCCTGGGGCAGTTCCTGAAGGATCACGACTGCCGGGAGCGGGTCAACGTGGCCACCAAGCTGCCCCAGTACCGGATCAACAAAGCGGAGGACCTGGACCGCTACTTCGACGAGGAACTTTCCCGGCTGCAGACCGACTACGTGGATTACTACCTGATGCACATGCTCAACGACGCCAAAAGCTGGGAGCGGCTGTGCGGCCTGGGCGTGCGGGAGTGGGTCGCACAGAAGAAGGCCGCCGGGCAGATCCGCAACATCGGCTTCTCCTTCCACGGCGGTACGCTGCAATTCAAGGCCCTGGTGGACGCCTTCGACTGGGACTTCTGCCAGATCCAGTTCAACTACATGGACGAGCGCAGCCAGGCCGGCATCGAAGGCCTGAACCACGCCCACGAAAAGGGCCTTCCCGTGATCATCATGGAGCCCCTGAGGGGCGGGCGCCTGGCGGGCGGGCTGCCCCAGGCCGCGCGAAAGGCCTTCGAGGACGTCGACCCGAGCCGCAGCCCCGCGGACTGGGGCCTGCGCTGGGTCTGGAACCACCCCCAGGTGACGGTGGTGCTCTCGGGCATGAACGACGTCGCCCAGGTGGAGGAAAACTGCCGCATCGCCAGCGAGAGCCTGCCCGGATCCCTGTCCGGCGACGAGCTGGCGGTGTACGGGCGCGCGCTGGCCGCCATCCACAAGAGCACGAAGGTGGGCTGCACCGGCTGCGGCTACTGCCAGCCCTGTCCGAAGGGCGTGGACATCCCCACCTGCTTCGCCGCCTACAACGCAAGCTACGCCGACGGCCTGATCTCCGGCATGCGGGAATACATGATGTGCACCACCCTGCGCAAGGTGCGCAGCAATGCGGGCCTTTGCGTAAAGTGCGGCAAGTGCGAGCAGCACTGTCCCCAGCACATCCCCATCCGTGAAAAGCTGGACGACGTCAAAAAGCGCCTCGAGAACCCGATCTACAAGATCGCGGCCTGGGGCGCGCCGAAGGTGATGAAATACTGATTTGTCGATTCTCGACAAATCAGTATTCAGGGGTTAGGTTTTAGGGGTTAGGGGTTAGGGAAGGTACCCTAAAGGGCTAGCTTCGCGTCGCAAATCCTGACGGATCTGTTTGATTCTAAGGGAACGACAAGTGTTCCAACACTTCACCATCCATAGAATATAAAGAAATCCGAAGGATTTCTTCCTTCCCTAACCCCTAAAACCTAACCCCCTAATCCCTCAAATACTGATTTGTCGCGCAGCGACGAATCAGTATTTGGCCGCGATTTGCCGCGCCACGTAAACGCCGCTGGCGCTGGCGTGGCTCAGGGAGTGGGTGACGCCGCTGCCGTCGCCGATCACGTACAGGCCCGGGTGACAGGTCTCCAGGTTGCGGTTCAGGGCCACCTCCATGTTGTAGAACTTGACCTCCACGCCGTAGAGCAGGGTATCGTCGTTGGCGGTACCGGGGGCGATGCTGTCCAGGGCGTGGATCATCTCGATGATGCCGTCCAGTATCCGCTTGGGCAGCACCAGGCTCAGGTCGCCGGGAGTGGCGGCCAGCGTGGGCTTCACGGTGCCCTCCTCGATGCGCTTGGGGGTGCTGCGCCGGCCCCGCTCCAGGTCGCCGAAGCGCTGCACGATGGCCCCGCCGCCCAGCATATTGGAAAGGCGCACGATGCTCTCGCCGTAGCCGTTGGAATCGTGGAAGGGCTCGGAAAAATGCTTCGACACCAGCAGTGCGAAGTTGGTGTTCTCCGTCTTGCGGCCCTCGTCCTCGAAGCTGTGGCCGTTGACAGTGACGATGCCGTTGGTGTTCTCGTTGACCACGATGCCCCGGGGATTCATGCAGAAGGTGCGCACATGGTCCTCGTACTTCTCGGTGCGGTAGACGATCTTGCTCTCGTACAGCTCGTCGGTGATGTGGGCGAAGATCACCGCGGGCAGCTCCACCCGCACGCCCAGGTCTACGCGGTTGCGCTTGGTTTCGATGCCCAGCTCGTCGCAGACCTTCTCCATCCACTTGCTGCCGCTGCGCCCCACGGACACCACGCATCTGTCGCACTCGGCGACCTCGCTGCCGTAGCGCACGCGATAGCCCACGTCGTCGCCGATGACCTCGATGCTGTCCACGTGGGTGTTGAAGAACAGCGTCACTTTGTCCTTCAGCTGCTCGTACAGGTTGCCCAGCACCACGTAGTTGATGTCGGTGCCCAGGTGGCGCACCGACGCCTCCAGCAGCGTCAGCCGGTTCTGCATGCACAGCTTCTTGAAGCGGGTGCCCGCCGTGGAGTACAGCGCCGTGCCCTCGCCGCCGTTTTCCACGTTGATGTCGTCCACGTAGCGCATCAGCGACATGGCCTCGTCCCGGCCGATGTACTCGTACAGGGTGCCGCCGAAGTCGTTGGTGATGTTGTACTTGCCGTCGGAAAAGGCCCCCGCGCCGCCGAAGCCGTTCATGATGGCGCAGGTGGGACACTTGATGCAGGCCTTCACCTTCTTGCCGTCGATGGGGCACTTGCGCTTATCCAGCGGGTTGCCGCTCTCGAACACGGCCACCTTCAACTCGGGCCGCCGCTTGGCCAGCTCCCATGCCGTATAGATGCCCCCGGGCCCGGCCCCGATGATGATGACGTCGTAGTGGTTCATATTGATTGCAACCTCCAAATATTGTTGGTAAATACTGATTTGTCGCGTTGCGACAAATCAGTATTTACAGTTCTCCGTCTATCAAAGCCCCCAGGGCGTATACGCCGCGATCACGGCCAGCAGCACGGCGGGCAGCATGTTGGCCACGCGCAGCTGCTTGCCCCACACCAGGTTCACGCCCACGCAGAAGATCAGCACCGAGCCGATCAGCGACAGGTTGCCGATGGCCGCCTCGGTCATCACCGGGGCGATCAGCCGGGCCAGCAGCGTCATGCCGCCCTCGAACACGAACACCGGTATCGCGGAGAAGGCGCAGCCCTTGCCCATGGACGAGGCCATCACCAGCACGATGATGAAGTCCAGCACGGCCTTGACCGCCAGCGTGGAATAATCGCCCATGACGCCGTCCTGGATCGCGCCCACGATGGCCATCGCGCCGATGCTCACCGTCAGCGACGCGGTGACAAAGGCGTTGACGAAGCCACTGTCCCGCTCGTTGCCGGTCTTTTTCTTCAGCCATTCGCCGAAGCGCTCGAAGGCGTCCTCGATGCCCAGCAGCTCGCCGATCACGGTGCCCAGCGCCAGGCACAGCACCACCAGCATCGCCCGGCCGCTGGTCAGCGCGCCGTCCTCAAGCTTCAGCATGCCGGACATCGCCCCGGCGATGGCGATGAACATGGTGCTGACGCCGCAGGCCTTGCCGATGGAAACCTGCTGTTCCTCCCGGAACAATTTGCCTGCGAAAAGGCCGATAAACCCGCCGGCGACGATGGCCCCGGTGTTGATGAGCGTTCCAAGTCCGATCATGTGTATATCAATTCCTTATATCATTTCAACGGCCTGTAGCGGTGACACGAAGTTCGTCCTTTAGGGCGGCCCAGGGGCCGCCGCTACAGCCTACAAATCAGCGCCGATATCCCCGCCACCAGCGCCAGCATCAGCCCCGCGGTGACGAACATCAGGCGGTTCATCCGGCGGATGTCCTCGCCCTCCGGGGGGCGGATATCGTCGCCGATGGTGGGCTTGTGGACGACCTGGCCGAAGTATTCGTGGTCGCCCCCCAGTTGCACGCCCAGCGCCCCCGCCGCCGCTGACTCGCTCCAGGCGCAGTTGGGCGACAGGTGGTTGGCGTGGTCCCGCATCACCGTGTGGAAGGCCCGCCGCCCGTCCAGCCCCAGCGGGAACGCCGCCAGGCACATCAAAAGCGCCGTGATCCGGGCGGGAATGTAGTTCCAGACGTCGTCGGCCTTCGCCGCGAACCAGCCCACGTCCCGGTACTTTTCGTTCAGGTAGCCGATCATGCTGTCCAGCGTGCTGGCCGCCTTGAAGGCCATGCCCAGCACCGGCCCGCCCAGGGCCAGGTACAGCATCGGCGAGATCACCCCGTCGGTCAGGTTCTCCGCCACCGTCTCGATGGTGGCGCAGAGGATCTCCCGCCTGGACAGGTTCGCAGTGTCCCGGCCCACGATGCGGCCCACCCGCGTCCGGCCCGCCTCCAGCGAGGTCTCCAGGGCCTTGCGCACGCCCTCTGCCTCGTCGGCCAGATTTCGGGCGGACAGGCACATCCAGGAGATCAGCGCCATGCCGATGAAGTGGGGCCAAAACCCCCACAGGCGCAGCAGGCAGAGTAGCCCCGCCGTGACGAGGGCTGTCAACAGCACCGTGGAGACCGCCACGACGACCGCCCGCCGTCTGAGTACCGCCGACGGCGGGTCGTCCCGCTTCGCGATCTTCTCCGCGAAGGTTATGTACTTCCCGATCAGCCGCACCGGGTGGTAAAACCACTCCGGGTCGCCGACGAGAAGATCGATCAGCGCCCCGACGAGCAAGGCGAGGATGTGGGTGGGCATGGTTGATACCTGCAAATACCGATTTATCGAGCATCAGCGCGATATATCAGTATTTACTCTCCTCTCAATATTGCGTAAACCTTTTCCATATCCAAGCTCTCCCGCACGGTTTGAGCGAGAATATCGAACTGCTGCTCCCTGTACGCCTTCATGTTCACGGCGGTCTGTTCGGCGGTGAGCTTTTCCTCAGGCAGGCCCTTCAGCTGTCTTGCCCGCCGCACCAGCGCCTCCGCCAGCTGGCCGTCGTCGAACAGGCCGTGCAGATAGGTGCCCAGCACGTTTCCGGCGGCGTTGCAGGCGCTGTCGATGGCCGCGTTGTCCCCCTCAAGGCGCATCCAGAAGCGGGCGTTCTCCCCGAAGGTGTTCACGCCGGAGTGGATCTCGTAGCCCTCGATCCGCGCGCCCCGCAGGTCGTCCAGCCAGTCCACCGCGCCGGTCAGCGTCCCCGTGGCCTGCACGGTGCGCTTTTCCGGCTCGAAGGTGACGGCCATGTCCAGAAGGCCCAGCCCCGCCACCTCGGGGGCGGCGGATTCCACGCCGTGGGGATCCCGCAGCACCTGGCCCAGCATCTGGTAGCCGCCACAGACGCCCAGCAGCAGCCTGCCCGAGCGGGCGTGGCGCACGATGGGGGCCAGCATGTTCCGGTTGCGCAGGTCGATCAGGTCGTCGATGGTGTTCTTCGTGCCCGGCAGGATCACCACGTCCGCGCCGTCCAGGTCCGACGGGCGCAGGGCGTACTTCAGCGTCACGCCGGGGTGCAGCGACAGGGCCTGGAAGTCGGTGAAGTTCGAGATGTGCTTGAGCCGCACCACGGCCACCGTGATCTCCCCGGTGCCGCTGACGGCGGTCAGGCGCTCGGACACGCTGTCCTCGTCCTCGATGTCGGCGTCGCACCAGGGCACCACGCCGATTACCGGGATGCCTACCTTTGCCTCGATCATCCGCAGCCCCGGCTCGAGGATGCGCACGTCGCCCCGGAACTTGTTGACGATCATGCCCCTGATCCGGGCGCGCTCCTCCGGCTCCAGCAGCATGACGGTGCCGTACAGCGACGCGAACACGCCGCCCCGGTCGATGTCGCCCACCAGCAGCACCGGCGCGTCGGCAGCCTCGGCCATCCACATGTTGACCAGGTCGCCCTCCTTCAGGTTGATCTCCGCCGGGCTGCCCGCGCCTTCGATCACCACGGCGTCGTATTTCGATTCCAGGCTGTCGTAGGTGTCCTTCACCAGCTTGCGCAGGTTGGGCTTGTAGTGGTGGTACTCCACCGCGCCCATGTTGCCGATGGGCCTGCCCAAGCAGATGACCTGACTCTTTTTGTCGCTGGTGGGCTTGAGCAGTATGGGGTTCATCTCCACGCTGGGCTCCACCCCCGCGGCCTGGGCCTGCACCACCTGGGCGCGGCCCATCTCCAGCCCCTCCTTCGTGGCGAAGCTGTTCAGGGCCATGTTCTGGCTCTTGAAGGGCGCCACCCGCAGGCCGTCCTCCTTGAATATGCGGCACAGCGCCGCGCACAGCATGGACTTGCCCACCGAAGAACCCGTGCCCTGCAGCATGATCGACTTTCCGCGCATGGGATTACCTCCGTTATTTCATTGCCTCAACCAGCCTCACGTTCTCCCCCTCCGTGCGCACGCACAGCCGCACGTGCCCGTGGGTCAGGCCGGGGAACATGCCGCAGGGGCGGACGAGCAGGCCCATCCCCCGCAGCCGTTCGATGTCCGGGCGCATGTCCCGGCCGAAATCGCACAGCAGGAAGTTGGCGTCGCCGGGGTATACCCTCGCCCCGATGCCCGCCAGCGCAGCGGCAAAGGCCACCCGTCTGGCGTCGTTCAGGCGGCGGATTTCCCTGAAATCCTCTTCATGTCCGGGCAGCGCCGCGGCCACGGCGTCGGCCACGCAGTTCAGCCGCCAGGGCAGCAGTCCCTCCCGCAGGCCCCCGACCACCGAGGGATGGGCGGCCAGGTAGCCCAGCCGTGCGCCGGGGACCGCCAGCACCTTGGTCAGCGACCCCAGCACAACCAGCGCCGGATGGTCGGACACCGCGTCCCGCACGCTGTGTTCGGGGCAGTAGTCGATGAACGCCTCGTCCACCACCAGCCGCCCGCCGGCGGCCTCCAGCCTCTCAAGCAGCGCCAGCACCGCCGCCCGGGGCAGCGCGTCGCCGGTGGGGTTGTTGGGGTTGCACAGCCAGAGGGTCTCCCCCGGCAGGGGGCGGTAATCGGCCAGCTCCGGGCGAAGCACATCCCTGTGCCCGCCGCACAATGCCCCGTACTCCTGGAAGGTGGGCTGGGCGACGGCGTGGCCGCCAAACCCCTTCGCGGCGCAGGCGATCGCCTCGATACCCCCCGCCGTGGGCAGTATGCACGCCTCCGGCAGGCCCAGGTGGGCGCTCAGCCCCGCCAGCGCCGCCGCCTGGCTCAGGTCGGGATAGTAGCGAGCATTTTCAAGCCCCCTGAGCATCGCGGCGCGGACCCATTCGGGCGGTCCTTCGGGGTTCAGGTTGGCCGAGAAATCCAGGATTTCATCGGGGGACGGCCCCCGCCAGACGTCTCCGCCGTGAAAAACGCTCATAGGAACAGCCTTTCCGCCAGCTCGGGCCGGTCATAGAAGTGGATGTGGGGATAGCCCGCCAGGACATTTTTATAGATGTAGCCCTCCCGGTAGCGCCGCTCGCCCTTCACCACCTCGAAGCGGGTCTCCAGCGGGGCCGTGGGCGTCACCACCGAATGGTGGAATTCGTGGGCCGGGAACGCATAGCCGTCGCCGTCGGTGACGGTCACATAGCCGAAGCGCTGCAGGCGCTTGGTCATCTCCCACTTCAGAGAGATAGCCCCGATCATCGACAGGTACAGCATGCCGCCGCACTCGGCGTACACCCGCAGCACGCCCTCTATGGCGGCGCGCACCGACGCGGCCATGGCCCCGTTGGCCATCAGCTCGGCCTCGAACACCTCGGGGAAGCCCCCGGGCAGATACAGCGCGTCCAGGTTCTCCGGCAGCGCAGCCTCCGACAGCGGTGAAAAGGGCACCAGCTCCGCCCCCATGCGCCGAAGGGCGATCAGGTTCGCCTCGTAGGTGAACGAGAAGGCCGCGTCCTTCGCCAGGCCGACGCGCAACCCCTTCAGGGAGCCGGGATAGCTGAAGGGCTGGGGCGACAGGATTTCCGCCCGGCCCGCCACGGCCTTCAGCGCGTCCATGTCCAGCTTCAGCAGCGACGCCGCTCGGTCGATCTGGCTCTTCGCCTCGGGGCGCTCCTCCACCGGCACCAGGCCCAGGTGGCGGTCGGGCATGCCCAGCCCGGCGTCCTTCGGCAGCCAGCCCACGCAGGGAAGGCCGATGCCGGCCATGGCCTCTTTGACCAGCGCGTAGTGCCTCTCAGAGGACGCCCGGTTCACCAGCACCCCGGCGATCGTGTTGTCGGGACGGTACTTCACAAAGCCCAGGGCCGTGGCCGCCGCGCTGGCGGCGCTGCCGGAGGCGTCCACCACCAGCACAATGGGCGTACCGGTGTGTTTGGCCAGGGCATAGGCGCTGCACCGGGTGCCGCCGCCCAGCCCGTCGTACATGCCCATGGCGCCCTCGATCACGGCGATGTCCGCGCCTTCGCTGCCCCCGGCCAGTATCCGCGTCACGCTCTCAGGCATGCAGAGCCACTCGTCCAGGTTGTGGGAGGGCCGGCCGCAGGCGATGCGGTGGAAGCCGGGATCGATGTAGTCCGGCCCGGACTTGAAGGGCGCGACCGCCAGGCCCTTTGCCCGCAGCGCCGCCATCAGCGCCAGCGACGCCGTGGTCTTGCCGCAGCCGCTGCTGATGCCCGCCAACATAATGCGCATGAATCCGCCTCCCCGCCGCTAAAAATGGGGTATTCCCGGCCTGTGCCCAGCACAGTCCACGTTACAGTATACCACAGCGAGGCGCAGTCATCAAGTTCATAGTTTTGAAACATATTTATAATATCTGTGAAACACTTATGTCGTATCATGGAAATGTGACAATTTGTGGAAGAATCGGGGAAGAAAAATGGCAAACCGGGAACCGTCAAAGGCCAGGCCGTCCGCCCGCCAGGGCAGCTCCAGGCGCAAAAAGGCCCCCGCGCCCGGGCCCCTGCGCTTCGTGCGGCGCAGGCTGAAGCGCCTGTACCGGAGGCATCCCCAGGCGAGGCCCATCGTGCGCGTCGCCTCGGTTTCGCTGTGCCTGCTGGCCGTCGGGGGGCTCGCCGCATGGGGCATAGTGTCCGCCCTGCCAGGCCCGGCGGACCGGGTCCGCCCGGTGGCGGAGGTGGCCGCGCCGCCCCTGACCGCGATGCCCACGGTCGCGCCGACCCAGGCACCGACTCCCGAACCCACCCCGGAGCCCACGCCGGACCTGTCGCACTGGCTGCAGGCGGCGGCCCCCGGCGCGGACTATTCCGATCCCGTGGCCAACAAGCTGCTGAAGGACACCGAAGCCCTCTGGGAGACCGCCCCGGGCAGCGACGACATCCACCTGAAGGGCTCCGACAGCTACGCGACCCTGGAGGGCGTGACCACCTTCCGGGGCAGCCACTACCGGGACGGCGGGGCCTGGGGAGCCATCCCGGACGCGCCCACCCGGCTGACCCAGGTGTGGGAAAAGCGCATTCACAGCCTGGACGAATGGTCCGGCGTGGGCTGGACGGGCCAGGCCAGCCTGGTGCGCTGGCCGGAGGAAATGCGCCGCCGGATGAACATTAAGCCCGAAAAGAAGGGCGTGGACGGCCTCGTGGAGGTCATCTACGCCACGCTGGACGGCCACATCTACTTCCTCGACATGATGGACGGCGAGAAGACCCGGGAAGCCATCGACATCGACGCGCCCATCAAGGGCAGCCTGACCGTGGACCCCAGGGGACTGCCCCTGCTGTACTGCGGCCAGGGCATCTACGAGGTGAAGGGCAAGCGCGTGCCCTGCGGCACCCGCGTCTGGAGCCTGCTCGACCAGAAGCTGCTGTACTTCCTGGACGGCAAGGACCCCGCGGCCCATCGCGGCTGGCAGGCCTTTGACTGCTCGCCGCTGGTGGACGCCGAGACCGACACGATGGTCACCGCCGGGGAAAACGGCGTGCTGTACCGGGTGAAGCTGAACACCCGCGAGAGCGCCGGCGGCATCGCCATCGACCCCAGGGTCAACCGCTATACCTATCAATACGACAAGGACCGAAACGGCAAGCTGGGCACCGAGAACAGCGTGGCGATCTACAACCACTACGCCTACTTCGCCACGAACAACGGCACAATCCAGTGCGTGGACCTGAACGCGATGAAGCTGGTCTGGTGTTTCGACGCCGCGGACGACATCGACGCCAGCATGGCGATCGAGGTCGAAGACGACGGCACGGTGGCGCTGTACGCCGCCAACGAGCTGGACCACCGGGGCCACAATGGCACAAGCCAGATGTTCAAGCTGAACGCGCTGACCGGAGAACTGCTCTGGAACCGGGATTCCGACCCCATCCACCAGAACGACGACAACGGCGGCGGCAGCTTCGCCACCCCCGCCGTGGGCAAGGGCGACCTGTCAAACCTGGTGTTCTACCACGTCTGCCGAACTCGCCAGGGCGATGGCATACTCTACGCCCTGGACAAGGCCACCGGCGATACGGCCTGGTCCCTGCCCCTGGGCAGCCACGGCTGGTCCTCCCCCACGACACTGTACACGAGATCCGGCAAGGGCTACGTGCTGGTAGGCAGCGCCAGCGGCAAGCTGCGCCTGCTGGACGGCCTGACCGGCGAGGAGGCCGCCAGCATCAAGCTGCGGGGCAACATCGAGGGCACCCCGGCAGTGTTCGACGACATGATCGTCGTGGGGACGCGGAGCTGTCGGATATATGGGATAAGGATAGAATAAACTACGGAGATCGAAATCCTGAAGCGCCTTACCGACTACTTCGACACCACCATCGACTATCTCGTGGGCTATTTCGACCAGCGGTACAAGGTGGAACACCTGACCGAGGAGCGCCTGACCCCGCGGGAGTCCCGGCTGCTCGCTGACCTTCGCGCCCTGCCCGAGGAAAAGCAGCAGTGCGTTGAGCAGGTGGTTCGGCTGTTTTCAAGTGAAAAAGAATAAAGCCGCGGGTGTGTCTCCCTGCGGCCTTACACTCCCAATCTGCGTCAAATACATTTTCGAACCAGTTCCTCGTCGTCAATGGCAGCGTCCAGCAAACGGCTCAGAAATGAGGTATACCCCTTTCCATACTGCTTCGCCTTCTTCAGCGTATCCGGAGACAGGCGAAGGGAAACCGTCTGCTTTATCCTGTTTTCATGATTCATTCGCTTGAATTGCAAAAGCTGCTCCGCCGTCATCTCAGGGCTGTCCTCGTCGAATACCGGCGGCATTTTTTCAGCGGCCTCCAACTCCCGGATTTCTTCAGGCGTAAGTTCCGCCGTTATTTCATTCATCGTAATCCTCGCCATGTTTGATACAATTGATCCTGTCCTTGTCGTCGTCCCAATCGAAGGAGGCGTTGCTTAGATCGTATTCAAAGAGTTCCTACATTCTTTATCCACATCGCTACTTTAATTTTATCATAGCGTATTACATAACGCAATACACGATATATCCTTTATTTCCCGCCCCCCGTTTTTCTTGGCTACCGCTTCATTCTTGCCCTTGCTTCCTTTATAATTTCAAGGTATAATGGCAATGTGAAATACTCAATTTAAGCATTGTCTGTAAACGGAGACCGAACCATGAAGTGCTTCAAGTGCAAGGGCGAAATGCGCCAGGGCTACACCACATTTGTCACCGACACAGATGGCAGTTGCATCGTCGTGCGGCATGTGCCCTGCCTTCAGTGCGATACATGCGGGGAAATCGCCTACAGTGGTGAAGTGACCGAAAACCTCGAAAAATCGTCCGGGCTGCCAAACAGGCGCTGACCGAAGTAGCCGTTGTAAAGTATCCCGACGCAGTCGCATAAATAATAATCTACCCGGAGGATCAACATGGAACAGCTATCCCTTTTTGACGCCGCCCCCGCCGCTTCCCAGCCGCTGGCGGCGCGGCTGCGGCCCAAGACGCTGGAGGAATTCGTGGGCCAGCAGCACCTGATCGGGCCGGGGAAGGTGCTTCGGCGGCTGATCGAGTCGGACCAGGTGGCCTCGATGATCTTCTGGGGCCCGCCGGGGGTGGGCAAGACCACGCTGGCGCGGATCATCGCCCGGCGCACGAAGGCGGCCTTCATCGACTTCTCCGCTGTCACCAGCGGCATCAAGGAGATCCGCGGCGTGATGCAGCAGGCCGACGACAACCGGCGCTTCGGCGAGCGGACCATCGTGTTCGTGGATGAGATCCACCGCTTCAACAAGGCCCAGCAGGACGCCTTTCTGCCCTTCGTGGAGAAG
Organism: Clostridia bacterium; assembly: GCA_017432405.1. The sequence goes on along the minus strand of JAFRJF010000276.1, from coordinate 2,622 downwards.
GGCAGCATCATACTGATCGGCGCCACCACCGAGAACCCCTCCTTCGAGGTCAACGCCGCGCTGCTGAGCCGCTGCAAGGTGTTCGTGCTGCACGCGCTGGGCGTGGAGGACGTGGTGAAGCTGCTTCGCCACGCCCTGGACGATCCCCGGGGCTTCGGCGGGCAAAATATCGACATGCCCGGGGACATGCTAACGCGCATCGCGGTGTTCTCAAACGGCGACGCCCGCACGGCCCTTTCCACGCTGGAGATGGCGGTGCTCAACGGCGAGCTGGACGCCGACGGCGGCGTGAGGGTGACCGAGGAGACGCTTTCGCAGTGTGTGTCGAAGAAGTCACTGCTGTACGACAAGAGCGGCGAGGAGCACTACAACCTGATCTCGGCGCTGCACAAGTCCATGCGCAATTCCGACCCCGACGCGGCGGTGTACTGGCTGGCGCGGATGCTGGAGGCCGGCGAGGACCCGATCTACATCGCCCGCCGGGTCACCCGCTTCGCCAGCGAGGACGTGGGCCTGGCCGACCCGCGGGCCCTGGACCAGGCCGTGGCCGCCTTCCAGGCCTGCCGGCTGATCGGCATGCCGGAGTGCTCGGTGCACCTGACCCAGGCGGTGGTATACATGGCCCTGGCCCCCAAGTCCAACGCCATGGAGGTGGCCTACATGACCGCGAAGGCTGACGCCGAGAAGGCGCTGGCCGACCCGGTGCCGCTGCACCTGCGCAACGCGGTGACAGGTCTTATGAAGGACCTGGACTACGGCAAGGGCTACCGCTACGCCCACGACTACGAAGAGAAGCTGACGGACATGCAGTGCCTGCCCGACGCCCTGGCGGACAAGCGCTATTATCTGCCCACCAATCAGGGCGAGGAGGTCGCCTTTGGCCAAAAACTTGAGGCCATACGCGCCTGGAAAGGGGAAAAGCATTGATTTTTGGCTAAGACGCCAATTTTTCAAAGTGCAATTTCACGCGATTAATCTTGCAACTTTACATTGGTTTTGCTATATTGTTTGCGGCACCGCGCAGAAAGCACGGAGCATTGATTCTGATGAGGAGGATATTATCATGGCTAAGATCAACCAGCAGATGATCCTGCAGTTCAACGGTCGTGAATTCGATCTGGGCGCCGTCGAGGCGAACGTGAAGAAGAACTGGAAGGAATCCGGCAAGAAGCTGTCCGAGATCGTCGACCTGGACATCTACGTGAAGCCCGAGGAGGCCGCCGTTTACTACGTGGTCAACAAGGAGACCGAGGGCAAGGTCGAGCTGTAAGCGACACGACTTGCGCAAGGCGCGGTTCATTGCATAGGCGATGGGCCGTTTTTTTGTGGTATTTGGACCATCCGGGCGTGTTTTACCAAACTTTAACTGTAATTATTTGCTTAAAGGGCTTGATTTTTCCATATAGAATGGTTAAACTATCCTCTGCAAGGGTTAGCACTCAAATTTGAAGAGTGCTAACAAACAACATCAAACCATGGAGGTATAAGCATATGAAGATCAAGCCGCTGGGCGACCGCGTGGTCATTAAGAATCTCGAGGCCGAGGAGACCACCAAGGGTGGAATCATCCTGACCAATTCCGCGAAGGAAAAGCCCGTGATGGCGGAAGTGCTGGCCGTCGGCCCGGGTGGAAACGTGGACGGCAAGGAAATCAAGATGAACGTCAAAGAGGGCCAGAAGGTCATCTATTCCAAATACGCCGGCACCGAAGTCAAGCTGGACGGCGAAGAGTACATCATCGTGCGCCAGAGCGACATCCTGGCGGTTGTGGAATAACACAAGGGAACAGGCAATAGGGAATAGGCAATAGGAATTGCCGGATATAATCGGAGGATATTAAAATGGCAAAGCAGATTAAATATGGCGAGGACGCCCGCAAGGCGCTGCAGACCGGCATTGACGCGCTGGCCGATACCGTAAAGATCACCCTGGGCCCCAAGGGCCGCAACGTGGTGCTGGACAAGAAGTTCGGCGCGCCCCTGATCACCAACGACGGCGTGACCATCGCCAAGGAAATCGAGCTGGAGGATCCCTTTGAGAACATGGGCGCCCAGCTGGTGCGCGAGGTCTCCGTAAAGACCAACGACGTGGCCGGCGACGGCACCACCACCGCCACCCTGCTGGCTCAGGCCATCGTGCATGAGGGCCTGAAGAACGTGGCTGCGGGCGCGAACCCGATGGTCCTGAAGAAGGGCATCGAGATGGCCACCGAGGCCGCCGTGCAGAGCCTGGCCGCCCAGTCCAAGCCCATCGAGGGCAAGAACGAGATCGCCCAGGTCGCGGCCATCTCCTCTTCCGACGTCACCGTCGGCCAGCTGATCGCTGACGCGATGGAGAAGGTCGGCAAGGACGGCGTCATCACCGTCGAGGAGTCCAAGACCATGAAGACCGAGCTTTCCATCGTGGAAGGCATGCAGTTTGACCGCGGCTACGCCTCCTCCTACATGTGCACCGACATGGAGAAGATGGAAGCCGTGCTGGACAACCCGCTGATCCTGATCACCGACAAGAAGATCTCCAACATCCAGGAGATCATCGGCCTGCTGGAGCAGGTGGTGCAGCAGGGCAAGAAGCTGCTGATCATCGCCGAGGACGTCGAGGGCGAAGCCCTGGCCACCCTGG
>JAFRJF010000029.1 GCA_017432405.1 Clostridia bacterium | reverse complement strand
TCCGGCGGCTCCAGCAGCACCTACCTGAACGCCGTGCCCGACGGACTGGCCTCCACCACCAACAGCTATTCCAGCAGCATGTCCAACGCCGAGAAGCTGGAATACGCCATCTACCTCGCCCAGGGCGCGCTGGGATGCCCCTATGTATACGGCGCCACCGGTCCCTCGAAGTTCGACTGCTCCGGCCTGACCTGCTACATCTTCAAGGCCATTGGCGTCAAGCTGGAGCGCACCGCCTACAACCAGGGCTATGACGACAGCTATACGAAGATCGAGGGCTGGCAAAACCTGAAGCGGGGCGACGTGGTGTTCTTCAACACCATATCCGACAGCGATCTGAGCGATCACGCCGGCGTCTACATCGGCGAGGGCTACTTCATCCACGCCTCCTCCGGCGCCCACAAGGTGGTCGTCAGCAACCTGACCACGGGCTACTACGGCCGCGTGTTCAGCTGGGGCAGAAGGATATTGAAGTGACGAATAAAAAATCCGGCAGATGCCGGATTTTTTATGTCCTTCCCCCCACCCGCACGCGGCGGGAAAACAGACCTGTCAGTCTCCTTGTGGCGTTCAGCTGCTGGGCCTCCTTCAGCGCCCGGGCGTATTTCACACAATCCGGTGCCTGATGCGCTGCCACAGACAGGTAGATCAGGGCCTTCTCAGTCTCGCTCAGCTTCATCAGTATCGCACCGAACAGGTAGTTCCACTCGGCGCAACGGGTGTCAAAGCCCATCAGCAGCTTCCGGGCCGATTGATACTTCCCGTCATCGATCAGCGCCTGAACCCGCTTCAGCGCCTCGCGCTCACCGCCGGTCGAGGGCTTGACGCCCTGGCGCGCGCCGTTCAGACACGCCCGATAAGCCGCGTTGATCGCCGCCATCTTCTCGTTGGCCCAGTCCCGCTCCGGGCCCGCCATAAAGCGGTCCGGATGCCAGCGCCGCGCCAGCTCCCGGTAGGCCGCCCGTATCTCCTCCGGGGTGGCCGTCGCCGGAACATTCAACACTTCATATTCATTCATGGCCGTTCACCTCGTCCGTCGCCATGCGTTTCCCTGACAAAATCATACTCATGTTACGCGCATTATAGCATTGTTGCCTGAAAACTGTCAAGGAATAGTCCATTAATATCCGATGTAGCTTGGAGGGCAAAGGCGTGTCATATGCATATTCCGCCCAAAATATTATTTCAAAAGTGTTAAATTTATTTCTAAACAGAAATTTCTTGCCTTTATCTATTTACTTTTTTGCAAAAATCGACTACAATAGTCACAGTCACAGAAGGATTCTGTCATATTTTGCCGATAAAGGTCGTGACACACGTGAGATCAGACAGCCGCAATGAAAGCCGCAGGCGCACCCCCGCGCGGGGCGTTGCCGCGAAGGGCGCAGCGCGGGGTCATAAAAGGATAAACGCCCATACCGCAAAGGTGGAAAAGCCCGAAAAGCGCGCCCCGAAGCCCCGGGTGCCCCTGAGGGAAAACGAATCGCTGAAGACAGCCCTGTGGCTGTTGGTGCCCCCGGTAGGGCTCTCCCGGATGTGGCGGCGCAGCTGCACCTGGCACCCGGCGGTCAAGGCCTGCATCAGCGTGGCGATGGCCGCAATACTGGTGGCCGTGCTGGTCGCCCCCACCGCCAAGGCGCCCTCAAACGGCGGCGTCCAGCTGGTGACCAACCGCCCCGAGGTGGAGGTCTACGGCCCCGACCTGCCCAGCTTCATCGTCCCCGGCTACACCAGCGAGCAGACCGACTCCATCATCGTTCCCGCAGTGGAAAACGACGTGCACTACGTCTACGCCGCCGACGGCGCAAAGTGCTACCACGAATACAAGTGCAAGTTCGCCTACGCCAGCTCCCAGCGCCTGACCGTGTTCGAGGCCTACTACCTGGGCTTTGCGCCCTGCAACCGCTGCAAGCCCCCGCTCTACGACCCCATCACCGGCACCGTCACGATGCAGGAGCACGACAAGGATTACGATCCGAGCTGAATCATTGAACCCGCAGGGCCAACGCCCTGCGGGTTCCTGTCGTTTTCACAGCACCTTGTTCAAAAAATCCTTCGTCCTCGGGTTCTGGGGGTTCCCGAAGATCTCCTCGGGCGTGCCCTCCTCCAGGATCAGGCCGCCGTCCATGAACAGCACCCGGTCGCCCACCTCCCGGGCGAAGCCCATCTCGTGGGTGACCACCACCATGGTCATGCCCACGTGGGCCAGGTGCTTCATGACCTCCAGTACCTCGCCCACCATCTCGGGGTCGAGGGCGCTGGTGGGCTCGTCGAAGAGCATGATGTCCGGCCGCATGCACAGCGCCCGGGCGATGGCCACGCGCTGCTTCTGCCCGCC
>JAFRJF010000275.1 GCA_017432405.1 Clostridia bacterium | reverse complement strand
CGCCATCATCGCCCCGGCGACCCCGGCAAGACCACCCTGGTGGACGAGATGCTGAATCAGGGCGGCGTGGTCCGCCAGAACCAGCAGGTTCAGGACCGCGTCATGGACTCCAACGACCTGGAGCGGGAGCGCGGCATCACGATCCTGTCCAAGAACACCGCCGTGCACTACAACGGCGTCAAGATCAATATCGTGGACACCCCCGGCCACGCGGACTTCTCCGGCGAGGTGGAGCGCGTGCTGAAGATGGTCAGCGGCGTGCTGCTGCTGGTGGACAGCTTCGAGGGCCCCATGCCCCAGACCCGCTTCGTGCTGAAGAAGGCGCTGGAGCTGAACCTGAAGGTCATCATCGTGGTGAACAAGACGGACCGCCCGGACGCCCGCTGCGACGAGGTGGTGGACGAGACGCTGGAGCTGCTGATCGACCTGGACGCCAATGACGAGCAGCTGGACAGCCCGGTGATCTACGCCTCGGGCCGCACCGGCACCGCCACCACCGACTGGCACCAGCCCGGCACCGACCTGCGGCCGCTGTTCGACGCGATCCTTGAGCACATCCCCGCCCCCGAGGGCGACCCGGAGGGCCCGCTGCAGCTGCTGGTGTCCACCATCGACTACAACGACTACGTGGGCCGCATCGGCGTGGGCCGCATCGAGCGGGGCCGCATCGAGGCAGGCCAGATGGCCATCCGCTGCGTGTACGACTCCGCCTTCGTCTCTGCCCCGGCGCGACTGGCTGGCCTGTTCGAGTTCGACGGCCTGAAGCGCGTCAACGCCGAGAGCGCGGAGGTGGGCGACATCGTGGCCGTGTCCGGCTTCACCGACCTGCTGATCGGCGACACCATCTGCCCCCCGGCGATGGCCGAGCCGCTGCCCTTCGTGAAGATCGACGAGCCCACGATCTCGATGACCTTCTGCGTCAACGACAGCCCCTTCGCCGGCACCGAGGGCACCTACGTGACCAGCCGCCACCTGCGGGCGCGGCTGGAGAAGGAGGCCCTGACGGACGTCTCCCTGCGCGTGGAGGAGACCGACAGCACCGACGCCTTCCGGGTGTATGGGCGCGGCGAGCTGCACCTGTCCATACTCATCGAGAACATGCGCCGCCAGGGCTACGAGTTCGCCGTGACCAAGCCGGTGGTGCTGTACAAGGAGATCGACGGCGTCAAGTGCGAGCCCATGGAGCGGCTGGTATGCGACGTGCCCACCGAATACTCCGGCGCGGTGATCGACAAGATCGGCCGCCGGCGGGGCACGCTGCTTTCGATGAACGGCGAGGGCCGCATGCGCCTGGAGTTCCTCGTGCCCAGCCGGGGCCTGTTCGGCTACCGCAGCGAGTTTTTGACCGACACCCGGGGCGAGGGCGTCATGAGCGCCGTGTTCGAGGACTACGAGCCGGTCAAGGGCGACATTCCCACCCGCAACGTGGGCGCGCTGGTGGCCTGGGAGGACGGCGTCTCCACCCCCTACGCCCTGTTCAACATCCAGGACCGGGGCGAGCTGTTCATCGAAGCGGGCGTGAAGGTGTACAACGGCATGATCATCGGGCGCAACTCCCGCCCGGGCGACATCGACGTGAACGTGTGCAAGAAGAAGCACATGACCAACAGCCGCAACTCCGCCGCCGCCGAGGAAGCCCTCAAAATCACCGGCGTCCACATTCCCACCCTGGAGGAGGCCATGGAATTCATCGACGACGACGAGCTGGTGGAGATCACCCCGAAGTCGATCCGCATGCGCAAGCGCATCCTGGGCACCGAGGCACGCAAGAAGCTGGAAGCCCGGAAGAAGAACGGATAAGATTGAAGACGATCAGGGCCGCACGCAACCGCGTGCGGCCCTGATCGTTTGATGACAGACGGAAAAATGGGACAAGGGGACGGTTCTTCTGTCCCACTTCCAGAGCCAATTCCGCTTGAAAAGTGGGACAAGAGAACCGTCCCCTTGTCCCACTCGCGATGTTTAGAGTCCAGAGGTATTTCCGTCTCTCTCCGCCTGTAAATTATCTCTTTGAATGTCCGAAGCAGCCTTTAACCACACATCTCCATCATATATAAAGTAGTTATAGTAAACGACAAAAGAGATTTTACTTAAAGGAGCAGAGCGACCTCAACTGATCGTTGGGGGAAGCCCATACCTCAAAGGCTGAATCGACCGTCGATTCAAGGAGGGAAAGCGATGAGAAGAAGACAT
>JAFRJF010000274.1 GCA_017432405.1 Clostridia bacterium | reverse complement strand
GGGCAGGGGCTGCGGTACCTGGGGCACAACTCGGCGGTGGCGGTTCGCCAGCCGTCGATGGGCCCCACGTTCGGCATCAAGGGCGGCGCCGCCGGCGGCGGCTATGCCCAGGTGGTGCCCATGGAGGACATCAACCTCCACTTCACCGGCGACTTCCATGCCATCGGCGCTGCCAACAACCTGCTGGCCGCCATGCTGGACAACCACATCCAGCAGGGCAACAGCCTGGGCATCGACCCCAAGGCCATCACCTGGAAGCTGGCTGTGGACATGAACGACCGGCAGCTGCGCCACATCGTGGACGGCCTGGGCGGCCGGATGCAGGGCGTGCCCCGGGAGGACGGCTTTGAGATCACCGTGGCAAGCGAGATCATGGCGGTGCTGTGCCTGGCTTCCGACCTGATGGATCTGAAGGCACGTTTGGCCCGCATCGTGGTGGGCTACACCTACGGCGGCAAGCCCGTCACCGCCCACGACCTGAAGGCCGAGGGCGCCATGACGGCCCTGCTGAAGGACGCCATCAAGCCCAACCTGGTCCAGACCCTGGAGGGAACTCCCGCCTTCGTGCACGGCGGTCCCTTTGCCAACATCGCCCACGGCTGCAACAGCGTCATGGCCACCCGCCTGGCCCTGAAGCTCAGCGACTACACTGTCACCGAGGCCGGCTTCGCCGCGGACCTTGGCGCGGAGAAGTTTGTGGACATCAAGTGCCGCATGGCCAATCTCCATCCCTCCGCCATCGTGGTGGTGGCAACCGTCCGCGCCCTCAAGTATCACGGCGGCGTACCCAAGACCGAGCTTGGCGCCGAGAACCTGGAGGCCCTGGAGAAGGGCCTGCCCAACCTGCTGCAGCATGTGAGCAATGTGAAGAACGTCTGGGGCGTCCCCTGCGTGGTGGCGGTGAACCGCTTCCCCACGGACACCGAGGCGGAGCTGCAGCTGGTGGAAGCCAAGTGCAGAGAGCTGGGCGTGAACGTTGCCCTCAGCGAAGTCTGGGGCAAGGGCGGCGAGGGCGGCATGGCCCTGGCCGAGGAAGTGGTGCGCCTGTGCGAGGAACCCAACAACTTCGCCTGTACCTATGAGCTGGACCAGCCCATCGACAAGAAGCTGGAGCAGATCTGCAAGCGCATCTATCATGCCGACGGCGTGGAGCTGGACGGCAACGCCAAAAAGCAGCTCAAACAGATCACCGAGCTGGGCTTTGACAAGCTGCCCATCTGCATGGCCAAGACCCAGTATTCCTTCTCCGACGATCCCGCCCTCCTGGGCGCCCCCAAGGGCTTCACCGTTACGGTGCGAAATCTGAAGGTCGCCTCCGGCGCGGGCTTCATCGTGGCTCTCACCGGCGATATCATGACCATGCCGGGCCTGCCCAAGGTTCCCGCCGCCGAGCGGATCGACGTGGACGAAAACGGCGTGATCTCCGGTCTGTTCTGATATTTCCACAACAAAAAAGGAAGATGATCTGCATTTTTATGTGCAGGTCATCTTCCTTTTTTACGTGACGGTACTGGATTTGTTAATCTGCTTACGCTTTTCTCTTCACCGGCACCCAGATCGCACTGTGATAATCCGGGTCTGTCATTTCCCCGTTTACACAATCATACCACTCGACCGTTGCATTTCCGCTGAGCTCATAATCCGGATTGCCGGGCAGCCATTCAGAGAAGATTCGGGTGTTCACGCTCTGCAGCGTCTGAGGATTAGGACCGATGCAATTGAATACTGCCCACTCATTCCTTGGAAACTCGTAGACTACCATGCCCTCTGGTACAGCGCCACCCGTGTACTTGCCCGCAATCAGATAGCGGAATTTCCCTCCGCCGATATCGTCGATG
>JAFRJF010000273.1 GCA_017432405.1 Clostridia bacterium | reverse complement strand
TCCCTGCGGGATTTGTTTGATTTTATTGAAACTACGGGGTTTCTGGCTCTTCGTAATCCTATGAATCAAAGAAATCCGTCAGGATTTCCTCCTTCCCTAACCCCTAAAACCTAACCCCTAACCCCTCAAATACTGATTTGTCGCAGCGCGACAAATCAGTATTTGTCTGCGCTTCGCCGCCGCATCCACCACAGCAGTATCAGGGCGGCCAGCGCCACGGCCAGGTACAGCGGCAGGTGGCTGTGATCGCCGGTATCCACCCCGTCGCGAACAGTGAGGGTGACCTCCTGGCTGATGATCTGCGTGCCCGCGGCGTCGGTGACCACACAGCGGAATTTGCAGCCGTCCCACTTCTTTTCGATGTCCTTGCGGTTCAGGGTCGGCCCGGTGAAGCCGGGGAGGTCGACCCACTCGCCTGTCCTGGGGTTGAAGACCTGCCACTGGTAGGTGTAAGGCTTGACGCCGCCGGCGGCCTCCACCGTGAAGGACACGTCCTCGCCCTCCTGGGCGGTGACATCATCGGGCTGACCGATAAAGCGCAGGGCGTCCTCGCCGCCGAAATCCACGGTGAATTCGTTGTTGGCCCAGGCCCGCTCATCAATGCCCACGGCGGTGATCTCCACCCGGGCCCGCTTGTGTTTGGCCGGGTCGTCCACCAGGGCGCTGACCGGCAGCGTGATGGTCTGGGTCTGGCGGTCGGAGACGGCCCCCTGGTAATAGGGCAGGTTCAGGATATAGGGCTCGCTCGCGCCATCCACGTACACCGCGCAGGACAGCGTCAGCGGCTCGCGGGTGGCGGCGTGGTTGTGGACGACGATGTCCAGCATGCGCTCGCCGTCCGGGCCACGGTAGACGCGGTGCTTGACCTCGAGGTCGTGGACCTGTACGATCATGTCGACCGCGGGCGCGTCGATCTCATTGGCGTACAGGCCGGAATCGACGGCCGCCTTCAGCGCGGCGTTGGCCTGGAGGGGCTGCTGCAGCTCCAGCTTGCCGGTCTTTTCGTTCAGCGTATAGCTGAGGGTGGCCGGAGTGTCGCCGCCGTTGGCCACGGCCTGGGCCAGGTTGGACACCACCGAAAGGCCGGTCACCTTCATCCGCAGCGTCTTCTCCCCCTCCCAGCCCTCCGGGATCTTGAAGGCCGTGGTATAGGTCCCTGTCGAGCCGGGCATCAGCACGTCCGTCTTCACATGCCGGGGGCTGCTGGGCTGCACCACCTCGGAATCGACCAGGTCCTCGCGGCCCACGTGGATCTTGTAGGCGGTGGTCTCCTGATCCAGCACCCAGTCGCGCCGGCGGGGGGTCATGTCGAAGTCCTCCTCGCGATAGGCCACCTTCCTGTCGGTCAGCGAGACATCCGACCCGTCCAGCGTGATCCTGCACTTCGACGGGTCCAGCGCGTTGACGTGCACCGTCTCCACGGGCTTGGCGCTCTCCACGCCCTTTACAACCTCGTACATGGACACGTTGAACGTGGCGATGCCCAGGTTGCCCTCGTTGCGCACGCCTATGGACACATCCTCGAAGTCGCCCGCCTTGACGGCCAGGTCGTGGGGTATGGCGGCGGTGAGGGTCGCCGACGGGGCCTTCAGCTCCCTGAAGCTGAACAGCGAGACCGGCGCGGACGTGGGCATCACGTCCTCGGCAACCCCGTCGAGGCTGGTGGCAACGGCGTTGACGTAGGCCGTGCCCGTGCCCGTCAGGATCACGTTGCTGGGCGCCGCGGGCAGGTCGTACCAATACCGCGCGGTATAGGTGACCCCGGGGGTCTCGAATTCCGCGAATACCATGGGATCGGTCATGGTGTTGGTGGCGGCGTCGTAGCACATGGTCCAAACGCGCCAGACGTCCGGATCATTCTCGTTCTTCTTTTGCGCGGCAGCCACCCAGTACAGGTAGGGCACGCCGCCCATGTAGCAGACGTCGAAATAGTTGGTGGGGATCACCGCGTCGTAGCTGTATTTCGTCACCTCGTACACCACTTCATCGGTGAAAATACCCTTCACCGGGGCAAAGTACAGGCCGAAGAGCCTGTTGCGGGTCGCGCCGTCGGCGTTGGTCTCCTTCGCGGTGTAGAACACCGTGCGCCCCGCCTGCGCCCCGTGGGCATCCTGCGTATCCCTGGCCACGACGATGTGGTCGATGTCGCCCCGATCCAGCACGACGGCCTGCTTGTCCCGATAAGTCTGGTTCATGTCAAAGCCGAACAGCTCGATGACGCTGTCGCCGGCCTTGCCGTCCTTCGGCTTGCTCAGGCCCACGAAGCTCATGGCATAGCCATCTTCATCCCCGAAGTTGCCCGCGTCGCGTGTCCCGGAATCCAGGTCCAGCAGCGTCAGCGCCTGCACGCGCTGGTAATCGTCGCCCATGGCGCAGTGTACACGCTTCTCGGTGATCTGGTGCAGCACGCCATTTTCCATCACGAAGCCGGTGGTGCCGACGGCGGCGGTGTCCTCCGGATAGGCCAGCCTGCCGCATTCGCCGTAGATCTTGAAGCTTTTGAAATCCTTTTTATCCTCGTCCCCCCAAACGGCATAGGCGGAGGAGATGTGGGGCTTGCCCAGGCTGTCGTAGTTCTGGCCGGTGTAGAGGTGTGCAATGGGGCCCGACCTGTCGCAAAAGCAGATATAGTATTGCCACATCGAATTCTTCCTCACGGACAGGTTGTAATTCAGATTGCTGTTGCCGTCGTGCTCCAGCACGAGGGTGTACAGCCCGATGTTCTGCCACTGATAACGGGTATCCGCATACAGGTCGTTTCGAACCGGGAAGCCATCTTCATTGAATTCCTTGGCGCAGGTGACGGCGAGGTACACGAAGTGATCGTCGCTGTAGACGTCGAAATCATAATCCTGCCTTGTCAGGATTGGAGGCTCGCCCGGAAACCGGCCGTCCTTTTGCGACTGCTCGATGACGGCCTCGGTGGATTGCCACTGGGCGACGGTGCCCTTGTTGGGATTCAGGCACCGCCACCAAACCCGCTTGACATTCTTGCCGTTGATGCTGTCCCAGGCCTCCCAGATGCAGAACATGAAGGTCTTGTCGCCCACCTGGGCGATCTTGTAGTTCGTTCCCGCCCTGTCCTTGGTGCTGGCAAACATGACCTCCCTCATCTCCGCCGCCAGCGCGGGATAGCGGTAGGGCTCGTCGGAGGCGGCGTCGACGCGCTGGACTTCGGCGTTGTCGGCGTTCATGTAGTGCGCGAGCAGGTTGGCGGCGTTGCTCTTGGGCCAGATCTGGCCGCTGACGATGTTCCAGGACTTGGAGAGGGACACGAAGAACACCGTCGCGCCAACGGACAGCGTGATGGCGCCGGAGATGGTCAGGTTCGAGGGGGTGGTGTCCATGATGCTCAGGTGGATCAGGAAATCCAGCGAGGCCGTCAGCTTCACCCAGGCGTCCAGGAAGCCCTTGATGCCGATGCCCAGCTGGGCGCTGAACAGGAAGCCGATGTCGATGGTGATGCTGTTGATGGGCTTGAGCTCGAAGCCGCTGAAGGAGCCGTTGTTCAGCGAAAAGTTGATCGCCAGCTCCACCGCAAAGCCCGCCGACACGCCCAGCGTGAAGCACACGTACAGCGGCACCGGCCCCACGGTATACCTGAGAGTCCAGCTGTAGCTGTAGCTGACGGTGATGCCCGCGCCGCCGCGGAGGCTGACGTTGGTGGTGGTGATGTCGGGGATGTCCTTGTCCAGCTCCCAGCGGCCGGTGGCCACCGCGAAGATGCCCACGTCGATGGAGGATTCCCCCATGAAGCCGAAGCCCTGGGTCTTGTAGTAGTCCTTGGCCATGTTGTAATTGGCCTTGTATTCGGCAAACCTGCCCTTCTTCTCCACCGATTTCTGGGCCTGGTTGGCCCGGCGCTCGTCCTTTTGCTGCCAGTTTTCCTTGGTCTTTTTGATGTCGTCCTCAAAGACGGGCTTGCCCATGAAGATGACCACGCAGCCGCTGGGGTCGACGGACAGGTGGGGAAGATACTTCTGGAAGGGCAGCTCTAATTTGACGTTGATTTCCACCACGGGGATCTTGAAGCTGACGGCCAGGCCCTTGCCCAGCACGTTGGCGAAGATGCCGCCGTCGGGGCCGGTGCCTTCGTTCAGGGGCTTTTCCGTGGCGCTCTGCTTGGCGGCGAGCTGGCTGGTGAACACCTGGCTCTGAGGGGCATTCTTGCTGAACATGAAGGCGGGCCGCTGGCTCAGGTCGGCCTGGGGCGAGAACAGGCTCTTCCAGGCCCCCTTGAACACATACACGCCGTCCTTGTCGGGCCAGGCCTCGGCCCAGCACTCCTTCAGCCTGGAAAAGCCGCCGTCGTTGGCATAGTAGCGCATCAGCAGCTTCCGGTTCCCGTGGTTCCTCACGCCGACCTTGATCTCGAATTGATAGTTGTTCACCGGGGAATAGATCATGTCGTATTCCGAATGCATGATATCCTTGCCCGCGAAGGACATCATGTAGACATAGGGCGCGTCGTCCGCGTTGGCGGCGTCGCCGTTGGCGGAGGCGCTGATGGGGGTCAGGGTGCAGGTGTAGTGCTCGCCCTTTTCCAGGTCCATATCCTCGATGACGAAATCCCGGAAGCCCTGGGCGGAGGGGTCGGCCGTCACGTGCAGGTGGAGTACGTCGAACTCGTCCAGTATGAATTTGTTGACGGGCACCACGGCGGTTCCATTCTTGGTGGGATAGGACAGCGCCTCGGCGTCCGGATTCAGCGCGTCCTTCACCCACACTTCGACGCCCGACACGGGTATGGGATGCTCTACGGTGCCGGTCTGCAGAACGATGCCGACCTCGTTCTCCGACAGCACGGTGATCCTCGCGTCGGCCACGTCATTGGCCGCCAGGCCCGCCCCCATCGACAGCCGGTTTGCGCGGGATGCCGAGGCCGTGACCCGGGAGACCTTCGCGGTGTTGCTCTGCGGCGGGTTGGATTCGCCCAGCAGCCCGGTCAGCCAGTCGCCGACAGCGCCGTCGTCCTCATCCCCCGCGGGGCCGGACTGCACGCGCTCCTGCAGGCTCTTGATCTGGTCCTCCCACCCGGCAGCGCTGTCGGCGATGGCCTGCCGGTGCTCCACGATCTGCCGGGCGGCCTCCTCGATCCGGGCCGAATAGCGCACCTTGTCCGAATCGAACAGGGCGGCGTCCCGCTCCGCCAGCCAACGCGACATCTCGCCGATGACGTTCGATGCCTCGGCCAGCTGGTCCTGATGCCAGCGCAGCGTCTGGCGCAGATCCTCTGCTTCGAGGTATAGCGCCTGCGCGTGCGAGAAGGCGTTGTTTTCGGCATATTCCCCGTAGACGTCGGGCTTGCTCTGCCGCAGCTCGTCCAGTGTGAAGGCCGCCTGGGAAATCAGCTCGTTGACGGTCCGCAGGTCGGAAGACAGCTTCGCGTCCAGCCAGTCCCGCAGCTGGGAGGCGTTCCATCCGGCATTGGGTCTCATGCCTGCATGGTAAGCCCCGTCGCCGTTGGCGGCCAGCCCGCCGGTTCCCAGTCCGGTCAGGGCATAGGCCCTGGCCAGCTCATCCTCGGTAAGCACCCTGCCGACGGTAGCCAGGGCGTCAAAGGGCAACACCTGGACCAGCAGAACGATCAGAAGCAGCGTGGACAACAGCTTTTTCATCTGTATTCCTCCCGGCGATTTCAGTCAATCAGTATTTCAGCAGTTCCGGATGGGTTTCGATTTCATAGTCCGCCTGCCATTCCTCCACCAGCGCGTTCAGCTTGTCCAGCTGGTAGTAGCGCAGCGCGGCGGCGTTCAGAAGCTCCCGCTCGTCGTCGGTCAGCGCGTGCGCCCCGGCGGGCACCTCGCCACTGTAGCACAGTATGTGCACGCCCTGCTCGGTGACGAAGGGCTGGGAGATGTCCCCCACCTTCTCAAGCGCCGACGCGGCCTGTTTGAAGTTCTCCGGCCACATCTTGGAATCCGGATGGAAGGGATAGCCGTCGCCGTTCACGTTGCGGTCGGTCTTTTCGGTGCTATAGCGGCTGATGAGGGTCTTGAAGTCGATGCCGGCGGCGTACTGGGCGGTGATCTCGTCGGTGGTCTGCTTCACCAGGGGGAGCGCCTCCGCCTCCAGCCGGGCGGCATAGTCCGCCTGGGCCGCCTTCAGCGCTTCCGCGGCCTCGTCGTACAGCGCCCGGGCCTCGGTCATGTCCTCCCAGCCCTCGGCGGTGGTGGCGGCCAGGGTCAGCCCCTGCATAGCGGTGGCCATGCTCTGGGTGGCCCGGTTCATCGCCACCTGCTCGGTGCGCACCGCCTTCAGGGCTTCCTCCGGGATCTCCAGCACGATCTGGTGGATGTAGCGGTAGCCCTCGGGCGTATAAAACGCCTCGTTGTTGTTCATCAGGATTTCCTGATCGTACCTGTCGACGTTGTTCTCATAGTCCGCCCGGTCAGGGGCGACGAACTGCTCGTCGTAGTAGGCGTCCACCTGGGCCTGGGTCAGTATGATATCCCCGACGCTCGGCATCGGTAAAGTCGTTCTTCCCGGCCTCGGTCAGCTTGTTCTCGATCACGCCCAGGCCCACAAAGCTGTCCACGGTGTTCTGCAGCCGGGCGGCCTTCTCCTCGTCGGTGGGCGCGTCGCCCCGGAGCATCTGGGAAAGCTCCAGTATGCTGTCCAGCGAGCCCTGGAGCACGCTTTGGGGATAGGTAAAGTTGCCCACCCGCACCACGACGGGATCGTCTGCCGTCTCCGCCATGGCCGGATACAGCGTCGACAGCAGCAGGATCAGTATAAAGCAGAGTTTTCTTTTCATCGTCTTACCGCCTTTCACAGATCGACAATCAGCAGCCAAATATGATACGAATCTGACTATTGCTATTATATTTTATCATAATACAAGCACAGAATACTCACAAGAATCCTTTTTTAATGTGGCATATATGTAAATTTGCGAGATGTCCTTTCTTGGCTTCACTCAATTACTATGGAACATACCTCGTAGGAAGCATTACGAAAAGCTTGCAATTCCCACCGGCAAGGGGTATAATGCTCCCGGGCAAGCCGCCCTTGCAAAACGAAAGGAGCGAACTACACCATGGATATCCAGAAAATCATCGCCGACGTCGTCGCCAGGCTGACCAGCAACCCCGACCTGATCAAGAGCTTTATCAGCAACCCGGTGCAGCTGCTGGAGAAGACCTTCGGCATCGACCTGCCCGACGACCAGATCAACAAGGTCATCGAGGGCGTCAAGGGCCAGATCGACCTGAGCAAGTTCGACGTCAAGGAAGCCGCCGGCCTGCTGGGCAAGCTGAAGGGAATTCTGGGAAAGTAAACGTATTGTCGATTCAGCGAAAGCCTCCACTTCATTCATGGAAGTGGAGGCTTTTTGGCATGGCTATGAAAGATAA
Source organism: Clostridia bacterium (assembly GCA_017432405.1). The sequence continues at coordinate 13,376 of JAFRJF010000273.1, read as the reverse complement.
CTACTGATTTGTCGCAGCGCGACAAATCAGTAGTTCCCGCACCCATATACTCAAACCCGCATAGGCTGTCAATGTCGGCAAAAAGTTTTCACGATTTAACAGTAGTTAGATATATCTAACTATAAATAGCTGCTATACTGTCATCGATCGAACCAAGGGAGGCTTGAACATGAATATGGAGGTCGTTCGGGGCATATTGATCCCCTTTTTGGGCACCTCGCTGGGCGCGGCGTGCGTATTCTTCATGCGGGGCAGGCTGAACGCCATGGTCCAGCGGGCGCTGACGGGCTTTGCCGCGGGGGTGATGGTGGCGGCGTCGGTCTGGAGCCTGCTGCTGCCCGCCATCGACCAATCCGCAGGCATGGGGCCGCTGGCCTTCCTGCCGGCGGCGGCGGGGTTCTGGCTGGGCGTGCTGTTCCTGTTGCTGCTGGACAGGATCGTCCCCCACCTGCACGCGGGGCTGAACGAAGAAGAAGGCCCGCGCAACACGCTGGCGCGGACCACGAAGCTGGTGCTGGCAGTCACGATCCACAACCTGCCGGAGGGCATGGCGGTGGGCGTGGTTTACGCGGGCCTGCTGCAGGGCCAGGCGGGCATCTCCGCCGCCGGGGCGCTGGCCCTGGCGCTGGGCATCGCGATACAGAACTTCCCCGAGGGGGCGATCATCTCCATGCCCCTGCGGGCCGAGGGAACAGGCAAGGGCCGCGCCTTTGCCTACGGCGTGCTCTCCGGGGCGGTGGAGCCCATCGGGGCGCTGCTGACCATCTGGTTTTCTTCGCTGGTGGTGCCGGCGCTGCCCTACATGCTCTCATTTGCCGCCGGCGCGATGATCTACGTGGTGGTGGAGGAGCTGATTCCCGAGACCCAGGCCGGCGCCCACTCCAACCTGGGCACGCTGATGTTCGCCCTGGGCTTCACGGTGATGATGGCGCTGGACTGCGCGCTGGGATGAATACTAATTTACTGCTCATCCCGCTGCCACCGCTCGTAAACCTCCGGGCAGTAGCCCACGGCGGCCTTTTTGCCGTTGCGGACGATGGGCTGCCGCAGCAGCTGGGGGCGCTCCAGCAGGGCGTCCTCCCGCTGGGCGGCGGCGGTGTATTTTACCAGGGCCAGGGCGTCCCTGTCCCTGGCGTCCTCGTCCAGCAGCGCGTCCAGCCCGCCGCAGGCCTGGGCCACGCTGCGCAGCTCGCCCCTGCTGATGCCCTTGTCCAGCAGGTCGATCACTTGGACCCTGATGCGGCGCTCTTTGAACCAGCGCTCCGCCTTGCGGGTGTCGCTGCTCTTTTTGGTTCCGAAGATCTGTATGTTCATGCGCTCGCCTCCTCGGCCTTCAGAAGCGCGAAGTAGTGGTCGTGGGCCGCCTCGTATTCCCGGTTGAAGGTCTCGTCCTTCCCGGAGTGCAGCCGGGAGACGTAGTCGTGGACCTCATGCTTGATCTCGGGCCTGACCCGGGCGATGGTGAACACGCCCACGTTGGAGCAGATGTCCGAGATGCGTTCGATGTCGGAGAGCATGTTCAAAAACTCCGTGCCGGCCAGCACCGAGCACTGATGCAGCCTCAGGCGCTCCAGGTGGTTCTGGCGCAGGGCGTTGACCATGTCGTCCACGACCTCCTCCAGGGGTTCGATGTGGGCGGCGGCCTTCGCGTCGCACCGCTCAAAGCTCCTGCCGGTGTAATTCAGCACGGCCCGCAGCAGATCCCGCACCACCCCGAGCTCCTTCAGGGCGGTTTCGGAGAAGCTTACCTCCGACTTATTCATCTCCTCGGCGTCCTCGGCGATGTTCATGGCGTGGTCGCCCAGGCGCTCAAACTCGGAGATGGTGGAATAGTAGTGGTTCATGATCTCCGAATGTTCATCCGAGGTGATGTGGGCGGAGATCTGCATCAGGTAGCCGCTGACCCGGTCCGCCATGATATCCAGGGCGTCTTCGTCCCCGCGGATCTGCCCCATCAGGTCGGCGTCGAAGCCGCTGACGACATCGAAGGCGCGGTAGATGTTCTGCTGGGCCAGCCTGAACATCTCCATCAGCACGTCGTAGCAGGCGTTGAAGGCCAAGCCCGGGGTGGCCAGGAAAACCGGGTTCAGGCCGTCCAGCACCCGCAGCTCCTGGGCCTGGGGCGAAGCGACGGCCTCGGCGGGCTCGTCCTTCACCAGCGTCAGGCTCAGCTTCTCAAACAGCCCCATCGCCGGCAGCAGCAGCAGCGCGCTTGCAAGGTTGAACACGGTATTGGCATTGGCAATATCGCCGGAATGAACGGTATGGTTCCAGATTCCGTCCAGCAAGCCCATCCTGTAGGCGATATTCACGCCAATCAGTATCAGCAATGTCTTGCACAGGTTATACAGTATGTTCGCCACGCCTACACGCTTGGAATCGGGATTCGCGCCTATGTTGCAGACGATAGCGGTGGTCACGCAATCACCGAGATAGATGCCCATCAACACCGGATAAACGGCCTTGAAGGTCAGCACGCCCGACATGGAAAACGCCTGCAATATGCCGATAGAGGCCGACGAGCTCTGCAACACAAAGGAAACCGCCAAACCGACCAGATAGCCGATCAGGGGATTCTCGCCCAATCGTGAAAACAAAACCTCCACGATACCGGATTCGGTCAGAGAACTGACCGCGTCGGTCATGTTCATCAGGCCGCTGAACAGTATGCCGAAGCCGATGACGATCTTGCCTACCTTGTCCTGGCCCTTTTTGCTCATGATCAGCACGATGCCGATGATCAGCGCCAGCGGAGCCAGCGTGGAGGGCTTGAAAAAATCCAGCACCGAGGCGCCGCCCCCCGAGGCGTTCAGGTCCAGCAGGCGGATGATCTGGCCGGTGACCGTGGTGCCCACGTTCGCGCCGATGATGATGCCCAGCGACTGGTGCAGCGAGATGATGCCCGCGCCCACCAGGCCCGATGTGATCACGATCGTGGCCGTGGAGGACTGGATCACCGCCGTCATGATCAGGCCCAGTAAAAACGCCTTCACGGGCGTGCCGGTGACCCGCTCCATGATCCGCTTCAGCGCACCGGAGGAGCTCTCCTTCAGGCCGTCGCCCATCATGCGCATGCCGTAGAGGAACATGGCCAGGCCGCCGAACAGTGAAATGAGATTGAATACGTTCATGCTTGCTCCATCATAATATTCTGTTTTATGTATACAAATATATGTTATCGAAATAAATGCACAGATACAACATATAATGTGTTATGTTTTTCATAGGTGCAAATGATTGGCAGAGAATTTACAGCGATGCGATTTTCGTGTATAATGGGAAAAAAGCTGCGACAGGTATGATGATGAAAAAGGACAACTCAAGCCGAACCCGCCCCCTGCGGCTCATGCTGGCGGCCCTGTTCTGGGTGGCCCTGTGGCAGGTCGCGGCCATGGCCGTGGGCCAGGGCATACTGCTGGCCTCGCCCGTGGACACGCTGCTGCGGTTGGGGACGCTGGTTCGAACCGGCGAATTCTGGCGGTCGGTGCTGTTTACGCTGGGGCACATACTGGCGGGCTACGCGCTGGCCTCCGGATTGGGCATCGCGCTGGCGACCCTGGCGGCGCGCTGCGCTCCGGTGGCCGACCTCCTCGCGCCGCTGCTGTCGGCCATGCGCTCGGTGCCCGTGGCGTCCTTCGTGATCGCCGCGCTGATCTGGGTCCCCTCCCGGCGGCTGAGCCTGCTGATCGTGGCGGTGATCGTGCTGCCCGTGGTGTACGCCGGCACGCTGGACGGCCTGCGACAGATCGACCCCCAGCTGACGGAGATGGCCCGGGTGTTTCGCATGTCCCGCGGCAACCGTCTGCGGTGTGTGACGCTGCCCGCGCTGATGCCCAGCCTGACCTCGGCCCTCTCGGTGGCCATGGGCCTGGCCTGGAAGTCCGGCGTGGCGGCGGAGGTGATCGGCATCCCCGCCGGCTCCATCGGCGAGCGGCTGTACAAGGCCAAGGTGTACCTGGCCACCCCCGACCTGTTCGCCTGGACCCTGACCATCGTCCTCATCAGCGCCGCGTGCACGAAGGCGCTGCGGGCAGGGCTGGGGCGGCTGAAGGTCATGCTGCAAAGAGGCAAATACTGATTTGCAAAGGAGCTGTTTATGGACCTGATATTACAAGGCCTTCACAAATCCTACGACAACCACATCGTGCTGGACGGCCTGACGTACACCTTCCCCGGGGGCGCCGTCACCTGCGTCGCGGGGCCGTCGGGCAGCGGGAAGACCACGCTGCTGCGGCTGATCGCCGGGCTGGAGGCGCCGGACGCGGGCAGCATATCCGGCGTACCGGAGGGCGGCATATCGATGGTGTTCCAGGAGGATCGGCTGCCGCCACAGCTCAGCGCGGCGGACTGCCTGCGCTGCGTGCTGAAAAAAGGCCCTTCGCGGGAGGGGCGCATTGCAGATGCGCTGGCGGCGCTGGGCCTGTCGGAGGTCTCCGGCCAGCGCGTCAGCGAATTCAGCGGCGGCATGCGGCGGCGGGTCGCCCTGGCCCGGGCCCTGCTGTTCCCCTCGCCGCTGGTGCTGCTGGACGAGCCCTTCAAGGGGCTGGACGCCGACACCCGCAGGCATGCCGTGGGTTTCACCCTGTCGATGCTGGCCGAACGCACGACCCTGCTGGTCACCCACGACCCCGAGGACGTCGCCGATTTCGGCGGCATGGCGCTGCGGCTGGACGGCCCGGGCCCGGCACACCGATAAAAACGGCAAAGGCGCGCGCCTTTGCCGTTTTTTTCGGCGGTATCTGTTTTAACCGCCCATATAGGTGTTCATCACCCGGTGCACCTCGTCCTGGGCGCGGAAGAACGCGTCCACGATCTTCGGGTCGAAGTGGCTGCCGGAGCCCTCTCGGATGATGTCCATGGCCCTTTCAAAGGGGAAGCCGTCCTTGTAGCTGCGCTTGGATACCAGCGCGTCGAACACGTCGGCCACCGCCATGATGCGCGCCGACAGCGGGATGTCCTCGCCCGCCAGTCCGCAGGGATAGCCCTTGCCGTTCCACTTTTCGTGGTGGTAGTGGGCCAGGTTCATGGCCTCCTTCAGGTAGCCGGAGTTTTCCTCGGACACCATGTCGATGGCCCGGGCGATGACCTCGGCCCCGGCGGTGGTGTGGGTCTTCATGATCTCGAATTCCTCGTCGGTCAGCTTGCCGGGCTTGTTGAGGATGGCGTCGGAGACCTGGATCTTGCCCACGTCGTGCAGCGGCGCGGAGTTGACCACGTCCTGCATGAAGGCGTCCGTCAGCTGGTCCGCGTAGACCCCCTCCCGCTTCAGCTCGCGCAATATGATGTCGGCATAGGCCGCCGTCTTGCGCACGTGGTCGCCGGTGCACTTGTCCCGGCTCTCCACCATGTCCGCCAGCACCAGTATCAGGCCGTTCTGCAGGCGGCTGATCACCTCGTTCTGGTGTTCCACGTTCTCAATGGTATCCACCATGTCCTCGGTGGTCCGCACCACCGAGTGATACAGGTTCTCGATCTCGTCGCCGGTGTGGATGTCCAGCTCGTGGATGCGCGCCACCGTCTGGACGCGCGCCTCCTCGGTGTTGTACAGGGCGCTCTCCGTGGCGATGTCCATGGTGTTGATGGGCAGTATGATGTTGTACTCGGCCAGCCAGATCGCGCCGGTCAGTATCAGCAGGAAGAAGCCGAAGAACAGCGAAAACACCCGGGCCACAAACTGGTAGCCGTTGGTGGCGATGTGGCTCATGTTGATGTCCACGCCCACATAGCACTGGCAGACGCCCTCGCTGTCGAACACCGGCTTGTAGATCGTCAGCAGCCACCCGTATTTTTCATTGGACATGATGGGCGGGATCTCGCCGCCGGCGAGCAGCGTCGGCAGCCTGTCCATGAAGGCCTCGTCAAATTCGATGACGTCCCCGGGCTCGGAGCCGGGCGTGTCCGGCGTGTCCGCGTCGAACACCACGTGGCAGCCGTCCTCCTGGATCTTGTAGGCGTAGACGTATTCGATCTCCTCGGCGCTGTTTGCCAGGTCGTTGAAGCGCTTGTCCACCCGGGCATAGCCCTCGGCGGCGTGGCCCTGGGCGATGAAATCGTCCACCCGGTCCGCGTCGATGGCGTCGGAGGCCACGTTGGCCACGCCGTAGGCGAGCTTGGTCTGCTCGTCGATGGCGGTATCCCGGAAGTGTATGAAGCTGATCACCGTCACCATGCCGGCGACGATCACCATGGCCGCGGCCACCAGCAGTATGATCTTCGAGCGCAGCGACATCCGGCGGGCGCGCTTGTGGTCCGCCGCCAACAGCTTCTTGCGGGTCAGGGGCGCCTGCTGCCAGCCGGCATAATAGAGGCTGTCCTTCATCGACTGGGGCAGCACCCACAGCACGATGGCCACGATGGCCACGGTGATGGCCTTGTCCGCCAGGTCGATCAGCATGTCCGCCGCGAACTGGGACCAGAACGGGCTCAGGACGCCGGCATCCAGTATCCGCCGGGCCAGCGGCGCGGAGAGGCTGGTGCCGAATTCAAACCCGTACATCGTCCAGGTCAGCACCGCCCCCAGACCGCCGCCGATCAGCGCAAAGACCGCCACCACGACGGGCAGCTTCCAGGGCCTGCTGTAATAGCCCCGCTCCGCAAACCACGCCGAGCATATGGCGATCAGCATCGTCAGGGAACCATAGTATGCGGTTTCGTGGCCCCCGATGCTATTGACGAGGTTGGTGAGAAAGCCCACGATGATGCCGGGTAAGTAGCCGCCCAGCGCCGCCGCCAGGGCGCTGCCCACGTTGTCCAAATACAGGGGCAGGTTCAGCGCCAGCGGCACCTTGGCCAGAAGGAAATTGATCGCCAGGCCGACGGCGCACAGCGCCAGCATGTGAAGCCGGCTGCTGCGCTTCGACATCCCCGCGGCCCTTGGTTTGATATCCATATTTAAAGTCCCCCAGTCAGGCAAATCCACGCTTGCCCACGCCGCGCGTTCGGCGAACGCAAGCATCGATCCTACCACACTTAACCGATTATATTATGTCATGCAGGGCGCGTTTTGTAAAGTAAAAAAACGAATCCAGGCATTACCGTCTATTATTGAAAAAAGAAGCACCGCGGTCAAGCGGTGCCTCTTCATATATCACTTCAATCAGTCAGACACGTAGGGCATCAGAGCGATCGTGCGAGCGCGCTTGATGGCCGTGGAGAGCTGACGCTGGTGCTTTGCGCAGGTGCCGGTCATGCGGCGGGGCAGAATCTTGCCGCGCTCGCTGGTGAAGCGGCGGAGCCTGGCCACATCCTTGTAATCGATGTGCTGGATCTTATCCACGCAAAACGCGCACACCTTCCTGCGCGGCTTGCGGCCGCGGGGGCGGCGAATGCGCTCGCCTCTATCCTCAGACATATTGCGTTCCTCCTTTTTGGATTATAGGGCGTGCGCGAGGCGCACTCCCAAAGAAGAATCGGCCCGTGGCTGCGCCACAGGCGCGGTGGGCTGGCGGGCGATCGACGATTGCGTCCGTTGATCAGAACGGCAGCTCGTCGTCCTCAACCTCGGTGAAGTCGTTCATCGCGGGGCCGGCGGGCGGCGCGGGCGGCGGGGTGGGGCCGTTGTCGCGGGGACGGGCCTGACCCTGGCTTTCATCGCGGCCTCCTACGGCTTCGACACTGTCGGCCATAATCTCGGTGACATAGCGCTTGGAACCGTCCTGCGCATCATAGGAGCGATTCTGTATGCTGCCTTCCACCGCAACCTTGCGTCCCTTGGTCAGGTAGCGGTTGCAGAAGTCGGCGGTCTGGCGCCAGGCAATCACCGTAAAGAAATCCGCCTCGCGCACGCCCTGCGCGTTGGCAAAGCGGCGCTGCACGGCAATGCGGAACGTCGAACGGGAAATTCCGGATTGCGTGGTAAAGGGCTCGGGATCGCTTGCGAGATTGCCGATCATGATGACCTTATTCATACTTCACACCATCCTTTGTGGGATGAGCTTATTCAGCCTCAGACTCAGGCTTTTCGTCGTCAACAGCTTCAGCCACAGGCGCCTCGGCAGCGGGAGCCTCAGCGGGTGCAGCGGCCTCGACGGGAGCGGCGGGCGCCTCAGCAGCGGGCGCGGCCTCGCGGGGGGCGTAGGGCTTCAGGGGCTCGCGCTTGGCGGGCAGCTCGCCCTCGTACCGCACGGTCAGATAGCGCAGGATGCTGTCAGAGATCTGCATGTTGCGCTCGATTTCGCGGGGCAGCTCGGCGGGGGCCTTGATGTACATCAGCACATAGTAGCCCTCGGTCTTGTACTGGATGGCGTAGGCCAAGCGGCGCTTGCCCCACTCGTCCACGCGATCCACTTCACCGCCATTCTTCACCACCAGGTCGGAAAAACGGTTGATCAGCTCGGTCCTGGCGCTGTCCTCCAGCGCGGGATCGATCACGTACATGACTTCATACTGGTTCATACTTACTTTCACCTCCTTATGGACTTCGGCCACGGCCGGTTAACCGTGGCAAGGATGCGCCAATAACTATTATACATCAAATCGCGGCGCATAACAAGGGAACATTGTGAAAAGTTTTGGATTATTGCAGCCTGTGAATGAACGTCATCCCCTCCGTCTGGCCGGTGAGCATGCGGTTGATGTCGGTGATCAGCTCGCCCACGATGTCGGTGGCCTGGTAGAGGTACCTGTCAGTGCTCCACACATTGCCTTCCTTCACCGCCCTGAAGTCGGCAAACAGCCCGCTCTTGCCCAGCAGGTCGTCCAGGCTGTTCAGCGGGGTGTCGATGGTAGCATTGTAGATCAGGTAATCGGCGTCGACGGCGGTGGCATAGAAGTCCTCCATGCTGATGGTCACGGCGGCCCGGGCGCTGTCCAGCGCGGCGGCGTCGGAGAAGATGTAGCGGCCGCCGGCCAGCTCGATCATGCCGGCCACATAGTCGTTCGCGCCGCGCACCACCACGCTGCCGTCGGTGGAGATGTAGAAGAAGGCCACCTTCTTTTCGGTGTTGGGAAAGTCCTTCAGTTCGTCGATGACCTTGGCCTGGTCGTCGAAGAAGGCCTCGGCCGCATCCTCCCTGTTCAGCATGGCGGCGTACAGCTTCACCCATTCGGTGCGGCCCAGCGGATGGCTCTCGTAGCTGGAATGCTCGATGAACACGGTCACGCCCAGCTGCTCCAGCATCTCCTGCACCTTCGGGGTGTGCAGGATCATCGTGGATTCGATGGCCAGCGGACAGCCCATGCCCATCAGCAGCTCGTAATCCGGCGCGCTGTACTTGCCGGCGTAGAGCATGTCGCCCCGCTTCATGGCGTCAGCGGCGTTTTCGATGTACCAGCCCTCGGCCTGTGTGCCGGACAGGCGAATGACGTCCAGGCCGTCCACCGCGTCGAACAGCGCCATGGCCGCCGTGGCCGCCAGGTAGACGTTGTTCAGCGGCTGGCGGATGATGCCCACGTCGCCGTCCAGCCCCGCCGGGACGTCGCCGCCCTCGGGCACCACCAGGTAGCGGTTGCCGTCGCCGATGGTCAGCAGCTTGTAGCCGCCCTCGTAATAATCCACGGCGAATTCGTGGGCGTACCTCAGGGCCATCTCCGACTGCCAGGTCAGCCCCGGCAGCGCCCTGTCCCTCTCCGCCAGGGCGACGGAGGGGGCCTGCGGCGCGGCGGCGGCGTCCTCGTCGTCCTCGGGGACCTCGGTCGGAGCCTGCCCCACCCAAATGTGGATCACGTATTCCACGTCGTGGGGCGTGGACATGGCGGTGGTGGTGCCCACCACGGTCATGTCCTCGTTCACCCGGACGGGGATCTCAAAGATCGAATTCTTCTCCTCATGGGTGGCGGTATATTCCACGCCGTCCACCGTCACCTTGGGATAGTTCGGGCTGGAAAACACCAGCGTGGCCGTGACCGCGCCGTCCGCCACCGCCAGTCTGGGGCAGCTGATGGTCACCTTGCCGGTGCCGCCGGAGAAGGTGAAGCCGTCCGGGGCGTATTCGCCCTCCGGCAGCCCGGACGCCTCCCCCATCGCCCCCGTCCCCCACAGCGCCAGGCAAAGCGCCAGCGCCAGCAGGCGAAGGAATGTATGCTTCATGCTATCGTGCCTCCTTGATGCGTATGACATCATTATAATACTTGCGGGGGGATTATGCAAATACTGATTTATCGAGGTGTTGGCGATGGTCCCCAAAGTAGCCTTCCCCTTTGGGGAAGGTGGATTTGGCAAAAAATGCTTGCATTGTTTTGCCAAAGACGGAAGAGGTCCTTGTCGCCCTAAAGGACTAGCTTCGCGTCGCTGAGACAACGTCTATTGGGGCATAGGCGCGAATAGCAACGTGAGGGGAGGACCTCTTCCGACCCGCTTCGCGGGCCACCTTCCCCAACGGGGGAAGGCTTTTGGAAATTCCCTCGTCTCCTCGCCAAATCAGAAGTTGTATAGCCCACAAAAAACCGGCGCGAAGCTCGCGCCGGTTTGGATTATCAAAAATCGATCAGCCCCAGATGATGCCGTCGATGGGCAGGTCGAAGTAGGGAGCGGACTGGAACTCGGACTCGTGGAAGTAGCCGTCCTTGACGTAGCCGGCAGCCACCTGGTGCACCGCGGCGTTGAAGCCGCCGTTGGCGGTGTCCTGCAGGTAGTCGTCGGTCTGGACGTACTCCTCGGCGGTCATGCCGTTCACGGTGAAGGTGCTGGTGTCGAACACCTGCAGCTCGCCGGAAGCCAGCTTGTCCAGGACCTCCTGGACCTTCTCGGCGGTGCCCTCAGCGGCCACGTTGGGGTTCAGCTCGGTCAGCTCCACGGCGCCCTCGGCCATGCCCAGGGAGATGTCGGTGGCGAAGCCCTCGCCCTTCATGATGGACTCGATGGCCATCTGCATGTAGGGGGTCCAGTTGATCTTGGAGGAGATCAGCGCGGTGTTGGGGGCTACGCTGGCAAAGGAGATGTTGTAGCCGACGTTGGGCACGTTGTTGTCCTCGCAGGCGGTGGGCGCGCCGACGGTATCGGCGTGCTCGCTCATCAGCACGGCGCCCTGGGTGGAGATCAGCGCGCTGGCAGCTTCCTGCTCCAGGGCCTGGTCGCCCCAGCTGTTGGTGAACTTCACGACCATGGTGGCCGTGGGGCAGGCGTGGCGGATGCCCAGGAAGGTGGAGGAATAGCCGCTGATGACCTCGGCATAGGGGAACGCGCCCACGTAGCCGACCACGGCCTGGTCCGCAGTGATGGCGCCGCTCTCGATCATCTCGTTCAGCTTCAGGCCGGCGGCATAGCCAGCGGCGAAGCGGCCCTGGTAGATGGACGCGAAGGCGTTGTGGAAGTTCTCCAGGCCGGCGCTCTGGGCCTTGGTGCCGGTGGCATGGGAGAACTGGACCTCCGGGAACTCGGAAGCGGCCTGGATGATGTAGTCCTCATGGCCGAAGGAATCGGCGAAGACGTACTGGCAGCCCATGTCCGCCAGGTCGGCGGCGGCGTCGTAGGCCTCCTGGCTCTCGGGAATGTTGGTCTTGATGATCAGCTGGCTCTCGTCCATGCCCAGGTTCACCAGCGCCTGCTTCATGCTGTCGATAAAGTTGGCGTCATAGCCCATGTTCTCGTCGTGCAGGCAGATCAGGCCGATCTTCATGTCTTCCTTCGCGATCTCGGCGGAGGCGACAGCGCAGAGCAGCAGTGCAACGATCAGGAGGACGGATGCGATCTTCTTCATAATCAATGTCTCCTTGTCTGTTCTCACTCCCTCATGGGAGCTATGCTATGATGATACACAGGCAAGGTTACTTCTGCACGTCACAATTGTAAATTGTGGGGAGAAACGGCATGAAAGTTCGGATATTTTGGCGAATTGGCTCAAAAAAGCGCCTTCTAACTATAATTTCAGGCCTATTTCCGAACATTGTCTTGGCCCGGGCGCCCGGAGAGCGCCCCTGCGAGTGCTCATTCATGGCGGCACGGCTTGCCGCATGATGATTCAGGCGTTCGCAAATACTGATTTGTCGCAGCGCGACAAATCAGTATTTACCTGACTGAATAGATAACACTAAAAAAAGAACGCCGACATCATATCGACGTCAACGTTCCTTCGTGGCGACGCGGAAGGGGCTCGAACCCTCGACCTCCAGCGTGACAGGCTGGCATTCTAACCAACTGAACTACCGCGCCATACAGTGGGCCTTCAGGGACTTGAACCCCGGACCGATCGGTTATGAGCCGACTGCTCTAACCACTGAGCTAAAGGCCCTTAGCCCCCAACGGCTGAAAAAAAATGGCGACCTCTACGGGACTCGAACCCGTGTTACCGCCGTGAAAGGGCGGTGTCTTAACCGCTTGACCAAGAGGTCGCATAGGTCGGGGTGACAGGATTCGAACCTGCGGCCCCATGCTCCCAAAGCACGTGCGCTACCAAACTGCGCCACACCCCGGCAATGGAGGCTGTGCCTCACAAGCAACAGAGTAATTATATCATGCCCATTGGCAGCGTGTCAAGCCCCTGCGGGAGATTAACGGAAATTTCGGATTTTCGAGGGTAGAGCGTGTTTCTAAAATGCCTGAAGGACATTTTAGAAACACACTCTGACGCCACCCTCACTTTACCGTGATCTTCACACTGGCGCGCACACCGTTAACGGCCAAGGCGTAGATCGTACATCTGCCTTTCCCGACGGCCTTGACCATGCCGCTGCTGCTTACCCTTGCCACGTTTGGATTACTGCTGTAATACCGCACCGGCTTTTCATGCTGGAGCGCCTTTCTTCCACTCTTCGCAAGGCTCACCGTGGCCTTCAGCGCCTTGCTTTCCCCGGCTCTCAGAATCAGGCTGCTCCTGTTCAGCTTTACGGCTGTGACGTTGCACCACTCTGAGTTGTATTCGCCGGCGACAGCATGAACACAGGGGCTTTCGCCAATAAAGGTCTTTTCGCCATTGACCCGCTTCCAGGCGCGAACATACCCCTTGTAAGTCTCGCCTTTCTTCAGGTTGTTAAACCGGTACGAGCAGCTTCCACTGCCGGATACGGTCGCTTTGTGCCCCATGTCATTACCGCATATGGCGAAGTAAATATCATAGCCATCCGCTTCTTCGACCCTTGTCCAGGTGAGCTTCAAGGCCCTTCTGCCGCAGCCTGAGGTCGTCATCTTCGCCAGGAGCAGGGAAACCGGCCTGGCAGGCTCTTCTGTCGGCTTCGGCGTAATCGTCGGCCCTGCCGTGGGCTTCGCGGTCGGCGTCACCGAGGGCTTTGGCCCCCTTGTCGGCTTTGTAGTCGGCCCTTCCGTGGGCTTCGGTCCCCTCGTCGGCTTCGCGGTCGGCCCTGCCGTGGGCTTCGGTCCCCTCGTCGGCTTCGCGGTCGGCCCTGCCGTGGGCTTCGGCCCCCTCGTCGGCTCCGCGGTCGGCCCTTCCGTGGGCTTCGGTCCCCTCGTCGGCTTCGCGGTCGGCCCTGCCGTGGGCTTCGGT
>JAFRJF010000028.1 GCA_017432405.1 Clostridia bacterium | reverse complement strand
TTAAAGTAATGAGAAATATCTGCTCTGTGACGAAAAACCCTTGATGTAACGTGTATCCGGTAAATTTTTAAAAGCCTCAAAATGCCCTATTTACGGGCCTTTTGCGGCTTTTTTCTCGATTTTGCTGTCAAAAACCGGATTGTAGTATTGCCCGCACGGGCGTGTCAATCGCGCGGGGATACTGATTGCGTTAATTATCACAGACGAACACCGGGGGCGCACAAGGAGACGGCACCTTAATGGGACAAGGGGACGGTTCTTCCGTCCCATTTTTCGCGAGATCATTCGAAGGTTTCCGTTGATTATTTCGGCTGGAAGTGGGACAAGAGAACCGTCCCCTTGTCCCACATTTCCGTCATTGACAACGCGCTCCTTCTGTAATACAATGTATTGCAGAAGGAGCGTGATTTTTATGACCATGACCCTGCGCATTTCTGACGAGGATTCCCGGCTGATCAAGGACTTCGCGAAGCTGCACGGCATCAGCGTCAGCGAATTCATGCGCCGCGCCGCGCTGGAGAAGATCGAGGACGAGATAGACGTCCGCGCCGCGGAGAAGGCCTACGCCGAGTACCTGGCCGACCCGGTGACGTTTAGCCTGGACGAGATTGAGAAGGAGTTTGGCTTGAAATGACCGGATACCATGTCGAATTCTCAAAATCGGCGCAAAAAATGTTGAGGAAGTTCGATCCCAGCGTTCGAAATCTGATCATCAGGTGGATTCGTAAGAACCTGGAGGGCTGTACGAATGCCCGCGCCCACGGCAAGGCCCTGACCGGCAACCTGGCAGGGCTTTGGCGCTACCGGGTGGGCAACTATCGGCTGATCGCCGACATACAGGACGACCGGCTGGTGATCCTGATGCTCGAGGTGGGGCACCGGGGAGAGATCTATCAGTAGCGGTGGAGTTTGGCCTGGAGCACATGGGGGTCACGCGGGTGACCCCCTTTATCTTGCAAAAATGGGGCTCATGCCGCCTGCCGGCGCTTGCGGTACAGCGTCCGCGCCATCACGCACAGCAGGCACAGCGTGGCCAGCTGGGCGGAGGCGGTCACCAGGGCGTTGACGGTCAGCAGCCCGCCCATGTCGCCCTCAAGGCCGAGGGCCACGTGGATGCGATAGGCCGCGCTGACGAGGGACAGGACGCCGCCGCCGGCGCAGATGGCGCAGACGGGCCAAGGCCGTGCCGGGCGGTCCCGCAGGTAATAGCAGACGACGCAGCCGCCGGCCAGCGCCTTGAGCCATAGGATCACCACGTTTCCGATCCGGGGCGCCATGGAGAGCGCGTCCGCCAGCGCCGCGCTTCCGAACCAGACCGCGGCAATGGCCGCGGCCACCTTCGGCGTCAACCGGTCCCGGATCGACATCAGCGTGCCATAACCAAACAGCGCGGCCAGCAGCGCCGCCTTGAGCGCCTGGACGACGCCGACGGGGGACTCCAGCCAGCCGGCCACGTCCCGAAGGCCTGTCAGAAACCACGACAGCCGGACCAGGTAGCCCGCGAAGCCAAAGGCCAGCGCCGCCGTCTGCGCGCCCTTTGCCACCGGCGATTCCAATACCGGGGCCTTTTGGGCGTATTGTTTCATATCCTCCTGGGACAGCAGCGCGTCCATCGTGCTGTCCAGCGCCTCGGCCAGCTTCTTCGCCGTCATCAGGTCGGGGTACCGGGAGCCGCCCTCCCAGCGGGAGACCGCCTGCCGGGTCACATACAATTGTTCCGCGAGGCTCTGCTGGGTCAGGCCCTTCGCCTCCCTCAGCCTGCGCACGTTCTCGCCAAATTCAGCCATCGTGAAACCGTCCTTTCAATCAAAATTCTCCCGCGGGTCGATTCCATTATAGCTTTGCGACGGCCAAAAAGAAAGCAACACCCGGGATTTGGGGTGTTGACAGTCCGGTGACAGCGGCCTTGTGTTCGGATCAGCAGAAAAAGCGCGCTTCCCCGAAGTGCTCGCGCCATGCCTGAACAAACTCACCCGCGTTCGCCTCGACAACGCGCAGCAGTCGGTTCAACACGCGCTCAGGTATCCTCGATTTGTTGTGGCACAGCAAGGCTCGCCCGGTGGCGGTGATCCACACCTTGGTGGCGTCCGGTGTGGGACGGCCCTCTTCGATGTGTACGTGAACCGGCTCCAGCGGGTCGGATTCATTGGACCAGAAATAGAAGGTATAGGGGCCGATTCTAAGCAGTTGTGGCATTCAGTATTCCTCCGTCCCGGGCAAATTCCAGGATCAGGTGGGCGTTGTTGCGCACCAGCTGACGAAAGTAGTCCATCTCGGATTCCGAATATCCGTGAATGTCCTGCCAGGCATAGTCCGGCAGCCAGCAGACCGCACTGTGGAAGCCGTCTTTTTCATCCGGCGTCTCGATGTACACCTTGACCCGTCCGTCCGGTTTTTCCTCGGAATGGGTGATCTCGGTATCGTCGTTCAGCGTCATGTAGGGATACATCATAAAAAACCGCCTCTCCTTCGCAATGTATTTTACCATGCCGGGGGGAAAAGGGCAATAGAGCCGCGGAAAAAACACGCCGCCGCCTCCCCAAAGGGAGGCGGCGATTTATAGAAAACGCCCGGTTTTTGCGCTTGAATCAGTGGCGCAAAAACCGGGGCTGTAATGCGCGGCAGCAATTGCCGGCGGGCGCTGCCCGCTACTTCGCGAACTCCACCGCGCGGGTCTCGCGGATGACGTTCACCTTGATCTGGCCGGGGTATTCCATTTCCTTCTCGATCCGCTTGACGATCTCGCGGGCGAGGATCAGGGTGCCGGCGTCGTTCACATCCTCGGGCTTGACGATGATGCGCACCTCGCGGCCGGACTGGATCGCGTAGCAGGTCTCCACGCCGTCGAAGGAGTAGGCGATGCCCTCCAGCTTCTCCAGGCGCTTGATGTAGTTCTCCAGGCTCTCGCGCCTCGCGCCGGGGCGCGCCGCGGAGATGGCGTCGGCGGCCTGCACCAGCACGGCCTCCACGCTCTTGGGCTCCACG
The DNA here is from genome assembly GCA_017432405.1 of Clostridia bacterium. The sequence continues at coordinate 7,619 of JAFRJF010000028.1, read as the reverse complement.
TCGCCGTGGTGGGCGGCGACGGCGTTGACCACCAGGTCGTTCTCCCGGAACTTCTTGCACAGGTCCGCGCCGATGGTGACGTGGGTGCCCTCGACCTCGTGGTCGATGGCCTTGCCGATGTCGTGCAAAAGACCCGCCCGCTTGGCCAGGGTCACGTCGGCCCCCAGCTCGGCGGCCATGACGCCGGCCAGGTGGCTGACCTCGATGGAGTGGCGCAGCACGTTCTGGCCGTAGCTCGTGCGGTAGCGCATCCGGCCCAGCAGCTTCACCAGCTCGGGATGGATGCCGTGCAGGTTCGTCTCGAAGATGGCCTGCTCGCCGGCCTCGCGGATGGAGTTGTCCACCTCGCGCTTGGCCTTCTCCACCATCTCCTCGATGCGGGCGGGGTGGATGCGGCCGTCCATGATCAGCTTCTCCAGGGCGATGCGGGCCACCTCGCGGCGCACCGGATCGAAGGCGGAGATGATCACGGCCTCCGGCGTGTCGTCGATGATCAGGTCGACGCCGGTGGCGGTTTCGAGGGTGCGGATGTTGCGGCCCTCGCGGCCGATGATGCGGCCCTTCATGTCGTCGTTGGGCAGGGCCACCACCGAGACCGTGGTCTCGGCCACGTGGTCCGCCGCGCACTTCTGGATGGCCAGGGACACGATGTCCCTTGCGCGCTTGTCGGCCTCTTCCTTGGCCTTGGCCTCCACCTCGCGCACCATCACGGCGGCGTCGTGGTAGGCGTCCTTCTGCACGCGGTCGATCAGGATCTGCTTGGCCTCGTCCGAGGTCATGCCGGCCACCCGCTCCAGCTCGTCCTTCTGGCGGGCGTGCATCTCGTTGGCCTCGGCCTCCAGGCGCTCGGCCTCCTTGTACTTCTCGTTCAGGGCCTCTTCACGGGCCTCCAGGTTGTCCAGTTTTTTGTCAAATGCCTCTTCGCGCTGGTTCACCCTGCGCTCAAGCCGCGAAACCTCGTTGCGGCGGTCACGAACTTCTTTATCAAGCTCCGACTTCAAGCGGATGATCTCTTCCTTGGCCTCCAGTACGGCTTCCTTCTTTTTCTCCTCAGCCTTGTGGGTGGCGTCCTCCAGCATATTGGCGACGAATTCCTCCGTCTGTCCGATCTTCTTTTCCATGCCGTTCTTGCGGTACAGATAACCGGCAAACAGGCCAATGGCCAACGCAATCAGCGCAATCAATGCGACGATTGGCCAACTCAAAACTCCATTCCTCTCCTTTCATATCTTTTTTCCAGTAAAATGTTATGGCTCACACACATACCTGTCGCAGTTTACAAAACTGACGTAAATATTTTAACCCCTGCCATATACCATGTCAAGCAAAGAAATCATTACCATCATTTTATGAAACCGCGCTTGCCTGCGTAGGAGGCGCCGCGCCGCTGGGCTTCGAACACGAAGTACCCGTCGACCTCGCGGATCTTCACGCCGCCGAAGACGGCGATGAGCTTGTTGCGGTACCATTCCCGCCGCTTGGTGACCATCACCATCCGCCCCCCGAGCTTCAGCCGGTTGAAGCCCTTCTCGATGAAGCCCTTCGCCACGGAAAAGTCGCTCTGGTAGGGGGGATTGGAGAGGATCAGGTCGAAGCCGGCGTCGTCCAGCGCCCTGAAGCCGTCCGACAGCACGATCTTCACGCCGCCCACGCCGTTGCGCAGGGCGTTTTTCCGTGCCACGTCCACCGCCAGCGGGTCGATATCGCACATGACCACGTTTTCCTCTCCGCACAGCTTCGCGGCCAACAGGCCCACCAGGCCGCAGCCGCAGCCCAGGTCCAGCACCTTCGCGCCCGGCGCGAGGTCCGCCTGGGACAGCATCGCCAGCGTGCCCCGGTCCGCCTGCCGCGGCGAAAACAGCCCCTGCGCCGTCTCCAGCGAGAGGGGAACGCCCTTGATTTCCACCTCGATCATAACCGGCCTCCGATTGCCATATTCAGCCAATTACCATTGGAATGCGGAATGAGAGAACCGTCCCCTTGTCCCACTCTGCCCATTACCATTGGAATGCGGAATGAGAGAACCGTCCCCTTGTCCCAGGAGATGCGCGTTGCGCGTCGATCAGCCGGGACCCGTCACTTGGCGGCCACGCCGTTTTCCTCCAGCAGAAGCCAGATTTCCCGGTTGAGGCTTCGGCGCACCTTGCCGTAGTTCCGTTCCGTGCAGACGGTGGCGATGGAGATGGTGACGTGGTCGGCGGTAAAGTCGACGACCCCCTTGTATTCCGGCCCTTCGATGATTTCCGGGATGGCCTGTCCGATCCGGGGCAGCTCGCGCCTGAGCAGCGCTTCGACCTGCTGCAGCGGCTGGTCGCCGGCAAGGGTAATATTGACGGTATAGCTGCAATTGCTTCTGGACAGGTTCAGTATGTTTCGCATGTCCCGGTTGTTGAAGTGCTTCAGGTTGCCGTCGTTGTTGACCAGAACCGTGGCGCGTATGCCGATATCCTGCACCCAGCCGCGAAAGCCGTTGACATCGATATAATCGTCGATCTGGTACTCGTCGGAGAAGGCGATGGTGATGCCCGCAAGCACGTCGGCCACCAGGCTCTGCGCGCCCATCGAGACCGCCAGCGACAGTATGCCTACCGAAGCCAGCAGCGCTCGGCCGTCCAATCCCAGGCTGTCAAACGCGCTGAAGACGAAGGCGAGAAAGATGAAATACCGTATAAAGCTGCTGACGAGGCGGAAGATGGTTTCGCTCCGCTTTTGAAGCAGGGCGCAGATGATATCGGTCACGAGGCTGAACGCCAGCAGCGCCAGCGCCACGCTCAGGCTGACGATCAGTATTTTCGCGAAGGCAAACAGGTTGAAGCCCGGCGTCCACCTGCCGTTGAGCACGTAATAGAGTATGAAGAAACGGTTGCGCCCCTCGGCGTTGATCTGCAGCGCGTACAGCAGAGCCGCCAGCATGATGCCCGCGGTGAGGCTGAATACCAGGCGGGTTCGGCGCTCCGGGGTTTTCAGCCTTGGATTTGCGCTCAGGCGGCTGAGCGCCAGAAGGATGCGGCTGTTGCGGGCTGACGGCATGACGGCGGCGGCGCGCCTGGCTGCGCCCTGGGGCCCGGCGGCCCCGTCCGCGTTGTCGGCGTTGCCCGCGCCGGGATAGCCCCACAGCAGCAGCAGCGCGAGCAGGGCGTAGGCCAGAAGGAAGCAGCCGGCGAAGGACAGCGCGACCGTCGGCAGGCGCCGGAAGACCGCGTTGGCGTGAACGGCGCTGTAGTAGACGCGCTCCGCGTCGTTGCTCGAACAGCCGTACCAGCGCTGGGCGTTCAGGGTGAAATGATCGATGGCGTCCCCCTGCAGCGCTCGCTCGGTCATGCCCAGGCTCAGGGCATTTTTGCCGATCAGGTCAGGGTCGCTGGCGTTCAGTATGACGCCGGTTTTAGGCTCCAGCGCGAGGAAAAGGCTGTCTTGGGGGGTCATGACCGCCATCCGCCGATTCACGGAATTCCCGTCCTCCGATTGCGCCTCCGGGATCATCGCCATGACCAGCGCGCCGTAGCCGTCGCCGGTATCGCCGTCGTCCATGCACACGCCCACGAGCTGGCGATCCAGGAGGGTGTCGGCGTCCACGCCCGGGGCCAGCACGATGTCGGGCACCCCCGTCAGAAGCTTTCGAAATGCGCTGCTGGGTACGGCTTCATCCGCGCTGAAGGCCAGATTGACATAGGGCGCGTCGGACAGCTTCTCCCGCCCGCGATCGTCGTAGAGCATCAGGTAGTCCGCGCCGACGATGCGACTCATCTCACCGAGCGCTTCGCGGGTGCAGAGCTCCGGGTGACTGGCGAGCGTATCTGCGATACAGCGGGCATAGCGCACACAGACCGCCTCGTTCCACGCCTCGGTATCCCTGGCATCGCTCTGTACGGCGGCGGCCACATCCCTGTAGCTTTCCAGCAGGCTTTCGTTGCGCTCCGTGACGGTATACAGCTGGGTCAGGCAGTTGATGAAGAACGTCACGACGCCCACAGACAGCGTGCCCACAAGCCCCAGCACGATGACGGAGCGGCGCATGCGATCCAGGCCGTACAGCATGCGCTGCTTTTTACCGGCGGACGGATTTCGATATTCCCGACCGGCCGACAGTACCCAGCACACCGCCGTGATGAAGAACAGCAGGGTCACGCACAGCGCGAGGGCCAGCCGGGGAAGCCGGAGGGCGGACAGCCCTTCGACGGACTGGATCAGCGCGATCCGCGCCAGGGTGTCGTCATCTTCATCGAGAAGCGAAAAGGGCCCGGACAGCGCGTAGATGCAGGATTCTCCGTTGACTTCGATGATATCGACGCCGTTCCCCGACGCCCCGGCGCTGATCCCGAGCGCCTCCAGATTCTCCACGGACGGATCGATGCCCTGGGATTTGTAGACGAGGGTATGGGATTCGTCGTCCACGAATATGACGATACGGCCCCCGTAAACGCGCTCCAACTCGGCAATTTCGTTGTAGGGGTCGACGAAGGTGTCCAGCAGGTCGAAGGGCTTTTCCGGATCCGCCAGGTCGATGTAATAATAATCCTCATACACGCGGCAAAAGCCGTTGAACGTCGGCGAAGCATCTCCTTCACCGGTCTGTCTCATGTAGAATCCCCAATCCCGCCGCGCGCCGTCGTCATCCCTGAACGCGGAAGCCTCCAGCGACGACAGGTCGACGCCCTCGGGCGCGACCAGCGCGTCGCCCGACAGCCGGACAATGCATCCGTCCCCGTAAAGGCCGATGACGGCGTCGCCCGACCGCTGCGCCCGGGCCTTGAAGGGATACGCGCGCAATTCAACATATTTACGACAGGCCGCCTCCTGCCTGGCGGCGACGCGGTTGGCGTCGCCCACAATCTCCACGGCAGCGTCGGTCAGGCCGTCAATCCTTTCGGCGCACTGCTTTTTGGCGTAGCGTAGGTCCGATTGCAGGCCGATGGTGCTGTATAGGGCCGCCAGCAGGGCCGTCAGCAACAACACTGCGACGGCGCACGGCGTGCCCCTGTTCTTCAAGTGCTTCATGGGTTATGCACCGCCTCCCCTGTACACCGCCTGCTCACGGCGCGATCCGGGTGTCGTTTAGAAATCGGAACAGCCTGTCCTGAAAATCCCTGTGGTAGGGCTTCTCGAGAAAGGCCACATGCGACGCGCCCTTGATGACTTCAAGCGCGGAATGCTCCGGCAAATGGTCCAACACCCCGTTGACCCGGTCGTAATCCAGGTAAGGGTCGCTGTCTCCGCAGATCACAAGGGTGGGCGCAGAAATCTCTTCCAGATCGATCAGCGCCTGCGACGCATCGACGCAGATGTCGCGCCGCCCGCCGTTGGGACTGGCTTCCCCGTCATAGTGCCACGAACTCGAGCAGAGCATTTCGATGACAACCGGGTCCGCGACGCTATAATCAAACACACCCGGCTGTGTGCATTGGAAATCGCCCGCCGCGTGTTCCCATGTGTTGTGATGGAAGGGCTCCGTCACCGCGCCGGCCCCGATGCCGCAGAGGATCGGCGCGTACAGCACAAGCCTTCTGATGTGCTCCGGGTACTTTGCCGCGCACCGGCTGGCGGTCACCGTGCCCCAGCTCCAGCCCAGCAGGTCGATCCGGCTCCGCCCGGACAGCGCGCATATCCGGTCAACCGCCGCGTGGATGTCCTCGGCGGCATAGTCCGAATCCGGCAGAAAGCCGTCCTCAACCGCGCCGGATCGGCCAAAGCCCGCGATATCCAGCCGCCAAACGGCATAGCCCTGCCGCGCCAGCGCGCGCACAAGGCTGTAATCCTCGTAGTCGATGTCGAATTCATGGGAGGAATAGGTGACGCCATGGACGAGCAGTATATGCCGGTCCGGCTCCGTGCCATCGACGCACACGCGGTCCAGGTGCAGGGCGATCCCCGCCCGCTCCAGCGGGACGGCCTCATAGGCATAGGAAACCACGTCTGCTTCGGCCATCGCAGGCCATACCGACAGGCATACCAGGGCGATCAGCATCCAGACAACAATATTTCTCTTCATCTTCGCTTCTCCTGTGTGTGGGGGGTGGGCAAATACCGCAGCATCAGGGGGGGCCAGGGCGGGGTTTTTCGTCAGGCGCGCCTGCGGGTTCAGCCGTTGCGGCGCAGACGCCGCGCCAAAGGATTGATCTTCAGAAAGACTATAGATGAAATCATAGGATAGTGTACCTTGAAATTGTGAAGAAACCGGCTTGAATACGTAAAATTTTACACATTAATTTCACGTAATATACAGGAGTGCGTGATTGCTTTGTGACGCGATCCGTAGTATACTGCTTACGTTGTGAAGGGACAACGCCGACCGACTCCATCCGTGGAAGGAAGCGCATGGAGGGACAGTGACGGCAAGCCGCAAGGCGCGTAGCGTATCATCATGGATAACAAACGACATACAAGCAGGAGGTACACGCCATGAAGAAATTTCCGTTGTTCTGCATCTGCCTGATTTGCGTCAGCCTGATCTGCGCCGCATCGGCTGAATCCATCTATCAGGTCGCGCTGCTTCAGTCCCTGGCCCAGGGCTACTTCGACGGCACCATGACCGTGTCAGACCTGAAGACGCACGGCGATACCGGCATCGGCACCTTTGACGGCCTCGACGGCGAAATGATCGTGCTGGACGGCGTGGTCTACCAGGCGATCGGAGACGGAACGGTGGTCGTCCCTGCCGACGATGCAACGGTTCCCTTCTCCAATATAACCTTCTTCGAGCCGGACATTTCCGTTCCCCTTGCCGACATTGCGGACATGGCCGCCCTACAGGCCGCCCTCAATGAGGCGGTCACGGCCCATGGCGCAAACCTGTTTTACATGGTGAAGATACCGGGCGTTTTCTCGTCCATCAAGGTGCGCAGCGAGTTCAAGCAGGCGAAGCCCTACAGGAACCTGGATGTGGCCCTCGCGGCGGATCAGAATGAATTTGATTTCGAGGATGTCCGGGGCACGATGGTGGGCCTCTATTGCCCGGATTACATGGGCGACCTGAACAGCGTGGGCTGGCATTTCCACTTCCTCACAGAGGACCTTGCCCGGGGCGGACACGTGCTGCAGGTGGGCGTGGGCGAGGCGACGGCCCTGCTCGACGCAACCCCCGGATTTGAGCTTTTCCTGCCCGAGGAAAAGGCCTTCCAGGACATGGAGCTGTCCAGGGATATGGACGAGGCGATCCACAAGGCCGAGACGGCGACGAACGGGCAATGACAAAACACGGGGACGGACCTTCTGTGTCGGCACAAGCGGTCCGTCCCCGTGGGTTTTGGGACAAGGGGACGGTTCCCTTGTCCCATTTTTATTTCCACCTCGAACATCATCGGCTGCCCAGATTGCCATTTTAAGCCATTTCCGGTATAACACTTTTTTAAATGGGAAATATAGAATATTAATGGACAATACGGGGAAAAATCAGATTTATCGCGGGACGACAAATCTTAATTTCCAAAGGAGCTTCGCCATGCCCATACTCCTCGCCGCCATCATCGAAACCCTCATCTACCTCGCCGCCATTCCCGTCAGCGGCGCGTTTGTGCTGTCCACGGCGAACGGCCTACGCTACGGCGTGGGGGTGGGCGTTTTCGGGCTGCGGGGGGCGGTGCGCCGGGCGCGGCGGTACCGGGCCGGGGGGAAGGGCGGAG
>JAFRJF010000272.1 GCA_017432405.1 Clostridia bacterium | reverse complement strand
GCTATGAGAGCGCCGCGGATATCAGGGATTGCCTCATGAACGGCATCGTGCCCGACGTAGGCTTCATCCAGGATCGGGAGGAGCGAGTATTCCCGCTGGATTATGTGGAGCAGGAAATTACGTCGGAGATGAAGGCATCCTTTTTCGCGATTTTGAGCCGGATTATAGCTCCATTTTGTATGTTATGCATAAAATATCCGTCCGAAAACTGTGTTTTCGGACGGACTGTGGTGGTCGCAACAGGACTCGAACCTGTGACCCCATCGATGTGAACGATGTGCTCTACCCATGCGCCCAATGTACATGACGATTTGGGGTAGATTTCGCCCACATGATCGGCACCCCATTGGCCGATTCGTTGCGAACCATCCCTTGACGAATATATCATACCACAGCGGCCCAGCCCGATGCAATAAGAAATCTCATGCCTTAAATTGTCAACACAGAGAACCGTCCCCGTGTGTTGTTTTCTGGTGTAAAAACCTGACATTTCACTCAAATACGAGCCAGTTGTGAGAAAAAGGCCAGGGTGAGCCTATGATATCGATGGCCTTTCCGTCCACATCCCTATACCAAGAGTAATTCCAGCCGCTTCCCATATCGCAGTAAAGCGCATATCTTACCCCCAGTTTTTCCAGTGCGGAAATATATTCGCCATAATGCATCTGAGTCTTTGAATCGATGATGCATACCCGATCATTAAGGATCGCCAGCACCCTGTAACATCTGAACTCATCGCTGTCGTGTCCGCCGTGTTCTCCATCATACAAGACGATGAATTGCTGATATCCGGTTCCACCCGAAGCAGCCGCATTTTTGATGGCGTCTTCCGCTTCATCCACGTTCCAGATGCGTGCCGTTCCGTCTGTATAAGTAAAGGCCCCCAGGTTCTTTTCTGGTTTTCCGCGCTCAAGCCTTCCGTTTATGGAATGCCAGCCTACGACCTCGTCTTCCTCAAACCTGAGATTATAAGTCGCCTGAAAGGCTGCGGCGACGCAAAGCTTTATTGCTTCTTCGCTTTTGGAGGGTCTTTCTCCGGAAACGAATGTGATATTGCTGTAGTTAGGACAGAAAACATACAGGTCTTCTGCCTCAAAAACAGCAACGGCTTTGTCCGTCTCCTTCATCGCGGATTCGATCTCCTCAGAAGAAGATACGGCTCTGTCTGGTTTCAGAGGATTATGGTACTGGCTGCTCATTATGAAAATGCTGAGCCCTATCATTGCGAAAACGCACACAGAATCGATCAGAAGCAGGACCCGGAGCACTTTTATAAGCCTGCTTTTTGCCAGTATCTCATTCATATGCATATGCAGGATCAGTCCGAAAAGGGAGATCACAGCATTTGCGGTTACCACATAAAGCGGCCAGTTCGTAGCAAATATACGTATCGTACATATATTAAAGATAGAAACGACTGTGGTAAAAAGGAACCATATCGAAAGGCGCTTGTTTCCTGTCATATACATCACACCTCTGCAGTCTCTTTCTGATCGATCGTCAGTATCAGTTCGCCGCATGCGACCAGAATAAAGATGAACAGCTCGTCAAGATGCAGTGTCCATACATAAAGGACGTAGTCGAGCTCAAAGCTCAGAATGGGGGCAATGACCAGCTGGACTATTATAAGGAGCATCAGAAACAGTATGGCTATCTGATTCACGTAGATCCGGATTGCCTCCTGTCTTCTTAATGCGTATATGATGAAATGGTTGATGCAGACAAAGGACATGATGAACAGTATCATCATTTCCACCGCGAGAAAGACAAATCCCTGAGCGCCCATAGTGATATATGTCTCGGAGTCTCTGACCACAAGATCGCTGAGCGCGTAATGCGATTGCGCGCACAACATGCAAAACAGCAGTCCTACCACGGCAGCCTGATTCAAAAAAAGCTTATGCTTCTTAATGGAATAAAACAGTGCGATGACCAGCAGCAGCCTTAGAAAAAGATCATATTTTCCCGACAGATCCAACCCGCCTGAGCGGCTCCCAAGATAATAGATAACCGGCATTCCAAGCACGGCGATCACTGCCGCAATCAGCGCGGTCAGTTCGCTTAAAAAGAAACGCCTATATCTGCTGATGAATGAAAATCCTGTTTTGTTTTTTCCCTTTATCACCATCTTCCGACCTCTCTGATTACAATAATACACATCTATACCATCTTCTCAATACCGGCTGCAGATTCCGATCAACAACGCACAGGGACAACAACGCACAGGCAACGCACAGGGACGGTTCTCTGTGCTATTCCTCTTCTTTATACAAAACGAGCCGAACCTTTCGGTTCGGCTCTCTGGTGGTCGCAACAGGACTCGAACCTGTGACCCCATCGATGTGAACGATGTGCTCTACCAACTGAGCCATGCGACCTTATTCAATTCGTCATCGCCTCGACGACAAAAGGTATTATACCATCTTCGGCGACAGTTGTCAAGGGTTTTGACGAAATATTTCTGACTGTTGTGAAAATTCTCTACAGGTTGTAAGAATGACGCCGCCCGATGGATTCAGGCGGCGTCGAAGGAGCGTTGGCTTTTACAGCGTCACGCCCTGCTTGAAGATGGCCAGGTCGTGGAAGCCGTTGATCTCGTTGCGGGTGTGCTGGCCGTTTGCGATAGCCAGCACCAGATCCATCAGGTCCTGGCCCAGGGCGTCCAGGCTCATGCCGTCCAGCAGGCGGCCGGCGTTGAAGTCGATCCAGTTCTTCTTCTTTTCGGCCAGGGGGCTGTTGCTGGCGATCTTCACCGTGGGCACCGGACAGCCGAAGGGGGTGCCGCGGCCCGTGGAGAACAGCACCAGCTGGGCGCCGGAGACCGCCAGCGCCGTGGAGGCCACCAGGTCGTTGCCGGGGGCGCTGAGCAGGTTCAGGCCCGGGGTGGCGACCTTCTCGCCGTACTTCAGCACGCCCTTCACCGGGCCGGAGCCGCTCTTCTGGGTGCAGCCCAGGGCCTTGTCCTCCAGCGTGGTGATGCCGCCGGCCTTGTTGCCGGGAGAGGGGTTCTCGTAGACCGGCATGTGGTAGCTCTCGAAGTATTCCTTGAAGTCGTTGATCAGGTGCACGGTCTTGCCGAACAGACCCTCGTCAGCGCAGCGGTCCATCAGTATGGTCTCCGCGCCGAACATCTCCGGCACCTCGGTGAGTATGGTCGTGCCGCCCATGGCGCCCAGCAGGTCGGAGAACACGCCGATGGTCGGGTTCGCGGTGATGCCGGACAGGCCGTCTGAGCCGCCGCACTTCAAGCCCACCACCAGCTGGTCCGCCGGACAGGGCACGCGCTCGTCCTTCTTCATGTTTTCCGCCAGCTCCTCGATCAGGGCCATGGCGGCCGCCTGCTCGTCCTCCACCTGCTGGCTGATCAGCGTGCGCAGCCGGGCCGGGTCGTATGCGTCGATGTGGGGCATGATCTGGTCGATGCCGCTGTTCTCGCAGCCCAGGCCCAGCAGCAGCACGCCGCCGGCATTGGGATGGGTGGCCAGGTTCGCCAGCGCCTGACGGGTGTTCTCCTGGTCGCCGCCCATCTGGGAACAGCCGTAGGGGTGCGGGAAGGCGTATACGCCCTCGACGGCGCCGCCGACGAATTTTTGCGCCTTCTCGGCCAGGGCCTTGGCGATGTCGTTCACGCAGCCCACCGTGGGGATGATCCACAGCTCGTTGCGGATGCCCGGGCGGCCCACCTTGCGGGGATAGCCCATGAAGGTCACGGGCTCGCGGGCCTGAAGCGCCGGGTGGGTGGGATGATATTCGTAGTCGTGAGCCCCGGAGAGCAGCGTGTGCAGGTTGTGGCTGTGCACGTGGCCGCCCTTCGGAATGGCCTCGGTAGCCTCGCCGATGGGGAAGCCGTACTTGATGACCGGCTCGCCCTTTGCGATGTCCCGCAGCGCCACCTTGTGGCCCATGGGGATGTCGGAAAGGGGCGTCACCTCGCCCGCGCCGTAATTGACGGCTTCGCCGGCGGGAAGGGGCTGCAGCGCCACGGCCACCATGTCCCTGGGGGTAATCTGTACCAGTTTATTCATTGAAAATGTCTCTCCTGTTCTATTAAGGAAACGGGGAATCGGTTTTCATTCCCAATTCCCCATTCCCAATTTCCCATTCAATTACAGGGTCGCCTTGTAGGCCGCCAGCGCGCCGTCCTTGCGAATGAGCTTCAGGATGCGCACGACCTCGGCCTCGAAACCGGGCACCTGGGTCAGGTCCTGGCCCCACATGTCGGTGTTGGTCATCACGGCGTGGACCAGATCCTCCGGGCTGTCGTCCTTGTGGGCGTAGTAGAACTCCAGCACCCAGCGGTCGTCGTTGACGGTATATTCGTCGCCGTTGGGCCGCTTGCACACCAGGCCCTTGTCGGTCAGCGCCTGGATGTCGTTGGAATAGAACGCGATGTACATCGCGAAGGAGGTGGTCAGGTACTTCGGCAGCTCGCCCTTCTCCTTGACGTAGTCCAGGAAGGTGGGCATGTTGCGGGCGCGCCACTTGCTGGTGGAGTTCAGGGAGATGCTCATCAGTTCGTGGTTGACGAAGGGGTTGTTGAAGCGGTCCTGCACCGCCGCGGCGAACTGCTTCAGGTCGTCCTTGTCCAGCGGCAGCGTGGGAATGACCTCGTCGTAGAGCATATGGTTCATGTATCCCAGTATGGCGGCGTCGTGCATGCAGTCGCGCACGATGTCATAGCCCGCCAGGTAGGCGCCCAGCACGAAGCCGGTGTGCGCGCCGTTGAGGATGCGCACCTTGCGCTTCTTGTAGGGGGTGACGTCCGGCACCACCATCACGTTCACGCCGGCCTTCTTGAAGGGCAGCTTGTCCTCCAGGCCGTCCGGGCCCTCGATGACCCACACGCCGAAGACCTCGCCCACGTCGGTCAGCGGGTCCTCGTAGCCGTTGGCGGCGTTCAGGCGCTCGACCTCCTTGGGGTCGCGGATGCGGCCGGGCACGATGCGGTCCACCAGCGTGGAGCAGAAGGTGTTCTGCTCATTGACCCACTTGCGGAAGTCCTCGGAGAGCTTCCAGTCGTCGATGTACTGGTTGACGCACTTCTGCAGCTCCTTGCCGTTGTTGTCGATCAGCTCGCAGGAGAGGATCACCAGGCCGGGCTTGCCGGCGGTGAAGCGCTCGTACAGCACGCGGGTCAGCTTCGCCGGGAAGCTGGTGGGCGGCACCTGGTCGAAGGCGCTCTCGTTGTCGTGGACGATGCCGGCCTCGGTGGTGTTGGAGACGATGATCTCCAGGTCGTCGCTCTTGGCCAGCTCCAGCACCTTGTCCCAGTCGGTGTAGGGGTTCAGGCAGCGGCTGACGGAGGAGATGACGCGCTTCTCGTCCACCTTCTGGCCGTCCTGGCTGCCCCGCAGGTACAGGGTGTACAGGCCCTGCTGGTTGTTGATGTAATCGGTCAGGCCCTGGGAGATGGGCTGCACCAGCACCACCTTGCCGTTCCAGTCGGCCTTCTCGTTGGCGATGTCGAAGAAGTAGTCCACGAAGGCGCGCAGGAAGTTGCCCTCGCCGAACTGCATGACCTTCTCAGGCGCGTTCTCCAGAATGTAGCCGTCGTAGCCGGATTTTTTCAGGACCTCGTAATTCAAAAGAGCCATATCTATCATTCCTTTCTCTATAAATAAATCGGTTAACCCCTGATCTCCTTGAACAGCGCCGTCGCCGCCGCGGACTTTTCGGCGATGCCGTCGAAGTCGCCGGAGGCGATCATGTCCTTGGTGCACATCCAGCTGCCGCCCACGGCCAGGATCTTCGGATTCTTGAAGTACTCTGCGGCGTTCGCCTGGTTGATGCCGCCGGTGGGCAGGATTTTGATCTGCGGGAAGGGGCCGCTCAGCGCCTTGATGGTCTTCAGGCCGCCGTAGTTTTCCGCCGGGAAGAACTTGAACACCTTCAGGCCCAGCTTCAGGCCGACCATGATCTCGCTGGGGGTGACCACGCCGGGGGTGATCGGCACGCCCAGCTTGATGGCCTCGGCGATGATCTCAGCGTCGGAGCCGGGGGACACGATGAACTTCGCGCCCGCCTCGACCGCGTCGTGCAGCTGCTGGACGTTTACCACGGTGCCCGCGCCGACGATCATCTCAGGCACTTCCTTCGCCACCTTTTCGATGGACGCCTTGGCTGCGGACGTGCGGAAGGTGATCTCCATGGCGTTGATGCCGCCCTTCAACAGCGCCTTCGCGGTGGGCACCGCCTGCGCCGCGTCCTCCAACACAACCACCGGCACGACGCCGCACGCCGCAACCTGTTCAACCGTCATCATAAATATGACCTCCTCATCTTTATATGGATACGTTGGCGACCCGCCGCGGCAGGCATGCCGCCGCACGGTCTTGCAGTTTAAGTATACAACAGGAATCCAAAGTTGTAAAGATGTCTAACGGGAGGTTTTTGCAGTGAAGCAAGTTCTTTAAGACAAGGCCCTTCGCTGTGAACGAAGGGCCTTTTGGGGGGAGTGGTTTATCAAGCCTACATGGCATACCCGAACAGGCCGGGCAGCCACAGACTGATCTGGGGGATGAAGGTGATCAGCAGCAGGGTGATGATCATGCAGAGGTAGAAGGGCAGCGTCGCCTTGACGACCTTCTCCATGGGCAGCTTGGCCACGGCCGAGCCGATGAACAGCACGCTGCCCACGGGCGGGGTCAGCAAGCCGATGCCGCAGTTCAGCACCACGATGATGCCGAACTGGATCGGGTGGATGCCGATGGAGGTGGCGATGGGCAGCAGGATCGGCGTGGCGATCAGTATGATCGGCGCCATGTCCATGATGCAGCCCAGGACCAGCAGGATCAGGTTCAAAAGCATCGCGACGACAACCGGATTGTCGCTGATGCCGGTGATGGCCCTGGCCGCCATGTCGGGCACGTGCAGCATCGTCAGGCAGTAGCCGAAGACCGCCGACGTGGCGATCAGGATCAGCACGATGGAGAGCGTATCCACGCAGTCGCCCAGCACCCGCCACACGCCCTTCCAGTCCAGGCCCTTGTAGATGAACACGCTGACGATCAGGCTGTAGATGACCGCGATGGCCGCGGACTCGGTGGCGGTGAACACGCCGCCGACCACGCCCACCACCACGATGATGATGGCAGCCAGCGCCCAGATGGACTTGCCCAGCTGCTTGATGAACTCGCCCAGGTTGAACTTCTCGCCCTTGGGATAGTTGCGCTTCTTGGAGATGATGTAGGAGCCGACCATCAGGGAAGCCGCCAGCAGCGCGCCGGGGATATAGCCGGCCAGGAACAGCGCGCCGACGGACAGGCTGCCCGCCGTGGTGGCGTAGATGACCATGTTGTGGCTCGGCGGCACCAGCAGGCCCTCGCAGGAGGACGTGATCGTGACGGCGGTGGAGAAGTCCCTGTCATAGCCCTGATCCTCCATCATGGGGATGAGGATAGAGCCGAGGGACGCGGTGTCCGCGGCGGCGGAACCGGAAATGCCGCCGAAGAAATAGGACGCCACGATGTTCACCATGGCCATGCCGCCGGTCATCCAGCCCACCAGCGAGTTGGCCAGGTCGATCAGCTTTTCGGAAATGCCGCCGCTGCCCATCAGGCAGCCCATCGTGATGAAGAACGGAACGGCCATCAGGGAGAAGGAGCTGATGCCCTTCACCATGAGCTTGCACAGCAGGGCCAGGTTCGTGCCGTTGACCAGCATGCACCCGATGGAGGAGATGGCCACGGCGTAGGCGATCGGGAAGCGAAGGAATACCAGGACCAAGAAGCCCACCAGCAGTACAGCGATTGCAAGTGACGTATTCATTCTCAGTTTCCTCCTTCCGTGACCTGATCTTCGAGGCTGGCCTCCCTTTCAAGGTAGGCCTTCTTGCCCAGGAGCCTGAGAACATTGTTGAACAGCGACTCCAGCTCAAAGATGACCATGGCGATGCCCGCCACCGGGATCGGCAGGTACATATACCTTTTGCTCAGCCAGGGCAGGCTGGGATAAAAGCCCTTGCCGCCGATGCCGTCGGCGTACTTGAAGCCCTCGACGATCATGATAACGCCAAGGATCAGCACGCCGATGTCGGCGAGGATGTCCAGTATGTGAATCACCTTCTGGGGCAGGTACCGGTCAAAGGCGGTCATGCGGATGTGGGCGCCGCGGCGGATCGCCAGCGCGCCGGAGAGCACCGCCATGTAGGACATCAACGTCAGCGTGATCTCCTCCGTCCAGGTGGGATCGGGGATAAACGAGACATAACGGCCCAGCACGGTAAAGCATACGACCAGTATGTCCGCTACCAGCAGGAGCTTACAGATGAACATGGTGGCCTTGTACAGCCAGTCGTACAGGGCCCTGAGCTTTTCAAACGGTTCGGTGGATGCCGGCACAGGGAAAAACCTCCTTTCGTCAGTGGCGGAAGCTGATGATCGAGCCGCCGATCAGCAGCACGGCGAATATTACGGCGATGACGACGGTCATTGCGTCCATGTCTGTTCACTCCTTTGCTTCCTTTGGGGCCTTCAGCGCCCTTTCCTTTTCCCGCTTCATGATGGGCAGCCACTCGTGAAAGGCGTTGTAGATGGGCACGCCCAGGCCGATGATGCTCATCCGAAGGCAGTTGTTGAATTCCTTTTTCGCTTTCTCGTATTCCTCGCTGTACATGTGAAACCAACGCTCCTTATATGAAATCAACGCCATTATAAGGCAAACCGGCGCTAATTTCGCGGAAAGGAACGCGCCGGTGTGTAACTTCTGGGGTTTGGACGACGAACTTCGGCGAGAAATGTGATATAATTATAATGGAGAATTTTCAGGAGAAACCGATCATGAAAGACGACAAGCGCCCGCGCTTCGCCAGGGACGCCCTGGTGTTCGCGGGGATCATGGCCCTGGCCATAGCGCTCTCGATGGCGCTGTCCGGGCTTCACAATGACAACAACCCCTTCGCCACGCCGCTGTTCATACTGGCCGTGGCGCTGGTGGCGCGGCTGACGGACGGCTACCTGTGGGGCATCGCGGCCTCGCTGGTGGGCACCTTCTGCGTCAACTACATGTTCACCTATCCGTTCTGGCAGTTCGACGTGACGCTGACCGGGTACCCGCTGACCTTTGTGATGATGCTGGTGGTTTCCGTCATCATCAGCGCGCTGACCACGCAGATCAAGCGCCAGGAGCAGCTGCGCTATGAAATGGAGCGGGAAAAGATGCACGCCAACCTGCTTCGGGCCATCGCCCACGACATCCGCACCCCGCTGGCCTCGATCATGGGCGCCAGCTCGGCGCTGAAGTCCCAGGTTCTTGGACCGGCGGACCGCGAAGCGCTGCTGGACGGCATCGACCGGGACGCTCAGTGGCTGGTGCGGGTGACGGAAAACCTGCTCTCCGTCACCCGGTTCACCGGGGGCGACGTCGCCCTCACAAAGACGGACGAGGTGCTGGAGGAGATCGTGGGCAGCGCCATACTGAAATACCGGCGCGCGCCGGACGCCCTGCCGGTACAGGTGACGCAGCCGGAGCAGATACTGATCGTTCCGATGGACGCCACGCTGATCGAGCAGGTGCTGATCAACCTGTTCGACAACGTCAGCGCCCACGGCAAGACCGCCACCCGGATCTGGCTGGATATCGCCTGCGCGCCGGGCAGCGTCACCCTGCGGGTGGAGGACGACGGCGTCGGCATTCCGACTCAGCTGCTGCCAGGAATCCTCGACGGCAGCGCGCGCCACGACATGCAGGCGCGCTCCGACGACCGGCGCAGCATGGGCATCGGCCTTTCCGTGTGCCGGACCATCGTGCGGGCCCACGGCGGCGACATGAAGGTCGGCAGCAGTCCCCACGGCGGCGCGGCGGTGAGCTTTTATCTACCATGCGACGCGAAGCTAGTCCTTTAGGATTCGGAGGAAGACAATGGCCAATGAGATTCGCAACAAGATACTGATCGTGGAGGACGACCCGGGCATATGCACCTTCCTGCGGGCGGTGCTGTCGTCGGACGGCTATGACGCCATCGTCGTAAGCAGCGGCAGCCTCGCGCTGGACATGATCGCCTCCCATTGCCCGGACTGCATACTGCTGGACCTGGGTCTGCCGGACATGGACGGCGCCATGGTCATCGAGCGGGTGCGTCAGTGGACCTCTACGCCCATCGTCGTCATATCGGCCCGCAGCATGGAACAGGACAAGGCCGGGGCCTTGGACCTGGGTGCCGACGACTACATCACCAAGCCCTTTGGCAGCATCGAGCTGCTGGCGCGCATACGGGCCGCCCTGCGCCACCGGCGCACACCCCTGGACAACGACGAGATCGCCCTCACCGGCAGCTATCACGTGGGGGATATGGTGATCGACTACCGCAAGCGTCGGGTGCTGATGGGGGGCGAACCCGTCCACCTGACCCCGAATGAATTCCGGATCGTGGCGCTGCTGGGCCAGCACGCCGGGCGGGTGCTGACCTACAGGACCATGCTGAGGGAGCTGTGGGGCCCCTCGGCCAGCACCGACAACAAGATCCTTCGGGTGCACATGGCCAGCATCCGCCGCAAGCTCGAGCCCAACCCCAGCGAGCCGAGGTACATCTTCACCGAGGTGGGCGTGGGCTACCGTATGGCGGACGGAGAGGATTGAAGGGACAGGACAAGCAGGAAATTCATTGACAGAAGCCGGTTATTCATTTATAATGCAAACAGGAGGCCAATGGGCCTGGAACGAATATTGACATTATAAATGGAGGGCGATGACTATGGATCTGAAACTGAAGGACAAGAGCCAGTGCATGTATGACGAGATCTCCCTGGGCGAGGTCATGCTGCGGCTGGATCCCGGCGAGACCCGGGTGCGCACCGCGCGCAGCTTCAACGTCTGGGAGGGCGGCGGCGAATACAACGTGGCCCGCGGCCTGCGGCGCTGCTTTGGCATGAAGACCGGCGTGGTGACAGCCCTGGCCGAAAACGACGTGGGCTACCTGGTCGAGGACTGCATCCTCCAGGGCGGCGTGGACCCGATGATCAAGTGGGCGCCCTACGACGGCATCGGCCGCAAGGTGCGCAACGGCCTGAACTTCACCGAGCGCGGCTACGGCGTGCGCGGCGCGCTGGGCATCTCCGACCGTGCCTATACCGCCGTGTCCCAGCTGAAGCCGGGCGATATCGACTGGGAGGAGATCTTCGGCAAGCGCGGCTCCCGCTGGTTCCACACCGGCGGCATCTTCGCGGCCCTGTCCGAGACCACCGCCGAGGTCACCATCGAGGCCATCAAGGCCGCCAAGAAGTACGGCACCATCGTCTCCTACGACCTGAACTACCGGCCCTCCCTGTGGCGGGACATCGGCGGCCAGGCCAAGTGCCAGGAGGTCAACAAGGAGATCGCCCCCTACATCGACGTGATCATCGGCAACGAGGAGGACTTCACCGCCTGCCTGGGCTTCGAGATCAAGGGCACTGACAAGAACCTGAAGAAGCTGGACCCCGCCGGCTATGCCATCATGATGAACGAGGCCGCCGCGATGTACCCCAACTTCAAGGTCATCGCCACCACCCTGCGCCAGGTCAAGACCGCCACCTGCAACGACTGGTCCGCCATCGCCTGGGGCGAGGGTAAGACCTACAAGGCCAAGGACTATCCGGCGCTGGACATCTTCGACCGCGTGGGCGGCGGCGACAGCTTCGCCTCCGGCCTGATCTACGGCTTGATGACCACCGGCGACGTGGAAAAGGCCGTCAACTACGGCGCGGCCCACGGCGCGCTGGCCATGACCACCCCCGGCGATACCTCCATGGCCCGTTTGAAGGAAGTGGAGAGCCTGATGGGCGACGGCAGCGCCCGCGTGCAGCGGTAATCATCCAAAATGAATCGGACTGCGACGCAGTCCGATTCATTTTGTCGTATGCTTCCGTCATGCCGCGCTGTGCAGCTCTTCAACGTAGTCGATGTATTCCTCCTGGGTGGGAAAGGCCATGCGGCTGCCGTCCGGCAGGAAGCCGGTATAGCCCTGACTGGTGTAATAGCCCTTGGGTATGAACATATCTGCCACCTCATCTGTTGGAATTGCCGGCGGTCCGCCGGGGAAGGGCTCTGCCCTTCGTTCAATGACAGAATAGCAGACGGGCTGTACAAAAAAACGCCCTCAATAGACTGTTTTGTTGTTTTGATGTCCCAAATATTACCCTTAATACAGAGACCAGCGCAGTGTATCGCTCCGTTCGCGAGGTGACAGGATATATTATGGAAAAAAGAATTGCGCATGCAGCATTGGCGCTGCCCTTGATCGTCCTGATCGTGTTGTTCCTGTCAGGATTTTCAAAGCAGCCCATAACCGCCTTCGACCAGCTTGCACAGCCCGGGACCACCATCGCCGTGGGTCTGGATACGCCGGCTGAGCAATCACTGGCGGAGGATTACCCTTCCGCGAAGCTGATTCCCTACAGCGATAAGATCCTGGCCTATACCGATGTGGCGAACGGACGCCTCGACGCCTACGTCGGCCCCAGGCGGGAGATGGAATTCGCCATCATGCACGGCTTCGAAGGCGTGCGCCTGTTGGAGGAGAACTATGCCGTCAACAAAATCGCCGTGGCCATCTCTCCGGTATCGCCGATCCCCAGTCTCACCCAAAGGTTGAACGCCTTCATCCGGCAGAGCAAGGCGGATGGCACGCTGGACGACATGTATGAGCGGTGGGTCATTCGCGACGAGGAGACCCTGCCGGACATCCCGCCGGCAAAGAATCCCGCGTTTACGCTGCGCGTGGGCACGACGGGCACGGTGATGCCCTATTCCTATTATATCGGGAATAAACTGGCGGGATACGACATCGAGCTGGCCCATCGCTTCGCCAGCTGGCTGGGCGCGAAGCTGGAATTCAAGGTGTACGACTTCGGCGGCATCATCGCCGCCGCAGAGCGGGGCAGCATCGACTGCATCATGTCGAATCTGTTCTATACCGAGGAAAAGGACGAGGCCCTGCCCTTTTCCGACGTGCTGTTTGAGGTTGAGATCACCGCCATGGTGCGCGGCGACGGGCAGGCCGCGAACGGCAATGCCGGCAGCACGGCGCCGGTGGTTCGCGAGGGCGAAAGCAGTCCTTCGCAAGGCGGCGCCGTCAGGCGCTTTGAGCGCCTTGCGGACCTCGAAGACAAGCGCATCGGCGTCACCACCGGCAGCGTTCAGGCGCTTCTGGTGAAAGAGCGCTTCCCCGATGCGCGTCTGTACTTTTTCAGCACCACCGTGGATATGTTGAACGCACTGAGAGCCCATAAGATCGACGCCTTTGCTGATGCGGATTCGCTCGTCAAATACATGATGGCGGACAATCCCGACCTGACCTGTCTGGACGAGCCGCTGGGCGAAACGATGCAGGTAGGGGCGATCTTTCCCAAGACGGACAGGGGCCAGCGCCTGTGCGACGCCTACAGCGCCTTCATTCGCCAGATTCGGCAGAGCGGCGTCTATGACGAAATTCAGGACCTCTGGTTTGGCGCGGATGAATCGAAGCGCGCGATTCCCGACCCGGATGACCTGCCGGCGACGAACGGGACCCTTCGGGTCGCCGTGGATACCACCGTCGTTCCCTTTGCCTTCATCAAGGACGGAAAGCCGGCCGGCCTGGACATCGATATCGCCGTCCGCTTCTGCAAGGCCGAGGGCTACGGGCTCAAAATCGTGCATACCGATTTTGCCGGGATCCTTCCGGCGGTCGCCAGCGGAAAGGTGGATTTTGCCTGTGGCGGCATCGCGCACACGCCCGAACGCGCCCAGAGCGTGCTCTATTCCGAGCCCACATTTGAAGGCGGTTCGGTGATGGCCGTCTTAAAGGCGGAAGAAGCGGCATCCCCTGCCAGGAGCAGCCCGTCCTTCTGGGGAGGAATCGCCTCCAGCTTCAACAAGACCTTTGTCCGCGAGGATCGCTGGAAGCTGTTTGTGAAGGGCGTCCTCAACACGCTGGTCATCACGTTGCTGTCCTTACTCTTCGGCACGGTGCTGGGATTTGGGGTGTTTATGCTCTGCCGGAACGGGAATCCCTTCGCGAATCTCATCACGCGCATCTGCTTCCGGCTGGTGCAGGGCATGCCCATGGTGGTCCTGCTGATGATACTGTACTATATCGTATTCGGCTCCGTCACCATCGGCGGCATTACAGTGGCGGTGATCGGCTTTACGCTCACCCTCGGCGCCTCTGTCTTCGGCACGCTGAAGATGGGCGTCGGCGCGGTGGAGCCTGGGCAGTACGAGGCAGCTTATGCCCTGGGCTATTCCAACCGCAGCACCTTTTTCAGGATCATCCTCCCCCAGGCCCTGCCCCATGTGCTGCCCGCCTACAAGGGCGAGATCGTGAGCCTGCTCAAGGCGACGGCCATCGTAGGCTACATCGCCGTGCAGGACCTGACCAAGATGGGCGACATCGTCAGAAGCCGGACCTATGAGGCCTTCTTCCCGCTGATCGCGGTGACGGTGATCTACTTCCTTCTGGAGGGAATTCTGCGATTCCTGATCAGTCATATCGCAGTCAGCCTCGACTTCAGGCGCAGGAAGCCGGAGGACATCCTGAAGGGGATCAAAGCCGACCGTCAGAACTGATGCTTCACCGGATGAGCCAGGGGCTTTGACGATGTCATCAACTGAAGAAAACACCGCACAATTTGACTGGACATCGGCGGCGGAAAGGTGTATAATTATTCAAGTCACATAATAACTGCGCATTCTATGGCAGAGGTTAGAAGGGAAAGGGCTTGATTTTTTCCAATCGCAAGACCATCGGCGTGTTCATCAGCAAGATGTTTGCCCCCTTTGACAACGCGGTGTTTCACGCGATGGAGCGCGAGGGCCGGCGGCTGAACTACGACATCGTCGTGTTTACCACCACCGGCTACTATCTGACGCAGAACGAATACGACATCCAGGAAAAGAACATATTCCGCTTTGCCGCCATCGACAAGCTGGACGGCATCATCATCGTCCCCGAGAGCTACGAGCAGGAGGAATTCCGGGAGCTGCTGTTCGATATGCTGCACCGGCACGCCCAGTGCCCCGTGGTGGCCATTCGACACGACGGAAATGAATTCGACTGCGTGTTCACCGACGAGAGCCAGGCGATCCGGCCGCTGGTCCGGCACCTGATCGAGCATCACGGTCTGAAGCGGATATGCTTCCAGACGGGCTTCCCGGGCCACATCGAAGCCCAGGCGCGGCTGGACGCCTTCCGCCGGGAGATGGCCGAACACGGTCTGACGGTCCGGGATGCGGACGTCTGTCCCGGCACCATGTGGACCGATTGCGCCGGGGTGGCCTGGGACGCCTTCTTCTCGAACCCGGACGACCGGCCCGAGGCGGTGGTCTGCACCAACGACTACATGGCGGTGAGCCTGATGCGCCTGCTGATGGAGAAGGGCCTGCGGGTGCCCGAGGACGTGGTCGTCACCGGCTTCGACAACATCTCCGGCGTGGGGCCGGACATGCCCGGGCTGACCACGATACAGCCCGACTACGACCAGATGGTCGTCCAGGCGATGGAGCACCTGGACAAGCGCATCCGGGGCGTATCCCCGTGGCGCCGCCAGGCGCGGTTCAGCCTTCAGGGGAAGCTCGTGTTGGGCGAGAGCTGCGGCTGCGGCCGGCGCTCGCCGGATTACTTCCGGGAGGTCAGCCGGCGCACCACGGCGCTGCTGGAGCTGGAGGACGACCAGGACCGGATCATGGACTGCCTGAGCATCGACCTGGGGGCCTGCATCGACCTGAAGGAGCTGCACGAGGTGCTGGTCAGCAAGCGGGCGTACAACGCCGTGCTGCGGGACCACTACCTCTGCCTGTTCGGCGAGCCCGACGCGCTGATGCAGGAGAAGAGCGACAGGGCCACGCTGGTGCACGCCATCCAGGACCACCGGGACTGCGGCACGCCGATGATCGCCTTTGACAAGCGCTACCTGCTGCCGGCCATGGCCGAGCGGCAGGACGAGCCCCAGATGCTGTTCATGAAGCTGCTGCACCAGCGGGGGCACAATTTCGGCTACAGCATCTCCCGATACGTGCCGGGAGAGACGCCCTCCAGGATCTTTGTCCAGGTCAACGCCCTGCTGTCCATCGCGCTGGAAAACATCTACCGGCGCACGGAACTCATGCGGCTGTATGAGGAGCGGCGCATGAGCTCTGTCACGGACCTGCTGACGGGGCTTTTGAACCGCCGGGGCTTCATGGAGCGCCTGGATTCCCTCTGGCACAGCCTCGCCGGCGCAACCGTGGCCTTTATCAGCATCGACATGGACCGGCTCAAACACATCAACGACAATTTCGGCCACGCCGCCGGGGACTTCGCCATCCGGCTGCTGGCGCGGACCATCAAGGCGGCGCTTCCCAAGGACGGCATCGGCGCGCGCATCGGCGGCGACGAGTTCCTGATCTTCCTGCCCTCCGCCGGCAGCGGCGAGTCGGATGCCTTCCTGGCGCATTTCGACCAGGCGCTGGACCGGCTGAACGCCGAGGAAGACCGCAGCTTCACGGTCTCCGCCAGCGCAGGCTGCATAACCAGGCGGCTGACCGAACTGGACACCATCGAGAGCTGCATCCACGACAGCGACACCCGCATGTACCAGATCAAGGAGGCCCGGCACAGGGCCATGTGACGGGTACAACTACTGATTTGTCGCGCTGCGACAAATCAGTAGTTGCCAAGCCAAACACCTGCATCATCCAAACATCAAAAACATCACCACGCTCACCAGCGTTGCGGTCAGGCCGACGCAGGCTTCGAAGGGGACGCTTATGCATCCTCCCTCTTCTTCAGGTCCATGCCCGCCTTGATGAAGCGGAACATGCGCACCGCGCCCAGGTAGTACAGCTCCTCCGCCCGGCCCAGGGCCTCCTCCAGGGGCATGGGCGCGTCCACGGTGGTCATCAGGGAGGCGATGCCGTGGTCGAAGATCTGCCAGGCGTTCCTTCCCAGCGAGCCGCTGAGGCCCACGGCGATCACGCCCTTCTTCGCGGCGCGCTCGCCCACGCCCTGCATCACCTTGCCGAAGCAGCTCTGCCAATCGGTACGACCCTCGCCGGTGACCACCAGGTCCGCCCCCTCCAGGCGGGCGTCGAAGCCGATCAGGTCGAGCACCGTGTCGATGCCGGACTTCATCTCGCCGCCCAGGAACACCAGCGCCGCGCCCAGGCCGCCCGCCGCGCCGGCGCCCTTGATGGCGTCGGGGTCGATGCCGAACTGGCGGCGGATCACGTCGCGGTAATTCACCATGCCGGCCTCCAGCCGCGCCTGCATCTCAGGCGTCGCCCCCTTCTGGGCCCCGAAGGTCCAGGTCGCGCCGTTTTCGCCGCACAGGGGATTGGTCACGTCGCACATCACCGTGATCTTTGCGTTGGCCAGGCGGTGATCCAGCGTGGACACGTCGATGGCGCACACCTTCTCCAGGTCCTCTCCCCTGCCCTCCAGCTCACGCCCCTCGGCGTCCAGGAAGCGCCCGCCCAGCGCCCGCACGCAGCCCATGCCGCCATCGTTGGTGGCGCTGCCGCCGATGGCGATGGAGATGTCCGTGAAGCCCTGGTCCAGCGCGTGGCGGATCAGCTCGCCCGTGCCGTAGCTGGTGGCCTTCAGCGGGTTGCGCTTATCCAGCGGCACCAGGGGCAACCCGGAGGCCGCCGCCATCTCGATCATCGCCCGGCGATCGTCCAGCCTGCCGTAGCGGGCCGTGACCTTCTCCATCATCGGGCCGCAGACCTCGGTCTCGATCCACTGGCCGTTCTCCGCCGCCACCACCGCGTCCGTGGTGCCCTCCCCGCCGTCGGCCACCGGCACGCCGCTGTACTCGATCTCGCCGAACACGTCCGCCGCCGCCTTCGCCAGCAGCTCCACGGTCTGCGCGCTGGTCAGCGTGCCCTTGAAGGAATCCGAAGCAAACAGAAATTTCATGTGTCTGACCTCCCCGTTGTTTATTGGCTGAATTAATTGTAGCATTATCCACGCAAAAATGGATATATTATATATAACAATAATCAAGCTAAAATATTAACTATAGTGCCTCGGCCAGCTCAGCCCGGCGGACCGGGCGCTGCCGGGCGTCTACTTCGCGTGTGAAATATCCCTCAAGGAGACGGTGGGCCGGTGCTTTCTGCACGTCCCTAAAGGACTAGCTTCGCGTCGCCCTAAAGGACTAGCTTCGCGTCGCCCTAAAGGACTAGCTTCGCGTCGCCCTAAAGGACTAGCTTCGCGTCGCAACACGCTGCAATACCGGCTCAAGCGCATACGGGACTGCTGCGGCCTGGACCCCCGGCGCTTCCGGGACGCCGCGATGCTCTACATGGCGCCGACGCAAAGCTAGTCCTTTAGGGTTCGGCTGGAAGCGCTGAAGGGCTCGAAATGAGGGGCGAACGGCGTTTTGTTGTGGACGGAGAATCCAATTCCTGATATAATGCGGGTGGAGAGGAAGGGATTACAGCTATGTTCGATCAGAAGAAATACGAAGGCGCGCTGGCGGCCTTCAAGCAGGATTTTGTCGGACGGCAGTGGCCGAACGAGAAGTACAAGTGGGAGGCCATCCAGTGGTTCCAGGACCACTGGGACGTCAACGCGCCGGACTTCGCGGCAATGCTGAACACCTCGCTGAAGAAGACTTACAATCTGTTGGCATCAATGAACAACTACCCCCGCAGGATGATTGAGAGATTTGCTCAGGAAGCGCCGGAAGCGGTACGCGCAATGTTTATTGCGCTGTTTGACGAGAGCTCCGATCTCTGGTCGCGCATCGACGCATTCAAGCAAAAAGCGGCAGAACTGAGAGATCGATTGCGCCCTGATGCAGGACAGCACTACCAGAACGAAAATGCCATCATGACCTACCTCTGGTTGCGCTATCCCGACAGTTATTATATCTTCAAGCTCAGTGAGATCAAGGCGACAAACAAGGCCCTGGGCGGTTCATACACGTTTAAACAGGGGGATTATGCCGGTAACATTCGTTCCTTTATGGCCTTCTATGATGAGATATGCGAAGCGCTGAAGCAGGATTATGAATTGGATATGATGTTCAATTCGCATTTGACGGCAGAATGCTATTCGGACCCCAAATTCAAAACCATGACGCAGACCTTCGGCTTCTATATCAGCCGTTTTTACACTGAGGAGAGTGCAAGCGCTGTCGAGGAAGAGTGGTTCCCCTCGGATTATTCCCCTGAATTATCCGTCGATCAATGGGTGACGCTGCTGAAGGATGAAACGGTCTTCACGCCCGACAGCCTGGCCATCATGAAGCGGTTCAAGGATTACGGCGGCGCGGCCACCTGCACACAGCTTGCCGTCAAGTATGGCGAGAGCAAGAACTTTTACAACAGCGGCTCCTCTTTCCTGGCCAAGCGTATCGCCGAAAAGACGGGTTGCCCTGTGATGCCGAGGGATTCGGACAATTCCCGATGGTGGCCGATCCTCTACCTTGGAAGGAAAGCCGACAAGAGCATCGATCACGGCGTATACATCTGGAAGCTGCGGGACGAGCTGGCGCAGGCGCTGGACCGGGTGGACCTGTCGGATATTCCGTTGTATGCGGCGACGGACGAGGAAGAGACGGACAGACAGTATTGGTGGCTGAACGCCAATCCCCGAATCTGGAGCTTCTCCAGCATTGCCGTGGGAGAGGCGCAGGATTATACGCTGTACAACGAAAACGGCAACAAGCGACGCATCTTCCAGAATTTCCTGGACGCCCGGGTTGGCGACATGATCGTCTGCTACGAGTCCCACCCCGTCAGGCAGGTGGTCGGGCTGGCGAGGGTGGTAGCCGAACAGGACGGCGAAAAGCTGACCTTTGAGAAGATCGAGGGCTTCGCCGAGCCCGTCGACCTGACGACCCTGAAGGCGTGCCCCGAGCTGGAGCACATGGAATACTTTACCAACGCCCAGGGCAGCCTGTTCAAGCTGACCCGCGGCGAGTACGACTTTATCATGGACCTGGCGCGGGAGGAAAACCCCGTCGCCGAAGAGAAACAGGCAGAGGTCTACGACAAAGCCGCCTTTCTGCGCGACGTATACCTCAGCGAAGCCCGCTACGACCGCCTGAAGGCGGTGCTTCTGCGCAAAAAGAACATCATATTGCAGGGCGCGCCCGGTGTGGGCAAGACCTTCGCGGCCCGGCGACTGGCCTGGTCGATCATGGGCGAGCAGGACGACAGCCGCATCGAGTTCGTGCAGTTCCACCAGAACTATTCCTATGAGGATTTCGTGATGGGCTACAAGCCCCAGGACAGCGACTTCGAGCTGAAAACCGGCGTGTTCCACCGCTTCTGCCAGAGGGCCAACAACCGACCGGAGCTTCCCCACTTCTTCATCATCGATGAGATCAACCGCGGCAACCTGAGCAGGATCTTCGGCGAGTTGCTGATGCTGATCGAGCCGGATTACCGGGACACGAAGGTCAGGCTGGCCTACAGCGAGGTGCCCTTCTCGGTGCCGGGCAACCTGTACATCATCGGCATGATGAACACCGCGGACCGCAGCCTGGCGCTGATCGACTACGCCCTGCGCCGCCGGTTCAGCTTCTTCGACATGGAGCCCGGCTTCGA
Organism: Clostridia bacterium; assembly: GCA_017432405.1. The sequence continues at coordinate 32,419 of JAFRJF010000272.1, read as the reverse complement.
TTCCGAGGGCTTCAGGCGGTATCAGGCGGGGCTGGAGAACGAGACCTTCGACGCCCTGATCGAGCGCATACGGGAACTGAACCGGGAGATCGCCCAGGACAAGGCGCTGGGCAGGGGCTTTTGCATCGGCCACAGCTACTTCTGCGGGCTGAAGGGCCCGGAGGATTGCACGGTGGAATGGATGCGGGACGTGGTGGATTACGACATACTGCAGATGCTCGGCGAATACTGGTATGACGACGAGACGAAGCTGCAGCGCTGGGAAAACAGCCTGCACGGGGTGTTCCAATGATGCAGAACAAGCATATCCTGGTACACAATATCTACTATATGCTATCCTACGCTTTCCAGGCGCTCAACCGGTCCGACGACGAGGACATGGCCCCGGAGGCCTTCGAGAACATCCACAGCCTGTTTGCTGCGATCCTCTCGAAGGGCATCGGCATGCAACTGAAGCAGGGCCTGTACAGGAGCTACCTGAACCGCCGGGAGGACCTCGCGACGCTGCGCGGCAGGATCGCCATGCCCGGGACCATCCGCAACCGGCTGGCACGGCGGCAGGCGCTGGCCTGCGAATACGACGAGCTGTCGGAGAACAACCTGTTCAACCGGATATTGAAGACCACGGCACAGCTGCTGATCCGCCACGGCAACGTCAAGCCCACGCTCAAGGACGCGCTGCGCCAAAAGCTGCTGTTTTTCTCCAATGTGGACGCCGTCGACCCCCTGTCGATCCGCTGGGGCGGCATCCGCTTCCAGCGCAGCAACCAGAGCTATCGCATGCTGCTGGGCATCTGCCAGCTGACCATCGAGGGCATGCTGCTGACGACGGAGGCGGGCGAGCGGCGGCTTGCCGCCTTTCTGGACGACCAGCGCATGTGCAGGCTGTACGAGAAGTTCCTTCTGGAGTACTATGTGCAGCACCACCCGGCGCTTGCGCCCCGGGCGTCACAGATCCCCTGGGCGCTGGATGACGGCGCAGGGGCGCTGCTGCCCGTCATGCAGACGGACATCACGCTGCAAAAGGGCAGCCGCGTGCTGATCATCGACGCGAAGTACTACAGCCATACCCTGCAGAGCCAATATGACTCATACACCGTCCATTCGGGCAACCTGTACCAAATCTTCACCTATGTGAAGAACCGGGAATACGCCTTCGGCGATGCGCCGCACAGCGTCTCCGGCCTGCTGCTCTACGCCCGGACGGACGAGGCGACGCAGCCGGACAACACCTATGCCATGCACGGCAGCCGGATCTCGGTGGGCACGCTGGACCTGAGGCAGCCCTTCGGACAGATCAGAAGCCAGCTGGATCAAATCGCAGATGAAATGGAGGTAGCCTCATGAGGATTGCGACATGGAACGTGGAGCGGCTAAGACACCGCCGGGACATTGATACCATGCTTCTGGAGATCGACAAGGCCGATGCGGACATACTCGTCCTGACGGAGACGGATGCGCGCCTCCGTCCCGATTTTCCCCATTGCTGTCACACGCAAAAGCTGCATGATCTCAGGCCCGGTTATTATTCGGACACAGAAAATCGCGTGTCCGTCTATTCGCGCTACAGGTGCTTGAAGCAGCATGAAACCTTTGACACCTACACGGCGATTTGCGTTGAGCTGGAGACAAGTCGTGGAAATCTGCTGGTCTACGGGACGATCATGGGCGTTTTCGGCAACCGGGAGGCATCCTTCAGGACAGACCTCATGGCGCAGATGGCGGACATCCGCAGGCTTTCGGCGCAAGGCAACCGGCTGTGCGTCGTTGGAGACTACAATCTGTCCTTCTGCGACAGCTACTACTACACCCGTGAGGGCAGAGCGCTGGTGGAAAACACCTTACGGGACTGCGGGATCGATATCCTGACGCGCGACCGGCGGGAATGCGTCGACCACATCGCCCTGACCGCGGGCTTTGCCAGCGCCTTTGCACACGTCGAGGAGTGGAACACCGACAAAAGACTGTCGGATCACAAGGGCATCGTTGTAGAAATTGCATGATAGCAGGGAGGCGGGAACCGTGCCGGATCGCATCATCTTCCATGCGGATTGCAACAACTTCTTCGCCTCCTGCGAGTGCCTGGAGCGGCCGGAGCTGAAGGACGTGCCCATGGCCGTGGCGGGGGACCCGGAGAACCGGGTGGGCGTGGTTATGGCGAAGAACGAGCTGGCGAAGAAATATGGCGTCAAGACCACCGACACCGTATACGCGGCAAGGAAGAAGTGCCCCGGCATCGTGTTCGTGCCGCCGAGGCACCGCTATTACGGCGAAATCTCCAGGCGCGTCAACGCCATCTACTGCGAATACACCGAGTACGTGGAGCCGGCGTCCATCGACGAATCCTATCTGGACGTGACCCAGGCCCTGCCGTTCTACGGCATGACCCCCGGAGCGCTGGCGGACGAGGTGCAACGCGAAGCTAGTCCTTTAGGGCGACGCGAAGCTAGTCCTTTAGGGCGGCGGCGCATCCGTCAGGAGATCGGCATCATGATCTCGGTGGGCGTATCCTTCTGCAAGATATTCGCCAAGATGGGCAGCGATTATAGAAAGCTGGTCGACGCCGAGGCGGCCACCGAGCAGCTTACGCTGTTCGACCTCATGGGGCAGAGCGCCAGCCGCCAGAAGCGGGAGCGCCTGGAGGCGGCGGTGGAGGATCTGAGAAAAAAGTACGGCGACGGCAGCGTGACCCTGGGCATCCAGGAAAACGCGGACATCGGGCTTCGGCGAAGAAAATGAGGCGCACCTTTCGGGCGCCTCATTGATTTGGCCGTCACGCCAGGATATCCACCTGCCGTTCCAGTCTCAATATCTGAATGAAGGTCTTGCCGGGATTGAGCTTGACCTTTTTGCCGTCGGCATCATAGTACACCGTGTTCTTGTGGAGCATCTCCCGCTTCCAGGTGCCGGTAAAGTGCTTGCCGCCGATGAAGTATTCGCACTTGTTTTCGCCCGTCGTGGTCACCTTGGGGCGGTCGGATTTCCCCTCGTACCAGTCATATTCCATGTACTGCACGATGACATTGTCCACCAGCAGCTGCTCGCCGGTCTCGCCGTCGACATACGCCTTGTCGTTGTAGAAGCGCTTGTATTTATTCAGCTGCGCATCCCAGATATAGGAGGGGCGATAGCCCTTTTTCTGATAGGTAATGCTGAACTCCGAAACCGCCTCGCCCTGTTCGGGAACGGCGAATTCCTTGCGGAACCTGAGGGGCGACTTGCAGTTCGCGGCGCTCCAGTCGGTGCGGTCGTAGAGGTTTTTCAGGTTGCAGATCACATTGTTGGGCGCCTTGCGGTTCTTGTCCCGATAGAAATCCTTGTCGCCCTTGATGCCGTCGTAGCGCACGGCGAAGTTTTTCTTGTGATCCATGATGTAGTAGACGTCGCTGCCGGGATACCTCTGCCCGCCGTAGTGGATGAAAGCGCCACGATACTCGTAGCTGATATCGGCGTGCACGATCCGCGCGGAGCGAATGGCTTCGATCTTCTCGGGGATGGTGTCGTTGAAGACGGCGGTATAGCGAGTATAGCCGCCATCGTAGATCTCCGTTTCGTAGACAATGTCCGCCGAGCCGATGCCCTTCTGCGGGCGGGCCCCCGGCTCATTGTCCATCTGGCACACCATGATCGTGGCCTGTTTGTCCGTGGGCAGCCCGGTGGTGATGGACCTGCCGTCCGCCTGGGAGGTTGCCGCAAGGGCGCCCTGGGCAAGTATCAGCACGAGCGCCATCATGAACGCAATTGCTTTTTTCATAGTCCAAATCTCCTTTCCCGTGCGCGTCATGGTTGCGCACGCTTCTATTTTAACACAAACAGCATCAATTTGCAATTCGTATTTCGGCGCTGCGATCTTCAGGGAATATTTGGCATTGCGTCTTTTTATAGCGGGCCAGACGAGGCAAGTTCCGATTGATCGAGAAAAGCCCTATAAACCAGAATTCCCCGCCCGAGCACTCCCCTCTTAACTCTATTTTTATGCAAATTTGCCTGCGACATCCTGTGGGCGGGGGTCATCGCCGGCGTACTGCCGAAGAACCACTTCACGGTGCTGACGATCAATTTTGGAAACTACGTCCTGATGGCTGTCATCACCTATACATGGCTGCGCTATGTCATGGCGGTCGAACAGGTGCCGGATCGGGACAGCGCGCTCAAGCTCTTCGCGATACAGTTTCCCCTTTACATCGGCACCATCGTGCTGGTCGTCACCTATCTTCGCAAGCCCGAGCTGCTGTTGGACCGCGACTTTAATCTCCAGCCGGCCTACAGCGTGTTTCAGATCGCCGTACCCTGCGTGTACATCGCGGTCATTCTCGCATACACCATGAAGCGGGCCTTCGTCGAGAAAAACCCCATCGAACTGTGAAAGCACCTGTTCATCGGACTGTTTCCGCTGATGGTGGTCGCGGGCGGATTGATGCAAATATACTTATTGCCCGATACGCCGGTCTTCTGCTTTTCCTGCGCGATACTGATGATCGTCTTCTACATCAGCGCCATGGAGACCCTGATCTCAACGGACCCGCTGACCGGGCTCAACAACCGGGGGCAGCTGCTGCGCTATACCCTCCAGGGCTCCAATATGCACAGGGAAGGCCGGCAGACCTTCGTGGTCATGTTCGACATCAACGACTTCAAGGCCATCAACGACACCTACGACCACGCGGAGGGCGACAGGGCGCTCCTGATCGTCGCCGACGCGCTTCGGAATGTGCTGAGAAAGCACAGCACGCCCATGTTCCTGGCCCGCTATGGCGGGGATGAATTCATACTCATCGTACACCCGGTGGACGAGGGTGAAATCGCGCCTCTGATCGATGAGATCCGCGAACAGATCCAGGAGGCGTGCAGGTCGTGCCGCGCGCCTTACGTCCTGTCGGTGGGCGCCGGCTACAGCGCGCTGGCCGGCGGCGAGGATACCTTCCAGCTGTGCCAGCAGCGGGCGGATCAAAACCTGTACCTGGACAAGGCGCGCCAGAAGGCACACAGGTAGGACCAGGCAGCGCGAAGGCCCGAACCGATGGGTTCGGGCCTTCGCGCTTTCACGACCGACGGTCAGTTGCCTGCGCCGGCATAGAATTCGGTCGTGGTGGGATTCTTCTGGATCAGCACGGAGCTCTGGTTGAACACCTGTACCAGCTCGTCCGCCGCGGCGTGCACCGCTTCCTGGGTGGTATCGCTGAGGTAGATCACCAGCGTGTACTCCTGGTACACCTTGCCTTCGTCGATCCAGCCGCCCTCGGCCTGCTGGATGGTGTAGCCGCCGAAGTGCTTGATCAGGATGGCCTTCGCCTGCTCCATCGCTTCCGCCTGGGTGAACACGGGCTTGCCGCTGTCCTTGTCGTTGGTGCCCAGGTACATCACGTACTGCACGTCCTCCTCGGGGGCGGGCGCCGGCTCGTCGATGGGCACGATGTCCTCGGCCAGGTCCTCCAGCCAGTGGAACTCGTTGGTCTTCACCACGTCCTCGCCGTAGATGGTCTTCCAGTCGTTGGCCATGGAGATCACGTGGTAGCCGGATTCCTCCCACTTCTCCTTCAGGGGCTGCACCTTCTCGGCGTTGCCGTAGTCGCGCACCTCGTCGTCCGCGATCAGCATGAAGGCCGCGCTCTTGTAGCGGTTGTGGAAGATGGTGTAGTTGTGCATGGCGGTGTCGCCGCCGGAATTGCCGAAGGACAGCACCGGCTGGCGGCCGATCTCCCTGGCGATCAGCAGGACCTTGTTGGTCTTCAGGTTCTTGATGACCAGGTTGTCGGTGCGCACCAGCGTGTCGTTGCTGGTGTAGACGTAGCGCACGCCGTCCTCGTCGCCCTGGTTGGTGGCCTCCAGCTGCACGTCCATGCCGATGATGTTCTCATAGGGGATGTCCAGCACGCCCTCGACGTAGGTGCGGCAGATGAAGCGGTCGCTGCCGCTGACGATGTAGCACTTGAAGCCGTTGGCCTGCAGGTACTCCACCACCTCGATCATGGGCTGGTAGAAGGTCTCTGCGTAGGTCATGTTCTCGAAGCCGTCCGCCTCGCGCACCAGCTGGCGGGTGACGAAGTCGGCAAACTCGTTCAGCGTCATGCCCGCGTAGGCCTTGGCCGCGTGGGTGGCGTGCAGCAGATCCATGCCGTCCGGGAAGGAGCGGTCAAGTGCGTGGTCGCGCAGCATGCGGCCGAACTCCAGCATCTCGGTATCGGGATGGTAGCTGGGGTCCGCCAGGATGCGCCTGGCCAGCAGGTAGTACTCCAGGTAGGTGGGGTTCAACTCGGCGCACAGCGTGCCGTCCATGTCAAAGGTGGCGATGCGGTCCACCGGCGGGATGTAGTTGGGCGAGGCCTCGTCCGTCACGTCCTCCACGTATTCCACCAGCGCCTTCAGCGCCGGGGCGTCCGCGTTCCACAGGGGAAACGCTTCCTCGTCCGCCTCGTCAGCCTCCGTCGCCGCTTCATCGGCCGGCGCTTCAGCAGCCTCCGTCGCCGCTTCCGCTGCCTGAGCCGCCGGGGCCTCCTCGGCCAGCGCGAAGCAGGACAGGGTCAGCAGGGCGGCCAAAAGCACCGCCATCAAAGTTACAAGCCTGTTCTTCATGGTTCCATTCCTCCTTGTACCTATTTTATCATATTCGCAATCGTATCATATGTCAATTATTTGCAATTACCGTTAATTAATTCTTGACAGAAACAGTCGGCTGTGTTATGCTTCAAGTGAAATGTGATATTCTTAATATCGCATAAAAATGAAACGGAGGACAGACCCATGAAGAAAATGCTTTCCCTGATCGTCGCAATGCTGCTGGTGCTCGCGATGGCCGCTCCCGCCCTGGCGGAGAGGACGCTGACCTGGAACGAGGTCAACGGCGACACCTATGGCGCCACCGTGGCCGCCAAGGCCTTTGCCGAGAAGCTGGAGGAGATCTCCGGCGGCGCGCTGAAGATCGAGCTCTACACCAACGGCACCCTCGGCTCCGAGGCCGAATCCATGCAGGGCATCCAGATGGGCACCCTGGACATCTTCCGCGGCAACGCCTCCTCCCTGCCGAACTACGGCGCTGAGGTCATCGGCGCCACCGGCCTGCCCTACGTCTTCAAGGACATGGCCCAGTTCCAGGAAGTCGCCGTGAGCCCCCTGGGCGACGAGCTGCTGCAGAGCGTGGCCGACGCCAACTGCGGCTACATCGCGCTGGGCTGGCTGGTGGAAGGCCCCCGCAGCCTGTTCATCACCCCCTCCGTGTATGAGAAGCTGGGCAAGCCCGAGAGCTTCAGCTTTGACATGATGAACGGCCTGAAGATCCGCGTTCCCGAGACCGACCTGATGGTGAACACCATGAAGGCCCTGAACGCCTCCGCCACCCCCATCGCCTATGCGGAGCTGTACACCTCCCTGCAGTCCGGCGTCGTGGACGGCGCTGAGAACGGCGTGACCAGCTACATGGACAACTCCTTCAACGAGGTTGCCCCCTACTTCATCACCGACGCCCACACCTTCGGCTGCGGCGTGATCCTGGTCTCCGCCGACACCTGGGGCTCCCTGAGCGAGGAGGAGCAGGGCTGGATGAAGGAAGCCGCCCTGACCGCCCGCGAGGTGTGCTACGAGTACAACCAGAGCCAGGAGCAGGCCTGCTTCGACGCCTTCGAGGAGAAGGGCATCAAGCTGCTGCCCGTGACCGACATCGAGAAGTGGCAGGAAGCCTGCGCGCCCCTGTACAGCGAGCAGAGCGAACAGGTCCAGGACATCATCGCCCGCATCCAGGGCGGCGACTATTGATCGCGCCAGAGCGCCTTCCCTGATCGAACACCGGCCGTCCGGCCTGTGGACATCTCCGCAGCTGTAGCGGCGGCCACCAGGCCGCCACGGCAGCGAGGCGCAGTCCGCCGCCGCATACGATGAACGGCCAAACGGTAGCCGAGGCTCTCCGTTGCCCATGAGGGGAGCGGAGAGCCCCCTTTTGTCGTTTCCAAAGAAAGGAGCACAACTTGCAAGGCTTTCGAAATGTGTGGAAAAAGGTGGACGCGGTCGTATTCACGCTGGTGAAATACGTCTGCGTGATCATACTGGCAGCGCTGGTGGCGGTGGTTTTCTCCATCTTTTTCGGCCGCTATGTACTGAGCAAATCCCCCATCTGGGGCGAGCCGTTTTCGCTGCTGTGCCTGGTGTGGATGAGCCTGCTGGGCTCGGCGCTGGTGGTGCGCCGCAACGAGCACCTGCGCGTGACCATGCTGGATGAAAAGTTCGGCGAAAAGGGCGTGTTTATCACGGAGATCCTGAGCACGGCGTGCATCGTCGTCTTCTCGCTGTTCCTGATCTACTACGGCAGCGGCCTGATGGGCAAGGGCGCGAACAACAACATGGCGGGCATCAACGTGCCCTATTCCGTGATGTACTGCGCCATGCCGGTGACGGGCGTGCTGAACCTGTTCGCCCTGGTGGGCGAATGGCTTGAAAGGAGTGAAGCGAAGTGACGACCGCGACCATCGCGACGATCATACTGATCGGCGTGTTCCTGCTGCTGGTGTTTCTGCGGGTGCCGATCGTCTATTCCATCGGCATCGCCTCGCTGATCGACTTCTTCTTCCTGGGCATCAACCCGATGCAAATGGCGCTGAAGTTCGTCAGCAACCTCAATTCCTACACGCTGCTGGCCGTGCCCTTCTTCATACTGATGGGCGAGCTGATGAGTGCCGGCGGCATCACCGAGACGCTGATCGACTTCTCCAAGGAGCTGGTGGGCTGGTTCCGGGGCGGCGCGGCCATGGTCAACGTGGTGGCCTCGTTCTTCTTCGGCGGCATCTCCGGCTCCTCGTCGGCGGACTGCGCCTCCCTGGGCCCCATCGAGATCAAGATGATGGAGGAGCAGGGCTACGACCGCGCGTTCTCCACCTGCCTGACGATGGCCTCGTCGGTGGAGGGCATACTGGTGCCCCCGTCGCAGAACATGGTCATCTACACCCTGGCCGCCGCCGGCACGACCACCGTCTCCATCGGCCAGCTGTTCGTGGCGGGCTACGTGCCCGGCGCGGTGCTCTCCATCGCGCTGATGATCTACTCCGCCTGGTACGCCAAGAAGATGAACATCCCCACCACGGGCCGGTTCAGCCTCGTGGGCACCCTCAAGGCCCTGGGCAGGGCCATCTGGGGCATGCTGGCCGTGCTGATCGTCGTGGTCGGCGTCATCGCCGGCATCTTCACCACCACCGAATCCGCCGCCTGCGCGGTGGTGTGGTCGCTGATCGTCGGCCTGTTCATCTACAAGGGCTTCCGCATCCGCGACATCCCGGACATCTTCATCAACGTGGTCACCACGCTGGGCAAAGTGCTGATACTGCTGGGCGTCTCCGGCGCGTTCACCTACCTGCTCACCTACCTGAAGATCCCGGAGAAGGTGGCCACGGGCCTGTTCACGCTGACCAGCAACAAGATACTGATCCTCATCATGCTCAACGTGCTGATGCTGATACTGGGCTGCCTGATCGAGATGGCCTGCCTGATCCTAATGCTCACCCCGGTCATACTGCCAATCTGGATCCAGATGGGGCTGTCGCCGATCCACCTGGGCATCGTGATGGTGCTGAACCTGGGCATCGGCCTGCTGACGCCGCCCGTAGGCTCGACGCTGTTCATCGGCTCGGCCATCTCCAACATCAAGATCGAGACGCTGGCCAAGAAGATGGTCCCGTTCTACATCACCATGGCCATCGCCCTGCTGATCCTCACCTACTTCCCCCAGAGCTTCATGTGGCTGCCCGGGATGCTGTATAAATAAAGTCCTGAGGCGGCGCAAGCGCCGCCTCAAAATTCAAGGAGGCAACCTATGGTACAGAAGAAAAAAGCGATCATCGTCATCTGTCCCGGCGGCGCTTACCAGTGGCTCTCCCCCCGGGAGAGCGAACCGATAGCCCGCGCCTTTGAGGCCATGGGGTATGAAACCAGCATACTGCGCTACACCGTCCAGGCGGAGGGCGACCCCGAGCCCCTGGGCCTTGGGCCGGTCCGGGAGCTCTCCGAGCGGGTGGCGCAGCTACGAGAGACCACCGACGGCGCGCCGATATTCGTGTGCGGCTTTTCGGCGGGCGGCCACCTGGCCGCGACGCTGGGCGTGCACTGGAAGACCCTGGGGCTCAGCCGGCCCGACGGGCTGATCCTGTGCTACCCGGTCATCACCGCCGACGAGGCCCTGTGCAATGCCCCGAGCATCCAGAGCATCGCCGGGGAGGACCGGCGGGACTTCTTCTCGCTGGAGAAGCACGTCTCGGCGGACACACCGCCGACCTTCCTGTGGCACACCGCCGAGGACCACAGCGTGCCGGTGGAAAATTCGCTGATGTTCGCCGCAGCCCTGAGGCGCTTCGGCGTTCCCTTCGAAATGCACATCTACCCCTTCGGCGAGCACGGGCTTTCGCTGGCCACCGACGAGGTCACCGAGTACGAAAAGGGACGCCTGCCCGATGCCCACGTGGCCGGCTGGATTCGGGAGTGCGGCGATTGGATCGAAACGGTCCTCGGCCGAAAAAGGTGACATTCCGGCACCTCCCCTTGATTTTCATTGGAAAACATGCGATAATAGAAGAGGAGCCTGGATACCGCCAGGGATACCCGGGCATCCAACAACATCACCACCAAACAGAACAGCTATGATGAAAGGGGTATACATTATGAAGAAGCTTGTTTCCTGCCTGCTGGTCGTCATGATGCTTTTCACCGTTGCGGGCGCCTTCGCAGAGTCAACGGGAATGGGACGCTTTGGCCAGGCCAATATACTGAGCCGGTTTGTGAAGGGGACAGACCCTCAGACACAGGACATCGCCCTGCAGGTGGAGTCCGGGGACGCGACCAGCGACCTCGTGATCCGCATCGACGGGGATAACCTTCACCTGGTATCCCGCAATAACGCCGTGGAGGACAGCCACGTTCAGCTGAATCCCACGGGCATCTATGTCAGCGCCGACGGCACCGTGTCGCTGCTGCGCTACGCCACCGTTACCGCCGCCATGCAGAAAATCGACGACGCGGTGAACAAAGTGCTGGAGGAGGCCATCAAGAGCATCCCCGAGGAGGCGCTTCCCACTCAGGCGGAGATCGAGAAAGCCGTCAATGAATTCGGCATTCTTGCGTCTGCGGCGGAAGAACAGGCGCAGGCCGACGCGGCGACCCTGAGCGCTGCGGCGATGGCCTTTGCCGACAAGTTCAAGCCGGAATACATCCTGGATGTCAAGGGATCGGAGGCCAGCGCGACGGTCAGCCTGCGCAGCGATGCCCTCGCCTCCGCGCTGGCGGACGCCATGGACGAGCTGATGTCCAACCCTGACCTGGCAGCGCTGGTGAACCGCCAGGCCGCCTCGACCGGCGGCGAGGACTTTGCGACGGTCCAGGAGGACTGGGAGACGAACCGCGAAGCCATCCTGGAGACCATCCGCACCATCGAGAGCACCGACGCCTTCGACGCCAACGGCCACTGGGTATCGCATTTCCAGATCGGCGAGGATTCTTCCGCGACGAAGGTTCTGATGTGCGACACGGATGCCTGGATCAACGAAGAGAACGGCGAGGCGGAGATCACCACCTGCCTGGGCATCAAGGACGAGGAGCCCCTGCTGGTCCATGAGCTTTCGGTGAACCCGAATTCCTCCCGCGAGGCGCTGAGCGCCGGAAATTCCAAGACGGACGTGCAGATGAGCTTCGACGGCGAACAGATCGATGCCGGGAGCGTCCTCTCCGTGATCGAAGGCAACGAATGGATGCGGATGAATTTTGGCCCGGATTATTTCTTCATGAAGGGGCCGAAGGGCGCCATCAGCACCTCCGTACGGGAAACCTGGACGGGCAAGATCCGCTACGAGCTGGTGGCCGAGACCGCCGATGGCCAGCAGGCCACGGTTATCTTTGACTGCTATGAGGACGACGACAGCCTGGTTTGTGAGATGAACACCAGCGAATCCGACCAGCCGGTGCGCTTCAAGCTCAGCAGGATCGACAGGGTGAACATCGAAGACCTGAGCGCTTCGAAGAACGTCAACGAAATCCCCGTTGAGATCGACGGCGACCTGGAAGACCTTGTGAAGGCGATCCTCATGTAAGCCAAGTGTTTGAACGACAAGAAACCCCCGGATCTTCGCATGATGGCGAAGGTTCGGGGGTTTTACTATGAATATGCCGCGTAGGGGCCCTAAAGGACCAGCTTCGCGTCGCGCTCTCCGAGCGCCCGCGGGCGATCAGGAGATCGCCCCTACGCGCAATTAGTACTACCTGCATATCTCCTGTATCCGGTCATAGGCCTCCTGCTGTTCCTCGGGGGTCTTGCAGTAGGTGTTGACGATGAGCCGCAGGCCCGGGTGCCATACCTTGCGAACGGTGTCCGCCACGACGTCGGGATTGCCCACGGCCCGCAGGTTCAGTATCTTGCCGGTGCCGGCGAAGGCCTTGCCGAACAGGGCGGGGTCGTTGGGCGAGGGGTCGGTCTCGCTGGAGAAGGCGCCGTCGGCGCCCAGCAGGTTGCGCACCTTCAGCACGGAGGGGATCTTCACGCCCCAGTTGCCGCAGCTGTGGTAGAACGCGCCGCCGAAGGGCTCGCACATGTCCGCCAGCTGGTCGGCCTCCAGCTCGTCGAACATGCCGTTGCTGATCATGATGCTGGTATCGTCCGAGGCCCCGATGCCCGTCATCGCCCGGGAGGAGGCGAAGCCGTGGCCGGGCAGCGCCAGCGCGCCGCCGATCATGTCCTTCAGCTTCAGCAGGTAATCCCGCATCAGGCCGCCTGCCCGATAGGCCAGATCGCTGTAGGCGTCCGGGTCCTCCAGCATGTCCTCGAAGAGCACGTTGGTGGGCATCATCTCGCTGACGATGTTCAGCGGGGACTGTATGTCGCAGAAGGAGACCGGCAGCTTGCCCTTGGTTTTATCGAGGAAATATTCTACATAGGCCATCTGGTCCTTGCCGATCTGGGTCGTGTGGATCGGCACCGGATCGAAGGCCAGTGCCTCCTCGATGCTCTGGAATTCGTCGGACACCGCCGGGGCCTGCCCGTCCAGCCAGATGTACTTCGCCCCGAAGGCCGACGCGCCGACGCCGATGCCGTACCAGGGCTCCAGGTAGTTGGCCATGTCGGCGGTGTATTTCATGCTCTCCTTCAGCGCGCCCAGCTGCAAACGCAGGGACAGCTCCCGGTCCTGGCATTCCCAGCCGTAGACCTCCGCCACGCGGAAGCGCCGGTACACCAGCACGCCGGAATCCGCCGCCATGAATTTGCGCACCTTTCCGTCCTGGCGGGCGGCATACTCGGCATACTCGTCGAAATCAAAGGCCTCCGGCGCGATGCCGGTCACCGCCGTGCTCTGGGAATCCCTCAGCGAAGTATCAAACATAGCTCTCATTCCTCCATCTATTCTGGCAAGATTCTACTGTAGATTTACCACACTGTCAATAAAAACGGCTGCGCATCCCCATTAAGATGTGGTAAAATTCCTTTACCTTTGCGGGCTTATCTCTTATAATACAGACAAAAGAAAACAACTGCATTTGGAGGGCTGTGCCATGAATAAAAACCTCTACGACATCACCTTCCACCCCTCGTGGTGGCACAAAAACGCCGGCATCGACTTCTCCCAACCCTTCTTTGACGACTACAAATACCGCATGGAATGCGACGTGCGCATGCGCCGGGCGCTGTACGACCACTTCGGCGCCTACGGCATCGGCGAAAAGGACCCCGCGCCCAGGCCGCTGATGGGCACGGACCTGCTGGCCGCCGGCTACCTCTACTCCGAGCTGATGGGCTGCGACATCGTCTACCAGCCTGACAACTCCCCCCAGGTGGTCTGCCGGAACCTGACCGCCGAAGACCTGGACCAGGTGCATGTGCCGGACCTGGACAGCGACCCCGTATGGGCCCGCACCCAGCGGCAGATCGACGGCCTGCTTGCGGACTACGGCCGGGTGGAGACCTACATCAACCTCCAGGGCATACAGAACATCGCGCTGGACCTGATGGGCCAGGAGCTGTACATGGCCTATTACACCGACCCCGACGAGATCACCGGGCTGCTCACGAAGATCACCGACCTCACCGTGGACATCGGCAGGCGCTTCTACGCCCTGAGCAACGACGTCTCCGGCGGCGTCACCGGCATCGTGCGCAAGGTCATGCCGGAGAACTACCTCACCTCCAACTGCTCGGTGGAGATGGTTTCCAACGCCTGCTACGAGGAATTCCTGCTGCCCCACGACCTGCGGCTGGCGAAGGAATTCCCCTGCTTCGGCATCCACCACTGCGGCAAGAGCATGGAGCACGTCTGCGAGGGCTACGGCAAGGTGAAGAACCTGGCCTTCGCCGAGGTGGGCGCCGGCTCGAACATCCCCTATGTCCGGGAGCACCTGCCCGAGACCTGGCTGAATCTGCGCTACAGCGCCGTCAATATCCAGAAGGAGACGCCGGACCAGATCCATGAAAACGTGGCCCGCATGCTCAAGGAGGGCAAGGCCGACCAGGGCAAGATCTCCATCTCCTGCGTGGGCATGGACGTGAACACCCCCGAGGAAAACATACTGGCCTTCCTGGACGCCTGCCAGAAGGCGGAGGTCTGACGCCCTCCCAGGCTCAGAGCCGAACAGCGCCTTCGCTGCGCTCAGGATGATGTGGCTGCCATTGTCATCCCGGGCGCAGCGGTTGTTTAGGGCCTGGCGAATCAAGGAATTATAGCAGGGAGGCGCCGGTATGAAAATCGAACACGTGGCCATGTATGTGAACGACCTGGAGTTCGCCCGCGACTTTTTCACAAGCTATCTCGGCGGGATCTCCAATGAGGGCTATCACAACCCCAAGACGGGCTTTCGCTCCTACTTCCTCCGCTTTGAAGACGGCGCCCGGCTGGAGCTGATGAACAAGCCGAAAATGAACGACGCACAGAAGCCCCTTGACCGCACCGGCTATGCCCACATTGCCTTTTCCCTTGGCAGCAGGGAAAAGGTGGATCGACTTACAGACCGGCTGCGGCAGCATGGCTATGCGGTCGTCAGCGGCCCGAGAACCACCGGCGACGGATACTATGAAAGCTGTATCGTCGCCATCGAGGGCAACCAAATCGAACTGACGGTATGAACGAGGCACCCAATATGTCTGTCAACAAGAAAATCCTGGTGATCAATACCGGCGGAACGATCGGCATGGTGCCCACGCCCCAGGGCTACGCGCCGCAGAAGGAAGCCTTCCACGCGCTGCTCGACGCGCTGCCCGAGCTGCATTCGGACGCCATGCCCCGCTGGGACATCGTGGACATGGATCCCCTGCTGGACTCCTCCAACATCACCGTGGTGGAGTGGAACGCCATCGGCAGCATGATCGCCGGGCATTACGACGCCTACGACGGCTTTGTGATCCTCCACGGTACCGACACGATGGCCTATACCGCCTCGGCCCTCTCCTTCATGCTGCGCAACAACCGCAAGCCCGTCATACTGACGGGGTCGCAGATCCCCCTCTGCGAGATTCGCAACGACGCCCGGGACAACATCATCACCGCCCTGCTGATCGCCGCCAGCGACCACATCCACGAGGTGTGCCTGTACTTCGGAGGCAAGCTGCTGCGGGGCAACCGGACCATCAAGTATTCGGCGGACGACCTGATCGCTTTTGAATCGCCGAACTATCCCCCGCTGGCGGAGGCGGGCATCGCCATTCGCACCAACCGAGCAGCGCTGCTGCCGCCGGCCAGGGGCCGCTTCTGCCTCCAGCCACTGAAGAACGTCCCCATCGGCGTCATCAAGGTATTCCCCGGCATACAGTTCGAGCTGTTTGATTCCATCATGACGGAGCGGCTGCGGGGCATCGTCATCGAGACCTTCGGGGCGGGCAACATACCGGGCCACGCCAACGCCCTGCTGCCCATCATCCGCAAGGCCTCGGACAACGGCACGATCATCATCGTCTGCTCCCAGTGTCCCCACGGCACCGTCTCCCTGGGGGCCTATGAGACCTCCTCCGCGCTCAGAAGCGCCGGCGCCGTCAGCGGCTACGACATCACCACCGAGGCCGCCGTGGCCAAGCTGTACTACCTGTTCAGCCGCGGCCTGTCCACCGACGAGATCCGTGCCCGCATGGAGCGGAGCCTGCGCGGCGAGATGACGGTGGCGCGGTAGACATCACAATCAAGGCCCACACAAATGCCGCCCATGCAGGCGGCATTTGTGTGGGCCTTGATTCATGTTCATCAACGGTACTTCGGCAGCCAATCCCCGTGGGCTTCGATCAGCTCGTCGCACATGGCCACGATGTCGTCGATGGACAGCTCCGCGCCGGCGTGGGGGTCGAGCATGACGGCCTGGTAGATGTAATCCCGCTTCAGCGTGCGGGCGGCCTCGATGGTCAGCAGCTGCACGTTGATATTTGTGCGGTTCAGCGCCGCGCATTGCTCCGGCAGGTCGCCGATCCAGGTGGGCTGCACGCCGTTCCTGTCCACCAGGCAGGGCACCTCCACGCAGGCGTTGCGGGGCAGGTTGGTGATCAGGCCGTTGTTCAGCACGTTGCCGCCGATCTTCGTGGGCACGCCGGTCTCCATGGCTTCCATAATGTAACTGGCATATTCATGGGTGCGCACGTGGGTCAGCGTCGGGTTCTGGGTCAACTCGTGGCCCCGCTCCTTCCACTCCTGGATCTGGTGGATGCAGCGGCGGGGATATTCGTCCAGCGGGATGTTGAACCGGTCGATCAGCTCAGGGTAGCGTTCCTTGATGAACCAGGGGCAATACTCGGAATTGTGCTCGCTGGATTCGGTGATATAGTAGCCGAAGCGGCGCATCAGCTCCAGGCGCACCATGTCGCTGTGGACGCCCTTGGTCTTGTACAGCGTGTATTCCTCCTTCAGGCGCTCGATCCACTTGCCGGGAAGCTCCTCTCCCTTGGTCAGGCTGGCGATACGCGCCTCCATGGTGCCGATATCCAGCTTGCCCTGGTTGTACAGCAGGGCGCGGCGCCTGACCTCGGGGTACAGGTCCACGCCATCCTTCGTCAGCTCCAGCAGCCAGGCCTGGTGGTTGATACCCGCGATCTTCCATTGCACGGTGTCGTCGTAGTCCATGCCCAGCTCCCGCAGCAGCGTGGACGCGCACACCTGCACGCTGTGACACAGGCCCACGGTCTTCACGTTCGTCAGCCGCAGCATCGCGCCGGTGAGCATGGCCATCGGGTTGGTATAGTTCAGCAGCCAGGCGTCGGGGCAAACCGCCTCCATGTCCCGGGCGAAGTCCAGCATCACCGGTATGGTGCGCAGCGCCCGGAACACGCCGCCCACGCCCAGCGTGTCGGCGATGGTCTGCTTCAGTCCGTATTTTTTGGGAATCTCAAAGTCGGTGATGGTGCATGGGTCGTAGCCGCCCACCTGGATGGCGTTGACCACGTAGTTCGCGCCCTTCAGCGCGGCCCTGCGATTCTCCACGCCCAGGTACTTTTCGATCCTGGCCTTTGAGCCGTTGTTTCGATTGATGGCCTCCAGCATCGCGGCGGATTCATCCAGACGCGTTGCGTCGATGTCGTACAGCGCGATGGCGCTGTCCTGGAGCGCCGGGGTCATCATGCTGTCGCCCAGCACGTTCTTGGCGAACACCGTGGAGCCCGCGCCCATAAATGTAATCTTCGGCATACCGTTTCGTTCCTTCCTATTCGTCTTCAGATGTCAAAGGGGCGTCGTCAAAGGATGTGCGCAGCCCCCGGGGGCCGTGCCAGTTGAATTGCACGGCCTCCCCGTCGATCAGCCAGATCCGGGGTTGGGTGGTCTCCTGCCAGTCCAGAGGCTGGGCGGCCTCCCGGGGGCACGCGTTCACCGCCAGCATCCGCCGCAGCGCGTCCTCCTGGGCCGCCGGCAGGGATCCCGGCGCGACGGAGACGAACATGGAGGTGCCGCTTCGGCTCAGCAGCTCGCCCCACTGGCGGTTGAACGTCCAGTCGATGTGCTCGGTGATGCCGATGCAGTCCGCGTCCACGTCGTAAAACGCGCGGTGCTGGGGCATGCGGTAGGCCAGCGCGTTGACGCCGTTCTTCAGCGTCCTCTCCCAAACCAGCCCGCTGGTGTCCTCGCCGATGCGGTTCAGGTGCATCAACCCCGCGCCCAGGTGGCCGACGGTGTTGCAGCCCAGAACCAGCATGCCATGGGGTTCGGCGGCCTCCAGAACCGCTCTGTAAAAATCCACGATGATCTCCGCCGTCGTCCGGGTGCGATCCGCGAAGCGCCAGCCGTCGCCGGTCATCCGATGGGGCATCTGCCAGCCCCACAGCCCGGTGATGTCGAAGGTGGAAAAGTCGTGCTTCAGCAGTCGGTAGCCCCATCCGCCGATGCGGTCCACGACCGTGCGCACATGGTCCAGCACTTCGGGGACGGAGGGGTCCAGTGCGCCGCTTTCAAGCCGCCATCCACGGGGTATGTCCCCGCTGTCGTCCTGCAACAGGCGCACCCATATCCCCGGAATGACGCCCTTTCGGGCGATCTGCGCCGCAAGGGCCGCCATATCGCCAAAGCGGGCGTTCGGCATCCAGGGCCCGCCGTTGTAGACCGCTTCATATGTGCCGTCCGGCCTGTAGCGCCCCTGCTGCCAGCCGTCGTCGATCACGACGTAGGGACGGTTGGGCAGGCCCTGGGTCAGCTTCGCCATATAGTCCGCCTCATCCAGTATCGTCCGGGCGGAGCTGCAGCCATAGGCGTAGTACCAGTTGTTTGAACCGTATACCGGCGCGGGGGGCAGTATCGGGTCGGCGCACATGCGCCTGCAAAAATCCCGGGCCGCAGCATAGGTCTTCGTTCCGGCGTACACCCTGGAGAGCACCCGGGCCGCCGGCAGGCGCCGGCCGTTCAACACGACGCCCTCCCCGCCGCAGCGCACGTCCAGCCAGAGCGTGACGCCCTCGGGATCCAGCTGCCAGCTGCAAATCGCCCCGGGGCGCACCATGACGCCGTAGCCCACCGTATCGCATCCGTCCTGCACCAGGGCATACCAGGGCAGGCTGCGGAAGGGATTGATACACGTCCATTCCAGATCGCCGTAGGCGCGCTCCCAGGCGTCGCCCAGCACGGTCCCGCGCAGACGGGACTTGAAGCACCAGCGCAGGCGCACCTGCCTTACCGGCGTCGCCCCGGCCTCGACGTACACCGCAAGGCATTCCTCCTGCCGCTCGCAGGTCACCCGAACGTCCCCGCGGGCATAGCTGCCGGGCCGGGCATCGTCCCTGCGCGCCTCGCCGTTTTCCACAGTGACGAAATCCGGATTCCGGAAAATCGTCTCAAACATATCGCGCACTCCCCCGTATTATACATTGTAACTGGCTCAATTTCAACATCAGACACGCAGGGGCGGCGTTTCGTCGCCCGCCGGGAAGTCCACAGCGAAACGCCCCGGGCAGGCGCCTCAACGACGCCCCTGCCGCCGCGCTATGCGGCGCTGTTCAAATTCACGCAGCGATCAGAAGTTATATTCCCTGCAAACCGGCGCGTTGGCCTTCGCGGAGGCCTCGTCGAACCAGATCAGGTTGTTCTGGGTCTGTTTGTCGAACAGCTGGATCAGCCTGGGCTGGGTGGAGAAGCGGATGGTCTTGCCCATGCTGACGTCGGTCTCCAGGTTCATCGTGGGGATAACCATGACCACATGGTCGCCCTCGCAGTCGGTGTGCAGGTTGACCTCGTTGCCCAGCATCTCGGAGACTTCCACCTTCGCGGTGAGCTCGCCCTCGTCCAGCAGTATGTGGCAGGGACGGATGCCTGCGATGATGTCGCAGGGCTGTTGGTTGTTGGCCTTCAGCGCCTTCTGCTGGAACTCGCTGAGCTCAAATTTCGCATTGTGGATCCGGGCATAATACCTGCCGTTCTCCAGCAGCAGCTTTGAGCCGTCGAAGAAGTTCATCACCGGCATGCCGATGAAGCCGGCCACGAACAGGTTCACGGGCTTGTTGTACAGGTCCTGAGGCGCGCCGATCTGGTTGACGTAGCCGTCCTTCATGATGACGATACGGTCGCCCAGGGTCATGGCCTCGGTCTGGTCGTGGGTAACGTACATGAAGGTGGTGTTGATGCTCTGGCGCAGCTTGATGATCTCGGCGCGCATCTGGTTGCGCAGCTTGGCGTCCAGGTTGGAGAGGGGCTCGTCCATCAGGAACACCTTCGGGTCGCGCACCATGGCGCGGCCGATGGCCACGCGCTGCCTCTGGCCGCCGGAGAGGGCCTTGGGCTTGCGCTCCAGGTACTGGGTAATGTCCAGCACCTTGGCCACCTCGCGCACCTTTTTGTCGATCTGGTCCTGAGGCACCTTCTTCATCTTCATGGCAAACGCCATGTTGTCGTAGACGGACATGTGGGGATAGAGGGCGTAATTCTGGAAGACCATGGCGATGTCGCGATCCTTGGGGGCGATGTCGTTGCACAGCTTGCCGTCGATGTACAGCTCGCCGTCGGTGATGTCCTCCAGGCCGGCGACCATGCGCAGCGTGGTGGACTTGCCGCAGCCGGAGGGACCGACCAGCACAATAAACTCCTTGTCCTTGATGTGCAGGTTGACGTCGTGTACCGCCGTCGTCTTGCCGCCGTAAACCTTCTTCATGTTCTTGATGATGACCTCTGCCATTGCGTTACAGCCCTGAACGCGGCGGTCCTTTGCCGCGTCCTCATGTCACCGTGTTCTTCTCGGTGAACCATATTACGACAGGTCTCCACACTGCCGCACCGCGGGCCCTGCGGGATGGGTTAACCTCCTTTTCGCATGTACGCCAGCCTATTTGCGTGGAGTAGGCGGACGCCATTTATTCAAAGGGACGCCTGTCCCTTGGATTCAGAATTGAAATCTACAGCCCGTATTTCATCATTTCCCGGAGCGTGTTCTCGTCCGCATCGTCCCCGGAATCGTCCTCGCCCACCATGATGTTGGGGTCGTCCGCCTGCCCCGGCTCGATGATGTCGCCGCAGATGTCCACCTCCGGCAGGAAGGGTATGAACTGCTTCAGCATGATGCCGCTGGCCAGCCAGACGATCAGCGCGAACCCGAACATCAGCCACAGGAAGGCCCACAGGGGCAGGTATTTGATGGAGGCGTAGGTCGCCGCCAGCGGCACAACGTACAGCGCCACGCAGGCCAGCATGCAGTGGGGCTTGCTGAAGGCGAAGTACAGCGCGTTTTTCAAAAGCTCGCCGATGCCGCCCTTGAAGGCCGCGATCACCGGAAACAGGTAGACCGCCACGATGGTCTCCAGCGCCATCAGGCCGATCAGCGCGTACTGGAACAGCGCTACCGGGCCGGTGAACTGCCTGCACCAACTGATCTCAAGCAGCTGTACGAGCATCAGCAACACATAGACCACAAAGCAGACCGTCGCCTTCCCGAAGGACTCCCTGAAGCCCCGCCAGAACATCGACGTCACCTTGAAATGCCTGTCGCCACGGCGGTATTTCATCAGCGTGTAGTTCAGCGCAGAAAGCCCCGCGCCGATGGTCGCCACCGGCAGGCTGGCCAGCACGAACAGCAGATTGGAGACGATGATGACGTACAGCCGGTTCAAGAAGCGCCCAAGGGCGCTGTCCTCGCTGAACAGCTTGAGCAACCGCTGCAATTCGCTTCACCCCTCATACGCAAACAGATAGTCCAGGAAGACGAGTACCTGCTCCGGTCGCTGCGTGCTGGCGTTGACGGCCAGCGCCGCGCCCTCCGGATAGGCGCTGTATTCCCCGGTCAGCGCCGTACCCGCCAGGTCGATGCCTATGGGCACGGGCTGATCGCTGTAGCTCTCATCCAGCGGCGTGCAGTAGATGAACCGGTCGGCGTACTTTTCCCGGATCGACGCCATCGCGTCACCGTTCAGATCCATCAATCGGCCGGCCTCGCCAATGGCGATCACGTCCTCGGCCCCGGCGATCCACACGTCGTCCACACCGCCGTCCAGCATCGAGATCAGCTTCTCGTAGTAGTTGTTGCCGATCACGCGCCCGGAGGGCTTGCAGTAATTCGCGCAGTCGATCTCCACCACGCCCGTCTTCAGGTCGTAACCCGCCGCCTCGACGAACCCGTTGTAAAAATCAGAGTCCTTCCCCAGCTGGGCGTAGGTGTTGGAGAGTATGCCGTAAAAGTGGATGTCTCCCGGCACCGTGACGTAATTCCAGACGGCGTAGCCGACGAAGCCCACCGCGAAGGCGATGCCGATGATCCACAGCCGGTAGTACTGCCAGATGTATTTGAGTCGGGCCCGCAGGCCGTAGCCTCTGAGCTTCTCCCGCTCGTCACGATACCATTGGGGCAGTGTTCGCATATCAAAGCGCCTCCGCGTCCATCCGTTCGAGCAGCAGCTGGACGCCGGGATAATCGCCCCGCATGGGCGGCAACGTGAGCCCCGCGTACATCAGACCCGCTCCGGTGAAAACACGCCCTTCAAGGCCTGCGCCGCCCAGGTATTCCCCGTCCGGCCGGTCGCAGCCCTCAACGATCAGCTCCGCCAGGCGGTATTGCGCCTCAGGGTCCAGGCCCCGAAGCCTCAGGTGGATGCCGTGGGTGTTGGCGTGGGTGCGGGTCACCACCAGGTTCAAAAGCGCCTGCCCGCCGTCTGCGGCCACAAAGGCCCAGGCGGCGAAATCCCCCCGCTCGCCGGGATCGGCGAGTTGATAATACAGGCCCCGATGGATCACGTCGTAGAAGCGACGGTACCGCTCCGCCAGGACGCGCATCTGCCGCTTCTCCGCTTCCGACAGCTGCGCCGGGTCCAGCTCATATCCAAAGGTGCCGCTCATGGCGACGATGGCCCGGGTGCCAAAGGGCACGGTGCGCCCGGTCTGCTGGTTGGGGCAGATGGAGACGTGGGCCCCCATCGTGCCGACGGGATAGCCGACGGCAGTGCCCGCCTGGATGGTCAGCCGCTCAATGGCGTCGGAATCGTCGCTGCACCAGATCTGGGGCGTATAATAGAGCATGCCCGCGTCGAAGCGGCCCCCGCCGCCCGCGCAGTTCTCAAACAGCACCTCCGGGAATTCGCCGGTGAGTCGATCCAGCAGCCCGTAGACGCCCAGCATGTAGCGGTGGCTCGCCTCCAGCTGCCGGTGGGGCGGCAGCGCGGCGCTGTGGGCATCCGCGATGTTGCGGTTCATGTCCCACTTGATGTAATCGATGCCGTTTTCCCGGATCAGCGCGGAAAACACGCCGTACAGATGCGCCACCACCGCCGGGTTGCCCATGTCCAGCACCAGCTGGTTTCGGGCCATCACCGGCTTCCTGCCGGGCACCGCCAGCACCCACTCAGGGTGGGCGCGGTAGAGGCCGCTGTTCTCGTTGACCATCTCCGGCTCGATCCAGAGCCCAAATTTCAATCCCATCCCGTGGATGACGTCGGACAGCGGCCGTATGCCCCCGGGCAGCTTCTTTTCGTTGGCCCACCAGTCGCCCAGGCCCGCGTTGTCGTCGTCCCTGGTGCCAAACCAGCCGTCGTCCAGCACGACCATTTCGACGCCCAGCCTGGCGGCCTCCCCGGCGAATTTCAGCACCTTTTCAGCGTCGAAGTCACAGGTCATGGCCTCCCAGCTGTTGATCAGCAGCGGCCGCACGCGGTCCCTCCAGGGGCTGCGGATGACGTGCCGGTTCAGGAAGGCGTGATAGCGGTGGGTCAGGTCCTCGAGCCCCCCGTCGGTGTGGCACAGTATGACCTCCGGCGCATGGAAGCTGTCGCCGGGCTCCAGCTGCCAGCTGAACAGGTCGCCCCCGAGGCCGCTGACGACGCGGATCGCGTTCGCCTGGTTCACCTCGATGTCCGTGCGGTGGTTCCCGCTGTACACCGGCATGACGCCGATGCACGCGCCCTGCGTCCGGGTGGCGTCAGAGGCCATCAGCACCGCGAAGGGATTGTGGTGGTGACTGGACGCGCCCCGGCGGCTTGAGACGGACTGTATGCCGTGCATGAGCCTCACGCGCTCGGGCATGCGCTCCATGCAGTGCCGCCCGTGGAAGTGCAGCAGGTCCCAATCTCCATCGAACGGAATATCCAGGCACAGGCTGGACGCCCGGTCCAGGCGGATCGCCGCCTTCCCACGGTTGTGGAACACCGCGGCTCGGGTGATCATGTCCGCCGCTTCAAAGACGCCGTAGAGCAGCTCGACCTCCAGGCCCGTGGCCTGATCGGCCAGCACCAGGGACAGCGTCTGCGCCTCGCCCTCCCCCGCAAAGGCGGCGGGCAAGCCGGGCAGGCGATACTTCCCCCCGGTGATTTCGTGGCGGGCATACCGCAGGTCCGCGCCGGTAATGCCCTGGGCGCTGACGCATTCCAGCGCGGGCACCCGGTAATCGCCGCAGCCCGCGGCGGAATACTCCAACGGCAGTATGTCCTGGGAGACCTGGCGGCGCAGGCGGTTTTCATAGCAGTTCGGCGAAAAGCCGCAATCCGTCAGGATGTGCAGATAGTCCAGGCACATACCGTCGATCCTGCGTCCATAGTACAGATGCAGCACATGGCCGGTATCGGAGATCTGCATCTGGTAGGTGGTCTGGCGGGTATGCAGCGTAATGGTTTTATCCTGCGGGTCAAACTGTATAGACATGCTCGTCTACTCCTGCCTGTCGTTTCTTCTGTTTTGGATAACTGTATCGAAAACCGGCCTCTCCTCCGGCGGCATCTCCCGGTAAAACTTGGGACTGACGCTGAAAAAACGCTTGAACGCCTTGGAGAAGGTCAGTGAATCCGCATAGCCCACGTAATTCGCGATGGTCTGTACGTCCATCGTCAGGTTCACCAGCATCTGGCTCGCTTGGCGCATGCGCACCCTCAGAAGGTATTCATTGGGCGATATGCCCTGGCTCTGCTTGAATATCGAGGAAAAATAGTTGTAATTGATGCCCAGATAGTTGGATACGTCTGTCAGCGCGATATTTGAATAGTTGTGGTCAAAGAAGTCGATCGCGTAGCGAATGTAGTCCTGTTTGTTGTACAGCGGCCGGTGTCCCCTCCGGCTGCGGTTGCTGTGCGCGCGCTCGGAGGATTCTATGGCCGTGGCGATATACTGGAGCGTCAGGCCGAGCCGCCTGATCGACGCCGCCTCGGTCAGCTGTGGCGTATCCAGCGCCGCATTGCACAGCTGGTAGAACTTGGACACGTCCACATGGCTCTCGAGGTGATATACGCCCTCCACAAAGCCCGCCTCCCACATCAGCGCGCCGGCCCGCGCGCCGCCGAAGGACATCCAGCAATATGCCCATGGGTTTTGGGGGTCGGGATAATAGGTGATCTTCTCCCCCGGCTTGATCAGGAAGAGCTGTCCCTCGCGCAGGCTTGCCGATCCCTTCGCCGTCTCCAGCCTCCCGCAGCCGGAGAGGATGGCATGAAGGTGGAAGCCGTCGCGCACCCGGGATTCCCACTCCTTATCCGCGCGGCACTGTTCAATGCCGCACATGGTCATATACAGCTCGTCGCTGTGCCTGGGGCTGTGTTCCACCAATACACGATAGGCGGAGGTTTCACTGTAGTTTCTTGGGCTCATGCGATACCCTCCCTCATTGGAAAGACGTCGGTTGTCCGCCTCTGCCAATGTGGGTCGGACGGAGCGTCGGCCAAGCGGCACTCCGTCCAAACCGACCTTTGATTCATTACAGCTTGCCGCCGGAGGTAGCGATGCCCTCGACGAACTGCTTCTGGAAGATCAGGTACAGCACGATCATCGGCAGGCAGGCCATGGTCGCCGCAGCCATCAGCTGCGGGAAGTTGCTGGAGAACTGGCCCTGCATCTTGGCCAGGCCGGCCGACAGCGTGGTGCTCTTGGCGTCGGAGCAGACGATCATAGGCCACATCAGGTCCTTGAACGCGAACACCGCAGTGAAGATGCCCAAGGACACCATCGAGGAGCGGGTCAGCGGCATCATGATGACCAGGAACTGCTGGCCGATGTTGCAGCCGTCGATGCTCGCCGCCTCCTCCAGGTCCTTTGGCAGGCCCTGGTAGCCCTGCTTGAGCAGGAAGGTGCCGAAGGCGGTCACCGCGCCGGGGAACACCAGGCCGGCGATGGTATTGATCCACTTCAGCTTGCTGACCATGATGTACTGGGGGATGATGAATATCTGTCCGGGCACCATCATCTGAATCAGCACCAGCGCGAACAGGAATTTCTTGCCCGGGAATTCCAGCCGCCCGAAGGCGTAGCCTGCCATGGTGGCGGTCAGCACCGCGCACAGCACGCGGAAGAAGATCATCAGAAGCGTGTTCTTGTAGAGCAGCAGGAAGTTGTAGCTGTTCCACACCGTCACGAAGTTGTCAAAGTGCCAGGTAGACGGCAGTATGACGAAGGGATCGATGGCGGTGGATTCCGACTGGGTCTTGAATGCGGTGAGCACCATCCACAGGAAGGGCACCAGCATGGTGATGGTAAACACGATCAGGAACAGGTGGATCAGTCCCTGGGTCAGCGCTTTTTTGGCCTTGTAGCTTTCCATTTGCGCCCCTCCCTTCTCAGTTGTAGAAGACCCAGTACTTCTCCGTCCTCTGCAGCACCCAGGTGATCATCATGATAAGCACCAGCATGCACAGCACGATGGCTGCGCCCAGGCCGCGGTTGTTGTACTGGAAGGCGTTGACGTAGAAGTAATAGACCACCGTCTGGGTCTTGGGCAGCGCCGGGTTGGACCGGTCCATCATCATGAAGATCAGGTCGAACTGCTGCAGCGCGCCGATGATGCGGGTCTGGAGGATGAAGAAGATCGTGGGGCTCAGAAGCGGTATCGTGATGCGGAAGAACTGCTTGATACCGGTGGCGCCGTCGATCTCAGCGGCCTCGTAGTAATCGTGGGGAATCTCCTGAAGGCCGGCGATCAGCAGGATCATGTTGTAGCCCACGACGCTCCACACGCCGATGACACCCAGAGAGATCCAGGCGATCTTCGGGTCGGAGACCCACGCGGTGGTGGTGTGGAACACGTTGTTGATCAGGCCGAACTGCTGGTTGTACAGGAAGCGCCACACCATGGCGATGGCCGCCGGGGCCGCCACCATGGGCAGGAAGAACACGGTGCGGTAGAAGCCGCGGCAGGCGATCTTGCGGTTGAGGAACACCGCCAGCAGCAGTGCGAAGGCCACCGAGAAGGGCACCTCGATCAGGGCATACTTGAAGGTGTTCAGCAGGCTGCTCCAGAATTCGCCGCCCTTGAGCACCGTGGCATAGTTCTGAAGACCCACGAAGATGTTGCCCATGCCGAAGTCGCCGGTCTTGAAGAAGGACTGATAGACCGTGTTGAAGATCGGATAGAAGTTCAATACGATCAGTCCGATCATGGTCGGGGCGACGAAGGCCAGCCCCCATTTGGCCTGGCTCTTCTGACTGGGCGTCATCTTGCGTTTCGTCGTTGCCATGAACCAAACCTCCTATTCTCTGGAATGTGGATACGCCCAAGGCCCAGGGGCCTTGGGCGTATGGTTCAGAGGAATTATTCCTGGGCCAGCAGGGCGTTCATGTCGCCCGCCATGCGGTTCAGCGTGTCGGTCATGATCGAGGGATCGTTCCAGACGGGCACCAGATCGCTGGTGGCCTGATCCTCCCAACGGGTGGTGTACTTGCTGTAGGGACGGAACACCAGGGTGCCCTCGGTTTCCATCTTCAGGAAGGCGGAGATGTCCATGCCGGGGAAGGCGTTCATGAAGGCGTCGGAGCAGCCGATGTAGCCGGCCATGGTCACGCCCAGCTCGGACTGCTTCAGCTGCATCTCCTTGCTGGAGAACCACTCGATCAGGCTCCAGGCCGCGGCGGGATCCTTCACGTCGGCGGAGGCGGACCAGCCCAGGCCGTTGTAGATGGAGACGCGCTCGCCCGCATCGCACTGGCCGTTGCCGTTCACGTCCTCATAGGGCAGCATGGCCCAGGCGTAATCGTCGTGGTTGTCGTCGGTGTAGAACTGGCTGATCATCCAGCTGCCCTCGGTGTCCATGGCGATCTTCTTGTTCAGGAACAGACGGTCCTTGCCGTTCTCGGCCAGCATCTGCTGGGGCGCCCAGGCGTTGTTGAACAGGGTGCCCATGAACTCGAAGGCCTTCAGGGTATTCGGGTCGTTCCAGCCGGAGGTCTTCTTGTCGTCGGAGATCACGAAGCCGCCGAAATCATAGATGATGTTGTAGAAGGTATCCTGGTTGTTGCCGGTGTTGCAGGCGCCGCCGTAGACTTCGCCGCCGGAGGCCTCGGTGATCTTCTCGGCCGCGGCCTTGTAGTCCTCCCAGGTCCAGTCGTCGTTGGGATACTCCACGCCGTACTGGTCGAAGAGGGCCTTGTTGTACAGAAGGGCGATGGTGTCATGGTCCTTCGCAACGGCGTAGTTGCGGCCGTCCTTGCTGTACAGGTCGGTGATGCCCTGATAGTAGTTCTCCAGGTTCACCACGTCGCTGGCGGCGATGTAGTCGGTCAGGTCCAGCAGCTTGTGGGCGTTCATGTACATCTCGGCATTGTTGGAGTGCATCCAGAACACGTCGGGCATGTCGCCGCCGGAAGCGCCGGCCTCCAGCAGGGTCCAGTAGTTGCCCCAGTCGACGACCTGAATGTTGACCTTGACGCCGCTCTGCGCGGTCCACTCGTCGGCGATCTGCTGCAGGCCGGCCAGCTGGTTGTTATCCCAGATCTTGACCTCCAGCGTATCCACCGAGAAGTCCTCGGCAAAGGCGGCGGTGGCGCCAATCAGCATCGCCAGCGCCAGCAGGACAGACAGCAGGACTTTCACGTTCTTCATGGGTATAGCCTCCTTACTCTATTTATCATTCACGTGTGGCCACGCGAAAGAATTCAAGTTAACTTTTATATCATGATATGATAAATTACGCTGGTTTTATATGGCGAAATTTAAGTATTGTATGGGAATTTTACAGTTTTGAATAATAGTTTTCCCCGTTCGCACGCGCAAAACGGCGGCCTGTACATTTCGTGTACAGGCCGCCGTTTTGCGCGATGATCCTCCTGTATTTACGCCAGGCTGTCGGGCCTTTGCCAGGGCAGGCTGCCCCTGCGAAGCGCACACATATACAGCGCAAACATCGCCGCGGCGAAGACCGCGCCTGCCGGATAAGCCACCGCCGCCCCCAGGCTCAGGCCCTCCTTCGCCATCAGGATGTAGGTCAGGCTGACTGCGGACATGAACGTCGCGGGCAGCGCCGTCACCAGGGAGGCGTAGCGCCCCCGGCCCGCCCGGATCAGATAGGCCGTCGCCACCCACAGGCTGATCATGGCCAGGGTCTGGTTGGACCAGGAGAAGTAGCGCCACAGCACGTTGAAATCCAGCTGGGTCAGCACCGCGGCCACGCCCAGCAGCGGCAGCGTCACCAGCAGGCGGTTTTTGATGGGCTTCTGATCCAGGTGGAACATCTCCGCCAGGATCAGGCGGGCGCTCCTGAACGCGGTATCGCCGGAGGTGATCGGGCAGGCGATGACGCCGATGATGGCCAGCACCGCGCCCACCGGGCCCAGCATGCCGATGGAGATGTCATACACCGTGCCGGACTGCCCCAGCGTGGACAGCGCGCTGTTCAGGCCGCCCGTGGCGCCGTAGAAGGCCGCGCCGCCGGCGGCCCAGATCAGCGCGATCACCGATTCGGCCAGCATGGCGCCGTAAAAGATCCTGCGGCCCTGCCGCTCCGAGGTGATGCACTTGGAGGCCATCGGCGACTGGGTGGCGTGGAAGCCGGAAATCGCGCCGCAGGCCACCGTGACGAACATGTAGGGCCACACCGGCAGCCCCTCCGGGTGCAGGTTGGCCAGGGAGATCTCCGGCACCCTGTAGCCGCCGAACAACGTGCCGCCCAGTATGCCCGCCGCCATGGCGATGAGCACCACGCCGAAGACGGGGTACAGCTTGCCGATGATCTTGTCGATGGGCAGCAGCGTCGCCAGCACGTAGTAGACCAGTATCACCACCACCCAGATCTGGGTGTCGTTCTGCATGGGCGTCAGCCGGTCGATCAGCGCCGCGGGGCTGTTGACGAACACGGTGCCCGTCAGCAGCAGCAGCAGCACCGAGAACAGCCGCATGCCCCACTTCGCGCCGCTGCCCAGGTAGATGCCCGAGAGCTCGGCGATGGACTTTCCGTCGTGGCGCTCGGAGATCATGCCCACCATGTAGTCGTGCACCGCGCCACCCAGCACGGACCCGAATACGATCCACAGGAACACCACCGGTCCGAAGCAGGCGCCCATCAGCGGCCCGAAGATCGGCCCCGTGCCGGCGATGTTCAGCAGCTGCACCAGGAACAGCCGCCAGCCCTTCATCGGAACGTAGTCCACGCCGTCGGTGAGCCGGTTGGCCGGGGTCACCCGGTCGTCCGGGCCGAACGTCCTGTCCACCAGCCAGCCATAGGTGAGGTAGCCGATGATCAGCACCCCAAAGCATGCAATCAACGAGATCATATGGGACACTCCTTCTTTTTTACAGATTCCATGGCGCGATCGGCGCGCGCGCCAGCGCCAGCTTTTCCTCACGGGTCATCCGCTTGATGTGCCATTCCCGGCTGAGGGCGTCGTGCCGGTCTTCGTAGGCCTCGAAATAGACCAGCTCGACGGGGCGGCGGGACCGGGTATACTTCGCGCCCTTGCCGCTGTTGTGGGTGGCGAGCCGAGCCTCGAGGTCCGTGGTCCAGCCGCAGTACAGCGTGCCGTCCGCGCAGCGAAGGATATAGACGTAGTTCAATTCAACCTTCCTCCGAAAACCGCCGGAGTCATTGCCCTTCACCCCTCCAGCCCGGCCAGCGTGCGCACCACCTCGGCGGCGATGGCCAGGCCCATGGCGGGGGGCACGAAGGCGGTGCTGCCCGGTATGCTGCGGCGGGGATGGAGGGTGTCCTCCTCCACAAGCGCGCCCAGGGCGGTCGCGGGCGGCTCGGTGGACCAGGCGACCTTCAGCCGCCGGACGCCCCGTCTGCGCAGCTCCCGGCGCATCACCCGCGCCAGCGGGCACACCGAGGTCTTGTAGATGTCGGAGATCACCAGCCTGGTCGGGTCCAGCTTGTTGCCCGCCCCCATGGCGCTGATGATGGGCACCCCCAGGGCCGTGGCCCGGACGGCCAGCTCCAGCTTGGCGGCGACGGTGTCCACGGCGTCCACCACGTAATCGTAGGCGGACAGGTCCACATCGCCGGCGTTTTCGGGCATATAGAACATGCGGTGTCTTTCCACCCGCGCATTCGGCGCGACGGCGGCGATCCGCGCGGCCATGGCGTCCACCTTGGCCATGCCCAGGCTATCGACGGTGGCGACGGCCTGCCGGTTCAGGTTGGTCAGGCTCACCGCGTCGTCGTCGAACAGGTCCAGCGCGCCAACGCCGCTTCGGGCCAGCGCCTCCGCGGCGCTGCCGCCCACGCCGCCCAGGCCGAACACGGCCACCCGGGCCGCCGCCAACCGGGTCATGCCCTCATCCCCCAGCAGCAGCCGGGTCCGGGAAAACGGGTCTGCGTTCATGTCGTCGCCTCCCCTGTGCCGCGATGGAGCAACGGCTCCGAGACGGTCCTGCGGAAGAAGCTGATCAGCGGACCCATGAACAGCGCGGTGATCACCGTGCCGATGCCCGCCGGCGCGCCCAGCAGCACGCCCACGACAGTACACACCAGGTCGGAGAGTATGCGCACCACGCGGAAGGGCAACACCCTGCCGAACAGCTTCGGCCTGCAATCGGAGATGTGCAGCGGTATGGCGTCGTAGGTGGAGACGCCCAGGTCCGCCGTGTAGTACAGCGCCGCCGCGAAGCAGGACACCACGATGCCGATCGCCAGGAAGACGATCCGGCCCGGCAGCGCCAGATCGCCGAACCAGCCGGCCAGCAGCGCCTCGGAGAACTGGGCCATATAGCCCAGCAGGAACAGGTTGATGAACGTGGAAATGCCGATATAGCGCTTGTCCAGGAAGTACACCAGCACCAGCTGCGCCAGGTTGACCAGCATGTAGAGCGTGCCAAAGCTGATGGGAATCACGTTCGCCAGGCCGTTGACCAGGCACTGATAGGGGTCCACGCCGAAAAAAGCCCGCTTGAAAAAGCCCAGGCTGACGCCGGCCAGCAGCATGCCGACCGTCGCAAGCACCACCCGGCGGGGCAGCAGGGGATCGCGCCGTTGCATCGTATATATCCTCCTCACCGCTTACTGCCCCGATTATAGTCCGCCCGTATTAAGCCTGTTCGCGAATCCTGACAAATTCTGATTTGTCGCGGTGTGACAAATCAGTATTTCAGCAGCTCCGGATGGGTTTCGATCTCGTAATTCGCCTGCCAGCCGTCTATCAGTTCGTTCAACTCGGTGCTGTAGCGGCCGATGGGGGTCTTGAAGTCGATGCCGGTGGCGTACTGGGCGGCGATCTCGTCGGTGGTCTGCTTCATCAGGGGCAGCGCCTCTTCCTCCAGCCGGCGGCATAGTCGGCCCGGGCCGCCTTCAGCGCTTGCGCGGCCTCGTCGTACAGCGCCCGGGCCTCGGGTCATGTCGTCCCTGCCCTCGGCAGTGGTG
>JAFRJF010000027.1 GCA_017432405.1 Clostridia bacterium | reverse complement strand
GACCACGGCAACGCCGAAACGATGGTGGACCCGGCGACCGGGGCGCCCCTGACGTCCCACACCACCAATCCCGTTCCCTTCATACTGGTGAATTACGACCCCGCCTACACCCTCAGGGAGGGCGGCGGCCTGGCCGACGTCAGCCCCACGCTGCTGGAGATGATGGGCCTCGAGAAGCCCGCCGAGATGACGGGCGAGTCGCTGCTGGTCAAAAAATGAGGCGGGAACCCTCCGTCCCGCCCCATGGAAGCGCGTAATGAAGCCGTTTTGGATTGCTGATATAATCCTTGCGCTTGATCAGCGTCACGTCCTCCTGCGCGAGGAAGCATTCCTCTATCCTGTAGATGTCGTCCACGAAGGCGCAGACGACCCGGACGCCGGCCACATCCTGCAGGTGCTCCTCCACCGATTCCACTGTGATCGGCCAATGGTTCTATTCCAGCTTCAGGATGATGCTGTCCAGCGATTTGACCCTGGATTTGACGGACTCGATGGGATTGTGCTCCCCCTGGATGGACAGCCGGATGTTCAGTATGTTGAACTTCGTCTCCACCCCCATCACGGCGCACTGATAGTTCGTCAGCATGTTGTTAACGGGGTCAAAATCCGCGTGCAGCTGCTCAAGGTACTGCTCGACGTTCATGCCGTCGATGGTCTGTTGGGTTTCATTCCGATCGGAAGGTGTGGAGGCGCTTGTGTTGTTGCTGGTCATTTCCGACATCTCCTTTTTCATTTTCTGATGCAAAATCCTACCGTGCCTCGTTCAGCCGGAGCTCGGCCACGGCGCCGTTCGAGAGCCGGATGTAAGCCGTATAGCCGCCGTCCTTCTCATCGCCGTACACGCACAGTATGGAATCCTCTTTGAACAGTTCCGCGACGGCCTTCTGCAGCGCCTCGGCCGGAAGCCTTAGCTCCGCCGACAATACGTCGATGACCTTCCCGTAATCGCCGCCATGGTTTTCCTTGGCCTTCGCATGAATCGCCTCGGCGTCGCCCAGGTCTGAACGCTCCGATACCTCCGCCTGATACGCCTCGCCAAGCGAGGTGACGAACTGGTGGAACTCCGCCTGCGCCGCCGTTTGAAGGGCGATCAGCTCTTCAAAGGTCTCCACAGACTTATGGTATGGCCGGCTGAACACGATGACCGGTATGTTCTTCGCGCCCAGCTGCTTCAGCGCGGAATAGGACTGGTTGCCGTCGATGATGCAGTAGGTCCCGTCTCCGCGCGCGACAACCGACAGCGGCTCGCGCTTCTTCATCTCGCCCTTTCTCGTCTTTTCGATATATTCCATGGTGTGGCTGATGCCCTCCGGCGTGACCGCCTCCGTCACCCTCAGGACGTCCATGGGGAGGATCACGGAATCCTCCGTCTGTTCAATGTCCGCTGCTGAAATGGGATCGGGTTCCATCTCCCCCGTCATAACAGGTCCATTGATGAATGCCAGTGCATGAACGACAGCAAATATGATAATGAGCTTAATAAAATGCATAGTACCATACCTTTCCGGCGTCAAAGGGGCATGAAGCCCGTCGCCGCGCCAACAAACGGCCCAGGCCGTTCGCCCTACGCATCAGTATTTGTAACTGTTCAGACCTGCGGGCGATCGGAGATCGCCCCTACGGGAAATGCGGCATTGTAGGGGCGATCTCCCGATCGCCCGCAGGCTGTTTTTCGACAGGGCTGAACAGTTACCAGTATTTTAATAATATGATAGCACAATTAAGGGCATTTGTCCATCCAGTTTTATACGGGCGCAGGCAGGGAGGATTTTGTGGTTGATAGCGCCACCCGTTTTTGCTATAATATATGTTGGAAATGTCACCTCTCACTGGTGATCGGATTTGGAGGGACAAATGATCAAAAACATCATCTTCGACCTGTTCGGGGTGATCGCGCGATTCGACACGGAAGGCTATTACGCCCGCCACGGGATCTCCCCCGGGGATCAGATGATCCTCCAGCGAGAGGTATTCCGTTCCCTTGAATTTGCCATGGGGGACCGCGGCGCCATCTCAGAGGAAGCGGCGATCGGCGCGATCTGCGCCAGGATCCCCGGGCGACTTCACGAAGCCGTGAGCGACTTCATCCATCGCCAGAATCGCGCCCTACTGCCGATTCCCGGCATGGAGGACCTGCTTCAACGCCTGAAGGACCGCGGCCATCGCCTATTCCTGCTCTCCAACACCAGCAGGGCTTTTCACCGGTTTCAGGCAGACATACCGGGGATAGCGCTCTTCGACGGTACGCTGATCAGCGCGGATGTGGGCCTGGTAAAGCCGGACCCGGCGATATTTCGCCTGGCGTGCCGGCAGTTTGGAATCCTGCCGTCCGAATCCGCCTTCGTCGACGATACGCCGATCAACGCCGAGGCGGCGCAATATGTCGGCATGAAGGCCTGTGTCTTCAATGGGGATGTGAAAAAACTGGAGCAGTGGTTGATTGAGCTGTAAATTCTGAAATCGCCGTCGCGGACGCCTACGACGCGATGACCAGTAACAGGAGCTACCGCAGCGGAATGGCGCAGAGCAAGGTCCGGGAACAGATCGAGAATGGGAAAGGGAGCCAGTTCGATCCGAGGTTCGCGGATATCATGATATCCATGATCGACGAGGACAGGGAATACCGCATGAGGGAGCCATGACGCTCCCCTCCCCCGCGCCGCCATAGAATGAAATTGACGCCATTGCCCTTGTGAAAAGGCGGGAGGCCGGATCGTATAAATCCGGCCTCCCGTCGTCTCATGCCAGCAGCATTCGGTCGTTGTCCAGCTTCTTGCCGCTGGCCTCCCGGAACCTCTCCAGCAGGTCCGCCACGGTCAGCGACGCCCGCTCCTCGCCGGTGGTGTCCAACACGATGCGCCCCGCGTCCATCATGATGGTGCGGCTGCCGAGGTCCAGGGCCGATTGCATGTTGTGGGTAATCATCAGGCAGGTCAGGTTGTTTTCCTCCACGATCCTCGTGGTCAGGGCCAATACCTTTTCCGCCGTGCCGGGGTCGAGGGCCGCGGTGTGCTCGTCCAGCAGCAGCAGCTTCGGCATGCTCAGCGTGGCCATCATCAGCGTCAGCGCCTGGCGCTGGCCGCCGGAGAGCAGGCCCACGGGCTGCTTCATTCGGTCCTCGAGCCCCATGTCCAGCAGCGCCAGGCGGTCGCGGAAGGCCCGCTTTTCCTTTTTTCCGGCGGTGCTTAGCCATCCCCCCTGGCCGGCAGCGAGCACCAGGTTTTCCTCGATGCTCATGCCCGGCGCGCTGCCGCGCATGGGGTCCTGAAACAGCCGGCCGATGACCTTGGCGCGCCTGTGCTCGGGCGTCATGGTCACGTCCTCGCCGTCCACCACGACGCAGCCCTTATCCACATAAAAGCTGCCGCATATGGCGTTGAACAGCGTGGATTTGCCCGCGCCGTTCGCGCCGATGATCGATATGAATTCCCCCTTGCGCACCCGCAGCGTCAGATCGTCCAGGGCCACCCGGGCGTCCGGCGTGCCAGGATGGAAGGTCTTGCTGACGTTCAGCAGCTTCAGCATCGTCCTGTCGCCGTTGACCTGTTTCATCGCTCCGTCCCCGCCTTTCCGAATTTCGCCGCCAGCTGCCGCCTGATCAGCGGAAGCCGCCCCTTCAGGTAGGGCCCGGATATGG
Organism: Clostridia bacterium; assembly: GCA_017432405.1. Next base: position 5,686 of record JAFRJF010000027.1, on the reverse strand, counting down.
CGATCACCACGATGACGGAGGAGATCAGCTTCAGCATGAACGCCGGAAGGTTGAAGCGCAGCGCGACGGTGTACACCAGCCGGAACACGAACGCGCCGATCACCGCGCCCACCGCCCGAAGGGGAATGCTCCTGCGCCCCATGAACACGCCGCCGATCAGCAGCGACGCCAGCGCCACGGTGACCATGCCCGAGCCGATGTTCACGTCCACCGACTTCTGGCTCTGGGCCAGCAGGCACCCGCTCAGCGCCGTGAAGCTGTTGGATATGCACAGGCCCACGGTGGTGGTAAACACCGGGTTGATGGACGAGGAGCGCACCATGTCCGGGTTGTCGCCGGTGGCGCGTATCGCAAGGCCCAGCCGCGTGCGCAGGAACAGGGACAGGAACACGATCACCGCCGCCACGGCGATCAGGCCGATGATCAGGGAATACTGCGCGCCCAGGAAGGTGTCCTTCAGCGCGTCCTTCAGCATCGAAAAGACCGTGGACGTCTTGTTCATGTTCAGCAGCGACGAGCCGCCCATGATCCAGATGTTCACGGAATACAGGCCGGTGTTCACGATGATGCCCGCCAGCAGGCTGTTGACCCCCATGCGGGTTTGCAGCGTGGCGGTGACGAGGCCGGAGAGCATCCCCGCGCCCATCGCCGCGGGGATGGACAGCCAGGGGTGCCCGGCGATGGCCACCACCGCGCCCACCGCCGCGCCCAGCGTGAAGCAGCCGTCGGTGGACAGGTCGCAGACGTTCAGCATCGAATAGCTCAGAAACAGCGCCAGGACCGTGAGGGCGTTGAACAGCGACAGCTCCAGCGCCGTCTGCCCCAGGCCCAGGATCATCGGTAAGGACATGGACTATCTTCTCCCGTCGTTTCAGTTCAATGAGGAACGGGAGAACAGTATCTCCCATTCCTCAAACATTTCCTCAGAAATTCTCCGCCGTCTCGATGCCCTGCACCTTGGTGCAATAGGGGCCGAAGGCCTGGGAGATGGCGTCGAAATCCAGTCCCAGCGCGGCGCAGGTCTCGGTGTTGACGGTGGCGGTGCCGTTGTCGAAGGTCATGACCGGGGTGGTCGCCGGGTCCGCGCCGTCCACCAGTATGGCGGCGATCATGTTGGCGGTCTCCACGCCCAGGTTGGCGTAATCCACGCCGTAGCCCAGGAACGCGCCGTTCAGGGCGAAGGAATCCGCGCCGGTATAGTGGGGAATGCCCGCCTCGGCCAGCGCCTCATAGATGGACAGCTCGGCGGTCATGATGGTGTTGTCGGTGGGCGTGAACAGCGCGTCCACCTGGTCGGCCACGGCCGCCTGGACCGCCAGCTGCACCTCGCTGACGTTGGTGCCGGTATACTCCTTGTAGGCGATCCCCTTTTCGTCCAGGAAGGCCTTCGCCTGGGCAATGGGCGTGGTCGAGGCGTCCTGGCCCACGTCGTACAGCAGCCCCACCGTCTTTGCCTCGGGATTGGCGGCGAAGATCAGGTTCAGCACCGCGGTGGTGTCCAGGTAGTCCGAGGTGCCCGTGATGTTCGCGCCGGGCGCCTCCAGCGAAGCCACCAGCTCCGCGGACAGCGGGTCGGACACGGCGGCGAACACCACCGGGATGCCGTTGTCCTCGGTCATGCCCTGCATCTGCATGGCCACGGGGGTGGCGACGCCCACCATCAGGTCCACCTGGTCCGCGATGAAGTTTGCGATGATCTGCTGGATCACGGAATTGTCGGCGTTGCCGTTGTCGTAATTGATCTCGAAGGTCACGCCCTTCTCCTGCCCGATGGCCTCCAGCCGGGCCTGGATGTTCTCGACGATCTGGTTCAGCGAAGCGTCGTCCACGTAGTTGCAGATGCCCACCTTGTAGCTCGTTCCCTCGGCCATGGCCGCCATGCCCAGCAGCAGGGCCAGCGCGACGATTGTGCAGATGATCTTCTTCATGGGTTTGACCTCCTGAAAATGTATTCTTCACATTGGCTCGGGGCGAAAAAAAACACCCCATATCCCGATTGGGATATGAGGCGGAATAGCTTTCCGTGGTGCCACTCATATTGATCTTGCGATCCACTCTGTCCGTACCAACATACGGCGCGGATTGATAACGGGCCCGCATTCCCGTCCCTTCATACTGACTTGCGCGTTCCGAAGGGCCCTGAAAAGTCCATTCAGCGCATCCGTCATGCCGCATTCACACTGCCGGCGGCTCTCTGGGATGACTGCAATCGCGCTTACTTCTCTTTTCTACCCGGTTTCTGTGAAGTTGGGAACATTATAATGCATGTCGCGACGATTGTCAAGCCCCTTTTTTGCATCTATCAGGGCTTACAATTCCGGGGCAATAAAAGGTGGACAATTGGCCGCATGTAAAGTATAATATATTGAAAGCCATTGACAGCTTGGGCAACGCCTTGTGGCCCGAGCGCCCAGGCGACGACAAAGAAACAACGAGGTATGCAACATGCGCAAGCGCGGAAATCGAATGCGTCTTTTGCTGGCCGTGCTGACGACGGCGTTCGTCTTCACGGTATGTTCCGGTTCCCTCCCCGCGGCGGGCTCAGAGGCGGGCCTGTCCGGGGAAAGCCCGTCGAACGCCCCAGAGGCCCCATCGGACGGAAATGCGCCCCCGTCCGCGTCCGACGATTCCGTGCGCAGCGCGGTCAATTTCGATCACGAGCTGGATGCGTATGCGCCGCTGAAGGACCGCTACAATTTCTATTTCACCTACAAGGCCGTTCATTCCTGGTGGGACGCCGTTGCCCTCGGGATGGAGGAGGCCCAGAGGCAGTATCTGGATAAGGGGATCACCGTCACCTACGAGTACATGGCGCCCAACGCCGCCTCCGCCGAGGATCAGGCCCAAAGGCTGCACGCGGCGGCCAATGGGGACTACGACGTCATCGGCGTCGACGTGGCGGACGAGGCCGTCATCTCGCCGGTACTGGATGAGCTGGTGGATTCCGGCATAAAGGTCATGACCTTTTCAAGCTCCGACGCCGCCGAAGGCTGCAGGCGGCTGGCCTACGTCGGCAACACGCACAACTACCAGGACGGCGCGGACCTGACGGAGGCGCTCTGCCGGAAGCTGGACTACCGGGGAAAGGTCGCCATCCTCGTGGGCAACGTCGGCGCGCCCTGCCACGAGGATCGGGCGAGCGGCGCGAAGGACACCATCGCCAAATACCCGGATATGCAGGTCGTCGCGACGGAATACGACATGGATTCCGTGGACATGGCCTACGACCTGACCCTGAAGATCCTGGAGGACTGCCCGGACCTCGACGGGATCGTCTGCTGCAACATGAGCAATCCCGTGGGCGCGGCCAGGGCGATCACGGAAAGGGGAAGCGGCGCGGTGATCGTCGGGATGGACCACGACGAAGCTGCCCTGCATTACCTGAACGACGGCGTCATCTATTGCCTGGGCGTGCAGGACTGCTATTCCATCGGCTTTGACACGCTCCAGGTCGCCGTGAAGCTCGCGGACGGCAACCTGCCCGGCGAACTGTTCCCCGAGAAAACCGACCAAATCACGACCGTCATCTATCAGAAAGACGCGGCTTTGATGCTCGAGCTGCTGTATGGTGAAATGTAATGGCGCACAAGAAGAATCCGAACAGGACCTTTGTCCTGACCGCCGTCATCGGCAGCCTGTTGATCATGGCCATGGTGACGGCCAATTCGGTGTGGACTTCAAAGCAAACCGGCGTCGCGACGGACGAGGCCGTCTCTGCGGTGAGCTCCTTTTACCTCGAGGCCATGGCCGACCGTCGGGCCAAGGCCATCTCCAACCTGATCAACAACAGCTTTGACCTGATGGGAAAGGCCGTCGCCTATATCGACGATGAAGGGGTCGATTCCCAGGCGGCGCTGCGCGACGCGATCGGAAAGGTGGAATCGCTGCTGGGGCTCAACCGGTTCGCGCTGGTGGACGAGGACAACGTCGTCTATACCCATTACACGACCTATACCGGCGGAAGCCGCCATGCCTTCCTGTCCGAAGCGGAGATCACCGACCGAACCATCAGCACCGTTTCCCTCTACGGCTCCTCCAAGCTGTTGTGCCTGACCTCCCCTACCCCGGGCCTTTCGATACTGAACAAGCCCTTCAAGGCCTGCTTCGTCCAGCTGGGCATCAAGGATATCGTCGACCTGCTGGCCTTCGACGATCAGGGCCGGACCCACTTCGCCCTCTATTCCAAAAAGGGCGGCAACCTGTCCGGCACGGAGCTGGGCCCCGTGATCTCCAACCACAATCTCTTTGACGCGATCCAGCCGTTCGTGCCGCAGGAGGTCCTTCGGGAAAAGCGGGAGAGCTTTGAAAGCGAAAAGGAGGGCAGCCTCAGCTTTGCCTCCGACGGCATGGAGGAGACGCTGGTCCATGTGCCCATCCAGGGCACGGACTGGGAGATGGCCGTCCTGATCCGCGAAGGCGTCATCCGAGATCAGATTCGGGACATCAGCGAAAAGACCCTCGCCAACAGCCGAAACCAGATCATCTTTACGACGGTGTCGGTGCTGGCGCTGGCCGTCGTCCTCCTGATCCAGTATCACAAGCTGTCCAGGGACAAGCTCAAGGCCGAAAAGGAAACCAGCAGGGCTTTTAAAACCATGGCAAACACCGATTCCCTGACCGGCATCCGCAACAAGCACGCCTATGCGGAAAACGAGGCGCTCATCAACCGGCAGATCCAGTCCGGCGCGATTGAAAAGCTGGCGGTCGTCGTCGGCGACGTCAACGGCCTCAAGTACGTCAACGATACGCTGGGACACGCGGCCGGAGACCAGCTGATCAAGGACGCCAGTGAGATGCTCTGCAAGGCCTTCTCCCACGGCGCGGTGTTCAGGATCGGCGGCGACGAATTCGTCATCCTGCTCCAGGGGGAGGGCTTCGACACGATGGATGAGGTGATCGGCGCGCTGAACCGCAGGGTGGAGGCCAACATCAAGGCGGACAAGGTCGTCGTCTCCATCGGCTACGCGGTCCTCACGCCCCAGGACCGCCGGCTCGGCGACGTGTTTGAGCGCGCGGACAACATGATGTACGAACGCAAGAAGGCGCTGAAGCAAATGGGCGCGAAGACGCGGGAAAATTGACGGGAAAAACACGCAGGGACGGTTCCAAAAGCCCCGGGTCGAAGCCCGGGGGTGGGTTGATATGCTCGCGGATTTACGATAGAATGGAATTGCCCGAAAGGGCCGAAGGGCGAACACAAACGCGCAGGCGGTTGCTCCTACATCTCCGAAAGGGGGGTGGGGACCATGCGAATTACATTCCACATCGGAAGGTATACCGTCACAATTATTGTGTACGAGCGCAAAAAAAGCAGCCGCCACTCCGCCAAGTGACGACTGTTTTCGTGGCTCGAAAGAGTCACAAAAGGAAATAGTTTGAACTGAGGAGCAACCGCGTGCGTGGTTCGCTCTTCGTTTATATTATACGGTGGGCGCGGGGATTTGTCAACCCCCGGTTGTGAAAACCCCTGGGAATTAGCACGGGGGGATGCTACAGCTCAGGATTGAAATTGAATTCTGCCGAGGGAACAGGAAACAGGAAACAGGAATGGCGGCTGCCGCATCCAAAGCCTTCCCCTTTGGGGCAATGTCGTCAACTTAGCAAAAGTTGTAATAGGAAAAGAGTTCACAACAAGCGTCAAGACCTCCGTAGCGGCGACTATCAGTCGCCACGCCATCTTCTGTGG
>JAFRJF010000271.1 GCA_017432405.1 Clostridia bacterium | reverse complement strand
CGGAAGAACTCGTCTTTTATATGGCCGAACACCTGCTCCGTCGCGCCGTTGTCGATGCAGTTGCCCTTCCTGGACATGCTCTGCACGATGCCGGCCTCCTTCAGCCTGTTGCACCACCCGGCCTGCTGGTATTGCCAGCCCATATCCGAGTGCAGTATCGGGGCACAACCCTCCGGCTTCTTGGAAAGCAGCTGGTCGAGCAGCTCGTGCTGCTGGGCCATGTTGGGGTGCAGCGACGTCGACCAGGCGACGACCTCCTTGCTCCCGAAGTCGTAGACCGGCGCGAAGTAGGCCTTGCCCCAGGGCTGCTTGAACTCGGTGACGTCGGTGCCCATCTTCTCCCACGGGCCGTCGGCGGCGAAGTCCCGGCCGATGACGTTCTCGAACGTCTCGCCGACCTCGCCCTTGTACGAGTTGTACCTGTGGTAGTCGGTCTCGCGGCGGATCCCGCATCTGATGCCCATCTCGCGCATCATCTTGAGCGCGGTCTTGTCGGCGATGACGGCCCCCTGCTCGGCGCGCAGGCACATGGCTATCTGGCGGTGCCCGCACCCGTTGGCGGTGCGCGAGAATATCTCGGCGGCGGCCTCCCAGAGCTCCGGCCTGGTCGGGGCCTTCGGGTGCGACAGCGCGTAGTAGTAGCTCGACCTGGCAAGATCGGCGCATTCCAGCAGGTCGGCGAGGGGGTATCGCCCCGAAAGCCCGCTCACGGCCGCGGCTTTCTCGCGGTTCGAGAGCGCTTCTCCGCCTTCAGGGCTATCGATTTTTTTAGGTACGCGTTCTCCGCTTCGAGCTTCTGTATCCGACGTTCTAGCTCCTGCTCGCGCGTTAGCTCTTTAGGCGGGGAGCCGGACCCCCTCGGCCTCCCCTTGGGCTTCGGCTTGAGCGCCTCGGGGCCCTCCTCCCTGTACGCCTTCAGCCATTTCTTGAAGGAGCTTGGCGAGGCTATCCCGAACTTCGCCATGGCCTCGGGCCTCGTCATGCCCTCGTCCACGACCGCCCTGACGGCGGCCAGCTTCGTCTCGAACGAGTAGGTGGTGTGCTTCTTTCCCATCATGGCCAGGACCTCGATGCCAACGGATCTGTATACGTCTAGCCATTTTCTCACGGTTTCACGCGGAATGCCCAGCAGGCTGGCGACAGCCTTGTAGCCCATGCCCTCTTCGAAAAGGGCTGCAGCCTGCCGCCGCGTCGTCTCGTCGTAAAGCATTCTTCCATCCATAAAGAAGTCTCCCATTTCTCATGTCCAAGAAATGGGAGACAGTTCATATGGGGAGGCTCTTCTTTTCGTTTCTTGCTTGTGTTTAATGCCCGATGGAGCTGCCAACGTAGGGTGTCTTGTCCTTCAGCATGACGTCATGGGCACCGCCTTCAACGATGCTGGTGGACGAGACGACCGTCAACTTGGCCTTCTCCTGCAGCTCGGGAATCGTGATGGCACCGCAGTTGCACATGGTCGACTTAATCTTGGCGAGCGTAACGGCCACGTTGTCCTTCAGCGGGCCAGCGTAGGGCACGTAGGAGTCGACACCCTCTTCGAAGGTCATGCCCTTCTTGTCGCCGCCCAAGTCGTAGCGCTGCCAGTTGCGGGCACGACTGGAACCCTCGCCCCAGTATTCCTTCATGTAGGACCCGTTGACCTGCACGCGCAGATTCGGAGCCTCGTCGAAGCGAGCAAAGTAGCGGCCGAGCATGACGAAGTCGGAACCCAT
>JAFRJF010000270.1 GCA_017432405.1 Clostridia bacterium | reverse complement strand
TCGGCGAGTTCGTGGCCCGGGGCGACAACCTCTGGAAGGGCTACTACAAGATGCCCAAGGCCACCGCCGCCGCCATCGATAAGGACGGCTGGCTGCACACCGGCGACCTGGCCTGCCGCACCCCCGAGGGCAACTACCGCATCACCGGCAGGCTCACGGACATGATCATCCGCGGCGGCGAGAACATCTACCCCAAGGAGATCGAGGAATTCATCTACACCCATCCCAAGGTCTCGGACGTGCAGGTCATCGGCGTGCCCGACAAGGCCATGGGCGAGGAGATCATGGCCTGCATCATCCTCAAGGAGGGCGAGACCATGACCGTGGAGGAGATGAAGCAGTACGTCCTCGACCACATGGCCAAGCACAAGGTGCCCAAGTACATCGACTTCGTGGACAGCTTCCCGATGAACGACGCCGGCAAGATCCAGAAGTACAAGATGCGCGAGCAGGCTGTCCAGAAGCTGGGCCTGCAAAAGGATGCGGCGATCGAGACCGCGTAATTCGATATGTACCAAATCTTCGACGCCCACTGCCATATCTACCCCTTGGACATCGCGCCCCGCGCGGTGGCGGGGGTGGATGCGTTCTACGACGGCCTGCCCGTGAAGCCCCGGGACGGCACGGCGCAAACGCTGCTGGAGACGGGCCGGGAAGCGGGCATCTCCCGCTTCTTGGTCCATTCTGTAGCCACCACGCCCCATCAGGTGGCGTCCATAAACGGCTTCATCGCCCGGGAGACGGAGAACAGCGGCGGAGCCTTCGTGGGCTTCGGCGCGCTGCACCCGGATTCGCAGGATCAGGAGGCCGACGTGCGCAACCTGATATCGCTGGGCCTGCGGGGTGTGAAGCTCCATCCGGACATCCAGCGCTTTCCCGCCGACAGCCCCCGGGCCATGGCCATCTACGAGCTGTGCGAGGCCGTCGGCCTGCCGGTGCTGATGCATACCGGGGATTTCCGCTTCGACTATTCCAATCCGAACCGGGTGGCGAATGTCCTTCGCGCCTTCCCCAATCTGAAGCTGATCGGCGCCCACCTGGGGGGCTGGAGCGTGTGGGACGAGGCCGCGCGCGTCCTGCCGGACTTTCCCAACTTCATGGTGGACTCATCGTCGTGCAGCCGGTGGCTTTCGTCCGGGCGCATGCGCGAAATCATCCGCGCCTACGGGGCAAAGCGCGTCCTCTTCGGCACTGACTACCCCATGTGGCGGCAACCGGAGGAAATCGGTTTTTTATTGAAGCTGGATTTGACGGACGAGGAATACCGGAGGCTATTCTGGGACAACGCCCAGGAATTGTTCGGTATATGACAGCCTTCCCCGGCAAAACGGCATTTACGGAGATGAAAGCATGGTCAGGGAAATCGAGTGCACGGAATTGAATGCTTTATTGGCCCTTTATACGCATCTCCACGAAAAAAACATGCCGGAGTGGTCAGAACACCTGAAGCGCACTTGGGAAGCGATCACGCAGGATAAGAACCACCACATCATCGTCAATATCGTCGATGGAAGGATGGTTTCCTCCTGCGCCTGTGTAATCATCCCCAACTTGACGAGAGGCATCCGGCCCTATGCCCTCATTGAAAACGTGGTCACACACAGCGATTACCGCGGCATGGGCCATGCGACGGCCTGCCTTGACTACGCAAAAGCGCTCGCAGAAAGAGAACATTGCTATAAAATCATGCTGCTTGCAGGGTCGCGCGAGGATGCGACTCTGAGGTTTTATGAACATGCGGGCTATAACAGCGCGGAAAAAACCGCGTTTGTCCAACGCCTTGAATAAACTGTCCATTCACGCCACACAGAACAAGGAGGTCCCTCCCATGACCGAGAAGAAGCAACCCGTCTACGTCACCCTCGACGGCAACGAGGCGGCGGCCTATGTGGCCTACGCCTTTACGGAAGTCGCCGCCATCTACCCCATCACCCCCTCCAGCCCCATGGCGGGCAAGACCGACCTGTGGTCGGCGAAGGGGAAGAAGAACCTGTTTGGCCAGCCGGTGCGGCTGGTGGAGATGCAGAGTGAGGCCGGCGCGGCGGCGGCGGTGCACGGGGCGCTGCAGACCGGCGCGCTGGCGACGTCCTTCACGTCCTCCCAGGGCCTTATGCTGATGATCCCTGTGCTGCACCGCATCGCCGGCGAGCGCCTGCCGGGGGTGCTGCACGTGGCGGCCCGCACTGTGGGCACCCACGCGCTGTCCATCTTCGGCGACCACTCCGACGTGATGAACTGCCGCCAGACCGGCTTTGCCATGCTGTGCACCGCCAGCGTGCAGGAGGTCATGGACCTGGCCGGGGTGGCCCACCTGGCCGCCATCAAAGGCCGGGTGCCGTTTTTGCACTTCTTCGACGGCTTCCGCACGAGCCATGAGATCGACAAGGTGGAGCAGATCAGCTATGACGACCTGCGCTCCCTTTTGGACTTCGACGCCGTGGACGCCTTCCGCGACCACGCCCTGAACCCGGAGCACCCGATGATCCGCGCCACCGTGCAGAACCCGGACATCTTCTTCCAGGTCCGCGAGGCCGCCAACGCCGACTACGACGCCCTGCCCGACCTCGTCGAGGCGTACATGGCGAAGATCGGCGAAATCACGGGCCGCACTTACCACTGCTTCGACTACTACGGCGCGCCCGACGCCGAGCGCGTGATCGTCGCCATGGGCTCCGTGTCCGGCTGCGTGCAGGAGGTCGTGGACGCCCTCAACGCGAAGGGCGAGAAGGTGGGCTTCGTGCAGGTGCACCTGTTCCGGCCCTTCGACGTGAAGCGCTTCGCGGCTGCCTTGCCCGACACCGTGAAGGCCGTGGCGGTGCTGGACCGCACCAAGGAATCCGGCAGCGCCGGCGAGCCGCTGTACCAGGACGTCTGCACCGCGCTGCGGGGCCGCAATGATTTGACCGTCGTCGGCGGGCGCTACGGCCTGTCCAGCAAGGACACCACCCCCGCCCAGGTCGCCGCGGCCTTTGAGAATTTGAAGGCGGCCTGTCCCGTGGACCGCTTCACCATCGGCATCGTGGACGACGTGACCCACCTGTCCCTGCCGGACGCGCCCCTGAGCCTCTCGGACGAGGGCGTGGTGAGCTGCAAGTTCTGGGGCCTGGGCGGCGACGGCACCGTGGGCGCGAACAAGAACACGGTGGAGATCATCAACAGCCATACCCCGATGTTCGCCCAGGCCTACTTCGAGTACGACGCCAAGAAGAGCTTCGGCGTCACCAAGAGCCACCTGCGCTTCAGCGACCGTCCCATCCGCGCCTCCTACTACGTCAAGCAGGCGGACTTCGTGGCCTGCCACACCCCCAGCTACATCGAGAATTACGACATCGCCGAGGAGATCAAGCCCGGCGGCACGCTGCTGCTGAACTGTCCCTGGGACGCGGCGTCGCTGGAAAAGCACCTGCCCGCCCACGCCAAACGGACCATCGCGCGCAATGGCATAAACTTCTACACCATCGACGCGGTGAAGATCGCCGAGGACCTGGGCCTGGGCAACCACTTCAACATGGTGCTGCAATCGGCGTTCTTCTACCTGATGGTCATCATCCCGGTCGAGGAGGCCATCGAATACATCAAGGCCGCCGTGCGGAAGACCTACTTCGCCAAGGGCGAGGACGTGGTGAACCGGAACCTGGCCGCCGCCGACGCGGGCGGGGAATACCTGGTGAAGGTGGAGGTCCCGGACAGCTGGAAGGACGCCGTGGACGCCCCCGCGCCTGCACGGGACGTGCCCGAGGTGGTCACGAAGCTGCTCGACCCCATCAACGCCCAGAAGGGCGACGACCTGCCCGTCAGCGCCTTCGCGAGGTACGCCGACGGCGTGATGGACATGGGCCTGACCGCCTTCGAAAAGCGGGGCATCGCCACCCGGGTGCCGGTCTGGGACGCCCAGAAGTGCATCCAGTGCAACAAGTGCAGCTTCGTCTGCCCCCACGCGGTGATCCGGCCCTATCTGGTCAATCACGCGGAGCTGGCTACCGCGCCTGAGGGCGCCAGCATCATGCCCGCCAAGGGCAAGGCCTCCGCCAATGGCTTCGGCTTCACGATGGCCGTCAGCAACCTGGACTGCACCGGCTGCGGCTCATGCGCCAACGTCTGCCCCGCCAAGGCCCTGACCATGACGCCCATCGCCGATGCCCCGGACACCCGCGCCGCCTGGGACTGGGCGCTGAAGCTGTCCGACAAGGGCGACGTGTTCGACCCCTACACCGTCAAGGGCAGCCAGTTCCGCCAGCCGCTGCTGGAGTTCAGCGCCGCCTGCGCGGGCTGCGGCGAGACGCCCTATGCCAAGCTGCTGACCCAGCTGTACGGCGATAAGGTCTACTGGGCCAACGCCACTGGCTGCAGCCAGGCCTGGGGCTCGGCCATGCCCGGCATCCCCTACACCGTGAACCGCTGCGGCAAGGGCCCTGCCTGGTCCAATTCGCTGTTTGAAAACAACGCCGAGTTCAGCCTGGGCATGGTGCTGGCCGTGCAGCAGCAGCGGGACGCCCAGTGCAAAAAGGTGGTGGACTACCGCTACGCCCACGCCGATGACGGCAATGTGACGGTAGCCGTCGACAACTGGCTGTCCACCTACGACGACATCGACCTGAACGGCGAATACGCCGAAAAGCTGATCGCCGTACTGGAAAAGCAGGGCGACGACGACGCGAAGGCCATCCTGCGCCACAGGGACATGCTGGCGAAGAAGACCTTCTGGATGTACGGCGGCGACGGCTGGGCCTACGACATCGGCTTCGGCGGCCTGGACCACGTGGTCGCCAGCGGCGAAAACGTGAACGTGCTGGTGGTGGACACCGAGGTCTATTCCAACACCGGCGGCCAGTCCTCCAAGGCGACCCCCGTGGGCGCGGTAGCCCAGTTCGCCGCCAGCGGCAAGAAGCGGCCCAAGAAGGACCTGGGCGGCATGCTGATGACCTACGGCAACGTGTACGTGGCCCAGGTGGCCATGGGCGCGGACAACGCCCAGCTGGTGAAGGCCATGAAGGAAGCCGAGCACTTCAACGGTCCCAGCGTGATCATCGCCTACGCCCCCTGCCAGAGCCACGGCCTGAAGTGCGGCATGGCGAAGGTGCAGGACGAGATGAAGCGGGCCGTGGAAGCCGGCTACTGGCACCTGTACCGCTACAACCCCGACGCCACCCCGAAGTTCGCCCTCGATTCCAAGGCCCCGACCCTGGATTACGAGGCATTCCTGGACGGCGAGGTCCGCTACGCCGCCCTGAGGCGCACCTTCCCCGAGAACGCCGAAGCGCTGTTCAGCGAGGGCGCGCGGCTGGCGAAGGAAAGGTATGAAAAGCTGGCAAAGGAAGGGAATCGGGAATGAACCTCATCTACACCAAGACCGTCACCATACTGCCCAGCCAGGTGGACGCCTGGGGCAAATTGAGCCTTCCCCACGCCTTCGACCTGTTCATGGACACCGCCACCGAGGCGGCGGGGGCCATGGGCGTGGGCTGGGACTTCCTGATTCAAAAGGGCCTGTTCTGGATCACCGTGAAGGCCCGGGTGCGCTTCATCGACCCGCCCCGGCTGCTGGACACGGTGGAGGTGGTCACCTGGCCCGAGAAGCCCGGTGAGATGCGCTGCAACCGATACTATGAGATCCGCCGGGGCGGCGAGGTGCTGGTCCAGGGCAAGACTGAATGGGCCATCGTCAGCGTGCAGACCGGCAAGCCCCAGCCCATGGCGGACATACTGCCGGCGGACCTGGAATACCCGGATGCGCCCGCCTGCGACGAGCCCTTCGCCCGGATCAGCAGCCATTTTGCCGACCCGCCCTTCGCCCATCACCTGGTGACCAACACCGACATCGACATGGCCCGCCACATGAACAACGTGGCCTACGTCCGCGCCATCGTCAACGCCTTCCCGCTGAAGGCGTGGAAGGCGCTGGACGTCAGGCAGATGGATGTGATCTTCCTCACCTCCGCCCACGAGGGCGACGCGCTGCGCTTCCAGCAGCGCCGCGAAGCAAGTCCTTTAGGGCGCCGGAATGGCAGCGCACTGGACATCAAGGGCACCCTGCCCGACGACAGGGTCAGCGTGCTGGCGCGGCTGATGACGAGAGAATAAATCTACTATATGTACAGGGGCAGCGATGCATCGCTGCCCCTGTACATTGTCATTGGCCTTTCATTCCCCCATCACCGCGATGATCGCCGCGGCGGCCCCCTCATAGCCCAAGGCGGAGGTATTCAGCATCAGATCGTAATTGTCCCGGTCGCCCCAGGTCTTGTCGGTAAAGAACTTGTTGTAGTTCTTCCGCTGGTTGTCCCGGCGCTTGATGTAGGCCTCGATCCGGCTGGCCTCCACGCCGTCCACGTTGCGGGCCCGGTCAATGCGGTCCTGCATGTTGCTGGCGTATATGAAGGCATGCACGAAGGGCACACGCGCTTCTGTTTTTAAGATCTGCCCCGTGCAGCGCCCCAGGAAGATGGCAGGGCCCTTCGCCACCAGCTGCTGCACCAGCCGGGACTGGGCGGAATACACCTGGAACGGGGCCTCGTTCACGGTACTGCCGTAGACGGTGCTGCCAAAGCCGCTGTTGCGCACCAGGGACAGATCGTGCAGCAGGCTGCCCACGCCCTTTTCGTCGTAGGTCTGCAGCGTGCCCAGGTCGATGCCGTATTCCTTGCCCGCCAGCACCAGCAGGTTGCCGTCGTAAAACTCCATGCCCAGCTTTTCGGACAGTATGCGGGCCACCTCGCGGCCGCCACTGCCATACTCACGGTCGATGACGATGCTCTTTTTATTCATTTTTTTGCCCTCCCTTCGGATGGTTCATCAATTCTTTACAATAGTATTATACACCATTCCGCGACGGTTGTCCAGTGAAGAAAGCTCAGCTTTTTCTAATGATTCTCTAATCCATTTTTCTTGCCATTTCATTTTCCAGTCCTATAATGGGCACATCAAAACGAACGGAGGACAAAACCATGACGCATTATGAGATGGCAGAGAAGCTTTCGGAGAAGATGGGCGTTTCGCTGGAGAAGGCCACCGAGGCCCTGGAGGCCTGCGACTGGGAGATGCTGGACGCGGCCCTGATGCTGGAGAAGGAGATCGGCCAGACCGGGCAGCAGACCTGGACCAGCTGCGACACCTCCGCCGAGGAGAGCAACCCCGGTCGCGAGGCCCGGGAGCGCCGCAGAGGCGTGGTGGAAGGCCTGGGCGGGCTGCTCCGCGACCTGTTCAACCTGGGCAACCGCAACCGCTTCGAGGTACGCAGGGGCGACGAGGTGCTGCTGGAAGTGCCGGTGACGGTGCTGGTGCTGCTTCTGATCTTCGCCTTCTGGGTTTGCATCCCGCTGCTGGTGATCGGCCTGTTCGCCGGCTGCCGCTACAGCTTCTCCGGCGCCGAGCTTGGCCGCGAGAGCGTGAACAGCGCCATGGACAAGGCCGCCGAAGCCGTGAAGCGGGTGAAGGAAGAGGTCACGCGGGAGCATTGACAAGCCCGGCATTATGAGATATAGTAATTCTGATTTGTCGGGGTGTTTGAGGTATAGCAGAGGAGCGGTTTAAAGGGAATAGGCAATAGGGAATAGGCAATAGGAAAAGCCGCGCACAAAACGTCGCAGGCAAGCCAAAGGAAACGTTCCTGCGAAGGTAACTGTTCAGTCCGCCCACAAATTAACGTAAAATTCCAAAAGGAATTTACGAAGTCATGTCGAATAATAAACCATAGCGCGAGAAGGTATGGGGAGGTGTTCGGCATGGAAAAGATGTTCAATCAGCTGCTACAGCAG
>JAFRJF010000269.1 GCA_017432405.1 Clostridia bacterium | reverse complement strand
CGACCCCCGCATCCAGCACCGCGCGCAGGCTGGGTCGGGACAGCGCTTCGCCGAGGCTCGCGGCATGGGCAGAGGCCACGATGGCCGCGCCGCAGCGCGCGGCGTCAGCCAGGGCCAGGGCGTCCTCCGCGCCGCCGATCTCATCCGCAACGACCACCTGTGGCGCCATCGCCCGAAGCATTCGCCCGATGGCCCGGTCCCTGGGGCAGCCGTCCATCACGTCCGTGCGCAGCCCCACGTCCAGCGTGGGAACGCCCATGTGGCAGGCGGCCAGCTCGTGTCGCTCGTCCACAACGGCCACGCACAGGCCGCCGTCGGACAGCTGGCGGGCAATGTCCCGCAGCATCGTGGTCTTGCCCAGCCCC
Organism: Clostridia bacterium; assembly: GCA_017432405.1. Next base: position 5,505 of record JAFRJF010000269.1, on the reverse strand, counting down.
GGCGGCGACAGCAGCAGCGTCGAGCGCAGAACGTCCCTGGTTGGCGCGATGTGGGCGAGCAGCCCGCTGGCGCACCCGGCCACCGGCCTGGCGACGCGCAGGCAGGCCGAGCCGATCCCGTCCATTCGAAACCGGGTCCCGTCCCCGACCATCCTGCCGCAGACCCCCACGCGGCTGCCGTCGTCCAGGGTGAAAAAGCCCTGGTCCAGCTCGTCCTGGCGGGCATAGACGCTGTATTCCATCAGCGCAGCCAGTATGCGCTCCAGCGTCGCCCGCTCCAGCGGTTCGTCGGACAGCGCCTCGCCCCCGCTGCCCATGCAGACCTGCATGGGCCTGCCGACGCGCAGCCGAACCTGGGTCACCCCATCCCCGCAGGCCGCCAGCAGCGCAGCCGCGCCCGGGGGCAGCAGCCCCTTCAGCCTGTCCACAGCCCCCATGACACCGCCTCCGTTCCCTCTAATCCTATGGCGGGCCGGGCCCGCTCATGCCTCCGGGGCGATCTGTTTATAATTTTGGAACCAGAAGCGCCTCAATTACGTCCAAGCAGTATCATCATCAGGAGGACCGGACCATGAAGAAAACAGCACTTTTCATATTGCTGCTCGCGCTGTGCCTGCTCGCCACCCCCTTCGCGGTGGCAGAGAGCGGCCCCGTCGCCCGCAGCGACGCCTTCGCCGCCTACACCGACGGCGAAGGGCACCTGTACCTGACCGGCAAGGCGGACGCCATCAACACCAAGCCGGCAAGCAGCGTGGTGGGCATGGACGCCTACCGCGTGCTCTATATGAGCGCCGACGACTTCCTGGACACCCAGGATATGTACGCGGTCGACCTGCAGAGCCTGAAGGAGTCCCTGATCGCCGCGGACGTCACGGCTGCTTGCCTGGCTGACGAGGACACCGCCTTCTACGTGACCGGCGCCAACCGCAAGCAGCTGGTCCGCGCCGACCTGCACAGCCTGGCGAACGAGGTCGTCTACACCGCCGCGGAGCCCATCGACCGGCTGTACATGTCCGCGGAGGGACCGGTCTTCCAGCTGGTGGACCGTGCCGCCACGATGCTGTACGCCCAGGACACCGACCGCTTTGAGATCTACAGCGGCGGCATGCCCAGGAGCGGCGCCATCGGCGAGCGCTACGAGATCTACCTGACCGACGACGCCGAGCTGTACCTGAAGAGCCTCTTCAACTACAGCGCCAGCCTGATCGACAGCGACGTGACCGCCTTCGCCTGGCTGAACGACACCGTATACTACCTGACCCGCACCGGCAGCGCCCTGCGGCTGAAGGCCTACGATCCCTCGGCGAAGACCTCGAAGATCGTGCTGACCCCCGGCGTAAAGATGAAGGACCAGCTGACCGCCAGCGGCAAGTCGCTGTTCATGCTGGCCGCCGACAACACCGTCTGCCGGGTGGATACCGCCAAGGGCACGCTGGGCGTATTCAAGCGCTATTCCGACCTGTCGGCCTATAAGCTGCCCGCGGAATACAATGTGGACGGGCTGTACATAGAGGGCATGAGCGGCCAGCTGAACGTCTATGCCCAGCTGGTGGAAAAGGCCGCGAAGCCCACCTTCTCGTTCATCGAGTTCGAATCGGAGGCCGAAGTGGCCGCGCCCGCGCTGCGGCTGATCGACACCCTGAAGCTCGCCGGCGAGCAGACCGCTTCGGAGCAGCTGAAGCCCACCCCCCAGTACGCCCCCCTGTCCAGGGGCAACCGCGGCGACGCCGTCAGCGCCATCCAGCAGCCGCTGAAGGACCTGGGCTATTACGACTACTACGTGGACGGCATATTCGGTCCCCGCACCCAGGCCGCCGTACAGCTGTTGCAGTTCGACCTGGAGCGCACCGTGACCGGCGTCGCCGACGCCGAGCTGCAGCGCATCATACTCTCCGGCAGGCTGAGCGCCTACGACCCCTATTTCCAGCTGACCCGGGGCAACAGGGGCATGCGCGTGCGGCGGATGCAGGAGCGCCTGCGGGAGTTGGGCTACCTGGCCGACGCGGCGGACGGCATTTTCGGCCCCCGCACGTTGAAGGCCGTGCAGCTGTTCCAGTATGAAAACGGCCTGCCGGAAGCCAGCGTCGCCACCCGGGATACGCTCAAGCGCCTCTATTCCGACGGCGCGAGCCACTGCTCCAGTTACATCGACCTGTATCCCGGCGACACCGGATATCGCGTGCGCGAGCTGAACAACCGGCTGCGGGACCTCTACTATCTGGAAAGCAGCCCCGGCAGCACCTACAGCTCCGAAACCAGCTCTGCGGTGCGCGTATTCCAGCGCACGGCCGGGCTGAAGGACACCGGCTATGCCAGCCAGGCCATGCAGCGCCTGCTGTTCTCCGACGACGCCCCCGAGGCGCCCGGCTACATCGTGCTGCGCCGCGGCGACGACAACGAGCGCGTCGCCCGCCTGCAGCGCCGGCTGAGGGACCTGAACTACTACGACGGTCCCGTGGACGGCTACTTCGGCAGGCAGACCAAGGAGGCCGTGGCCCTCTTCCAGAAGAAGGTCGGCCTGAAGCCCACCGGCATCGCCACCGTGCGCACCCAGAGGCTGCTGTTTGACGAAGACGCGCCCGAATACGTAAAGCCCACCGTCATCGGCGAGCCGGACATCTACGTCGAGGAATACGACTTCGAGGACGACGGCGTCTACTTCATCTCCGAGGAGAGCGCCCCGGACGGCTATGTCGTCTTCAGCTGGGATGTGGAGGGCAGCGTGGACCACTACGGCATCCGCGTGAACGATTCCCAGGGCAACGTGTACATCGACAAGGACACGCTGATGACCAGCACCGGCGTCTCCCTGGCCACGCTGGACTTCAACGAGACCTACACGCTGCGCGTCAGGGCCTACCCCGAGGACGGCGACAGCAGGCACGTCACCCAGGCCGAGATCGACTTCGCGAGGATCGAGCCCGCGTATGAGGACGAGGACATCGAGGTCGAAACCATCGGCCTGCCCGAGATCATCATCAGCTCGGTGGGCCGCACGGAAGGCGGCGTCTATTACCTGTTGCCCGGCGACATCACCTTTGACTGGTATGCCGAGGGCGATGTGGGCGCCTATGAAGTGCGCATCGAGGACGAGAGCGGCAAGGTCGTCGTGGAACAGGAAACGCCCGAGCATGTTGCCCGCGTCAGCTCCAGCGCCATGAGCGCCGGCGAAATCTACACCATCTCCGTCGCCGCGATACCGGAGGACGGCAACATGAAGGCCGCCCGCACCAATTCGGTCCAGTTCGCCCTGCCCGAGGTGGAGCTGCCCGAGCCCGATCCCACGCCGGAGCCCACGCCCGAGCCGGAGCCCGAGCCCACGCCCGAGCCGATCGATGACCCCGAGGTCATCGAAGGGCAGGAGGAGATCGAGCTGCCCGAGGAGGCGCTCGAGCTCATGCCCACCCTGGATTCGCCCGTTGAAATCGAAGGCGATGCGGATATAGAGAAATCCTCAGAGGCGCAGGAGATCGAACCCGCAGTGGAATTGCCCGTGGAGGATGCGCCCGTCGAAGCGGCGACCGAACCGGAACAGGGCGAACCCATCCCGGAGGATTTGAGCGAAACACCGGCAGAGGAAACGATGCCCGAGGAGGCCATTGAGCTCCCGGCGGAGGAGACTGAAGCCGGGGAAGACGTCGAGCTCCCGGCGGAGGAGCCCGAAGCCGGGGAAGACGTCGAGCTCCCGGCGGAGGAGACTGAAACCGTGGAGCCGGCAGAGGCGCAGGTGACGGAACCGGAGGCGGCGTTGCCCGAGGACATCCCGCTGGAGGCGGACGTGCCGGAAACCGCGCGCGTCACCGAGCCGGTCATCAACTTTGAAACCGTGGAAGAAGCGCAGGGAGGCATCAGCTACGTCTCCGGCGAGGTCCTGACCATGTCCTGGCAGTCCGAGGGCGACGTGGCGGAATACCAGGTGTCGCTGCTGGATTCCAGCGGCAACCTGCTGGATTCCCGGGCGGTCGAAGCCACATCCCTGTCCGCCTATACCAGCGCACTGGACCCCAACGAGGTCTATACCCTGAAGGTCACGGCCATACCCGCGGGCGGATCGGAGGCCGACGGCGCGACCGCATCGGCCAGCTTCGCCCTCTACACCGCCGCACCCGCCGCCGTCATCGCCGACGAGCCCTATGAAGAAGCCGCCGACGAAGACGCGGAGGAGGAATACCGGGAGCCCGAGGCCGAGGAGGAATACCAGGAGCTCGAAGGCGAAGAGGAATACCAAGAGCCTGGGACCGAAGAGGGATATCAGGAGCCCGAGGCCGAGGAGGAATACCAGGAGCTCGAAGGCGAAGAGGAATATCTGGAGCCTGAGCCCGAGGAGGAGTACCAGGAGCCCGAAGGTGAAGAGGAATACCTGGAGCCTGAGCCCGAGCAGGAATACCAGGAGCTCGAAGGCGAAGAGGAATACCTGGAGCCTGAGGTTGAAGAGGAGTACCAGGAGCCCGAGGCCGAGGAGGAATACCTGGAGCCTGAGGTTGAAGAGGCGTTCCAGGAACCCGAGGCTGAAGAGGAATACCTGGAACCTGAGGGTGAAGAAGCGTTCCAGGAACCCGAGGCTGAAGAGGAATACCTGGAGCCTGAGGTTGAAGAGGAGTACCAGGAGCCCGAAGGTGAAGAGGAATACCTGGAGCCCGAGGACGAGGAGGCGGATTCCGAGGAAGCGGAAGGCGTCGATCTGAGCGAGGATGAGATCACCGAGCTGCAAACCCAGCTGGTAAGCCTTGGCTGGCTGGAAGCCGACAGCTTCATGCCCGGCATGCTGGACGATGCCACCGTCTATGCCATCAGAGACTTCCAGAGCTATTGCAACGAGACCTTTGACCTGGACCTGCCGATGATCGATCCCATGAATCCGATCATTGACGCCGACACGCTGGATGCCCTGAAGTACGCAGACGAGAGCTACGCCAACCCAAGCGCCGTCCTGTTGCCCGATGAAGCGTCCGAGGGCGACGACGATGCGGCGGACGACTACGAGGAAGCTGAAGCGTACAAAGAGGCTGAGGCGTACGAAGAGGCCGAGGCGTACGAAGAAGCCGAAGAATATGAAGAGGCTGAGGCGTATGAAGAGGCTGAAGAGGCTGAAGCGTACGAAGAAGCCGAAGACATGTAGTCAAATGCACTGAAAAAGGGAGCTGCACCGCAAAGGGCAGCTCCCTTGAGTTTTTAAATACGGCGTATCTGTTCAGTCGCATGCAAATACTGATTTGTCGAGCTGACACGGCCTCCCAAAGCCTTCCCCAGGCAGCGAAACTGCCGGTTCAGGGTGTGCGTAGCCATGCCCTTGGGCGGAAGGTGGATTTCGGTGAAAACGCTTGCGTTTTTGCCCTAAAGGACTAGCTGCGCGTCGCCGAAAGACGGATGAGGTCGTTCTCTTGGAAGGAAGCGCGCAAACCATCGTTACCGCGGGGGGACCGACCTCATCCGACCCGCTTCGCGGCCCACCTTCCCCTGAACCGCTCCCTTCGGTCGCTGGGGAAGGCTTTGGGAGGCGACGCT
>JAFRJF010000268.1 GCA_017432405.1 Clostridia bacterium | reverse complement strand
GGTGCGGATGCCCCGCTCCTTGAGATACGCGGCGGTGCCCTCGGTGGCCTCGATGTTGAAGCCCAGGTTGTAGAAGCGGCGGATCAGCGGCTCGGCCTCGGCCTTGTCGCCCCGGGCGATGGTGGCGAACACCGTGCCGTAGTTCTGAAGCCGCAGGCCCGCGGCCTGGAGGGCCTTGTACAGCGCGCGGTTCAGCTTGTCGTCATAGCCGATGGCCTCGCCGGTGGACTTCATTTCCGGGCTCAGGTAGGCGTCCAGGCCATTGATCTTGTTGAAGCTGAACACGGGCACCTTCACGTAGTGGCGCTTCTTCTCCTCGGGGTACAGGTCGAATATGCCCTGCTCCTTCAGGCTCTTGCCCAGAATCGCCTCGGTGGCGATGTCGGCCAGCGACCAGCCGGTGGCCTTGCTCAGGAAGGGCACCGTGCGGGACGAGCGGGGGTTGACCTCGATGATGTACACGTTTTCATCCTTGTCCACGATGAACTGGATGTTGTACAGGCCCACGATGCCGATGCCCAGGCCCAGCTTCTTGGCGTACTGGAGGATGATGCCCTTGACCCTGTTGGAGATCGAGAAGGCGGGGTAGACGGAGATGGAGTCGCCGGAGTGGATGCCGGTGCGCTCCACCAGCTCCATGATGCCGGGGACGAACACGTCCCGGCCGTCGCAGATGGCGTCCACCTCCACCTCCTTGCCCTGGATGTAGTGGTCCACCAGCACCGGCTTGTCGGCGTCGATCTCCACGGCCTCCTTCAGGTAGCGGCACAGCTGCTCTTCATTGGCCACGATCTGCATGGCCCGCCCGCCCAGCACGAAGGACGGGCGCACCAGCACCGGATAGCCGATCTCGGCGGCGGTGGCGACGCCCTCCTCGATGTTCGTCACGGCGCGGCCCTGGGGCTGGGGGATGCCCAGCTGCTCGAGGATCTTCTCGAAGCTGTCCCGGTTCTCGGCCCGCTCGATGGCGGCGCAGTCGGTGCCGATCAGCTTCACGCCCCGCTCCATCAGCGGCTGGGCCAGGTTGATGGCGGTCTGGCCGCCCAGGGAGGTGATGACGCCCTCGGGCTGCTCGAAGTCGATGACGTTCATCACGTCCTCCGGCGTCAGCGGCTCGAAGTACAGCTTGTCGCTGGTCTTGTAGTCGGTGGATACGGTCTCCGGGTTGTTGTTGATGATGATGGCCTCGTAGCCGTTGCGGCGGATGGTCTGCACCGCGTGGACGGTGGAGTAGTCGAATTCCACGCCCTGGCCGATGCGGATCGGGCCCGCGCCGAGGACGACGACCTTCTTTTTATCCGTGCGGATGCTGGCGTTGGGCAGGCTGTAGCTGGAATAGAGGTAGGGGATGTAGGCCCCGGTGTGCAGCGTGTCCACCATCGGGAAATTGGGGGTGATGCCCGCCTCCCGGCGCATCTTCCAGACGGAGATTTCGTCGGTGCCCCACAGCTCGGCCACGGTTTTGTCGGCAAAGCCCATCTGCTTGGCGGCCTTCAGCGCGGTAAGGTCGCCGGGTTTTTGGGCCAATACCTTCTCCATGTCGGTGATTTTCTTCAGCGATTCCAGAAACAGCGGGGTAATCATCGTGATCTCGGCCAGCTTGTCCAGTCGTGCCCCGCGGCGGATCAGCTCGGTGATGGCGAATATGCCGTCGGCGCGGAAGTCCTTGATGTAGCGCCACAGGCCGTCGTCGTCCATGCCAGCGAAGCGGGGCAGGCGCAGGTGGTGGGCGCCGTTCTCCAGCGAGCGCACGGATTTGAGCATGCACTCCTCCAGGTTCGCGCCGATGCCCATGACCTCGCCGGTGGCCTTCATCTGGGTGCCCAGCAGGTTCGGGGCGGTGGCGAACTTGTCGAAGGGGAAGCGGGGGAACTTGGCCACGATGTAGTCCAGGCTGGGCTCGATGGCCGCGGTGCCGCCGGCGACGGGGATCTCCTCCAGGGCCATGCCCAGGGCGATCTTCGCGGTGACGGAGGCGATGGGGTAGCCGGACGCCTTGCTCGCCAGCGCCGAGGAGCGGCTGACCCGGGGGTTGACCTCGATCAGGTAATATTCGCTGGTCTCGGGGTGCAGCGCGAACTGCACGTTGCAGCCGCCCTCGATCTTCAGCTCGCGAATGATCTTGATGGCGCTGTCATTGAGCATCTTCAGGTCGTGGTCGTTCAGCGAGAGGATCGGGGCCACGACGATGCTGTCGCCGGTGTGCACGCCCACGGGGTCCACGTTCTCCATGCCGCAGATGGTGATGGCGTGGTCGTTGGAATCCCGCATGACCTCGAACTCGATCTCCTTGTAGCCCTTGACGGACTTCTCCACCAGCACCTGGTGCACCGGGGAGAGCTTGAAGCCGTTCAGGCCGACTTCGATCAGCTCTTCTTCGTTGTAGGCGAAGCCGCCGCCGGTGCCGCCCAGGGTGAAGGCGGGGCGCAGCACCACGGGATAGCCGATGGCCTTCGCGGCGGCCTTGGCCTCCTCCAGGTTGTAGGTGATTTGGGAGGGGATGACCGGCTCGCCGATGGACTGGCACATCTCCTTGAACAGCTCCCGGTCCTCGGCCCGCTCGATGGAGGTGAACGGCGTGCCCAGCAGCTCCACCCGGCACTCCCGCAGCACGCCCTTCTTTTCCAGCTGCATGGCCAGGTTCAGGCCGGTCTGCCCGCCGATGCCGGGCACGATGGCGTCCGGGCGCTCGTAGCGCAGGATCTTGGCCACGTATTCCAGGGTCAGCGGCTCCATGTACACCTTGTCGGCGATGGCCGTGTCCGTCATGATGGTGGCGGGGTTGGAGTTGCAGAGGATGACCTCGTAGCCCTCCTCCTTCAGCGCCAGGCACGCCTGGGTGCCGGCGTAATCGAATTCCGCGGCCTGTCCGATGACGATGGGGCCGGAGCCGATGATGAGGACCTTCTTGATATCCGTGCGCTTGGCCATGATTGTTACCTCCGGGAGTGTGGTG
>JAFRJF010000267.1 GCA_017432405.1 Clostridia bacterium | reverse complement strand
CTGCTGTAGCAGCTGATTGAACATCTTTTCCATGCCGAACACCTCCCCATACCTTCTCGCGCTATGGTTTATTATTCGACATGACTTCGTAAATTCCTTTTGGAATTTTACGTTAATTTGTGGGCGGACTGAACAGTTACCATGAAAAAATAGAGGAGGCCTTCACGATCGAAGTGCTTCCTCTGTTTTTTGTTTTGTTATGCCCTCCTGGCTCTGGCTGCAATCAGCTTTTCCGCCTGTTCCAGCATGGCCGGCGTGAGTGGCGGACAATCCTCATCGTATACGACGGGCCGTTTTGCCGCTTCCTGAATCATATCACGTTCCTTCTGTGTGATTGGCCCAAGATCGGAAAGATCCATTCGGGTAATCGTATGTCCATCCCTCGTCACAATAGTCTCTTTCATGCCGCTCACACTCCTTTTCATATCAGCATTGTCCGTTTATCCAGCGGAAATACAATTCAATTTCCTGTTGCCCCCCGCCCCAAAATATGTTAAAATATGGATGTATCAAAAGGTTTCCCAAAAACCACCACAAAGGAAAACGGGTTATCGTCATGGCCAAAGACATCGATCATACCAACGCGGGCTATATCGCGCGGCTGGAAAGGATACGCCGGCTGTCCTCGCCATCCCTGGAGGGCATCGACGACGCCATGCTGTACAGCGATCTGCTGCGAGAAAACTTCATCCGCATCGGCAATCTCTCCACCGAAAACCGGGCCTTCCTGGACGCCGAGCTTTTCCCCATACTGTTTTCCAACGGACAGCTCTCCGAAACCCAGACCGACGAGCTCATCGCCCTCAGCGAGGCGCTGCTGTCCGCCACAAATGTAGAAAACCTGGATCTGCCCATCGTTTCGCTGATCTCCGACCGGCTGCTGAAGGACGCTGCGTCTCAAGACGATGCCACCGCCATCCGCCGTCTTGACATGCGGATGGACGCCTGCTATGCCCTGATGCTGATGCTGGGACGGGTGCACGCCTGTCCCCAGATCGCCGACCGCTTTCGCCAGGAGGGGCTGGCCATCGGCCGCCGCTTTCTCGATTATCTCGAGCCGCACCGGTTCCAGGCGCTGGATGGCGAAAGCCGGGAGATCGTGCTGACAGACGCGCGCTACATGGCCGTGTTCTATGAGGGCCTAATCTGCGACAACGCGGGGCCGAACGAAGAGCTTCAACACCTGGATCGCATGCTGGCCCTCGCCGACGATCCCTTCTATCGGGCGATGATGCCCGACTACGATTGGCGCTACTTCCGCTATCGCGCGCTGAACTACTATGCCAAGGTCACCGACAACGGCAACGAACGGGGCTTCGGTCCGGCGTTCCTGGACGTGATCTGCGACCGCACCGAGGCCTTCTCCAGCCTGTGGCACAGCGATCCTGACTGCTTTTCCAATTACGACAGCGAAAACCAGGTGCAGATGCTTCTGTATCGCAACCGCTACCTGGCCGGCCGCATCAGCTACGACGAATGCCACGACGCGCTGATCGCCCTGTACGAGCGCCGCGACCCCAATCGGTACGACCTGAACGGCATCTATGACAACCTCCAGCTGCCCCTGGAGGCTATCTGCCAGCTGGATCACGATCATCTGAGCGACGACGACCTGCGTCGGCTGGATCTGTTCTACCGAGAGGTGATCCGCTATGCCTTCCACATGCCAAACAGCGGCAGCCTCTCGTCGATGCTGGAATTCTTCCAGGGCATCATCGACCGCTTCATCGAGGTTCCCGGCGGCCTGTCCTTTGAGGAAATGGCCCTGGAGTGCCTGGCCGCGCTGCACCCGCCCACCTACGTACATTCTATGATGGTGGCGAAGCTGTCCTGCTACCTGTGCGGACAGCTGATCGAGCGGGACCCGAAGTGGCTAGTCGGCGTGCTGGAATGCGAGAGCGCCCAAGATGTCGTCGCCAACCGTGCGGCCCTGACGGACTACACCTTTCACGCGGCCCGATGCCACGACGTGGGCAAGCTGTCCATCATCGACACCATATTCGTCTACGGGCGCAATCTGTTTGACACCGAATTCGAGCTGATCCGCACCCATCCCCGCACCGGCTATGATCTGCTGGATCGCCACGACTCCACCCGCGCCTATGGGGATGTGGCCCTGGGCCATCACCGCTGGTACGACAATTCCCGGGGCTATCCCGAGGATTTCGACACCCGCCGCAGCCCCGTCAAGCCCATCATCGACATCGTGCTCTGCGCCGACTGCCTGGATGCCGCCACCGACAGCGTGGGACGCAGCTACCGCCGGGGCAAGACGCTGGAGGACTTCATCGACGAGGTGCTGCCGGAATGCGGCGCCCACTATCCGCCCTGGCTGGCCGGGCTCCTGAAGGACCCCGAAACCGCCGGAGGCCTGCGGGCCCTATTGCAGGAGGGGCGAAGGGAGACCTATCAGAACACCTACGGCCTGCTCAGTCGGATGAACGAGGCATAAACACGTCCTCCCTGCCCAGCTCCACCAGCATCATGGCGGCGGAGACCAGCAGGGCGAGGTGCTGGTCAGGGTCGTCGACGGGGATGTCGTACTCCTCCTTCAGCTTTCGGATCCTGTACAGCACGGTATTTCGGTGGGTGAACAGCCTGGCGCAGGTCTCCTGCAGCGAACGGTGGCAGCACAGGTAGGTATACAGCGTCAGGCAATACAGCGTATCGTCCTCCATATCCCGCTGACCCAGCGCCCGCACAGCGGGCAGCATCAGCTCCCGATCCTCCCCCAGCCGGCGCAGCATCATCAGCGCCTGATAGGGCTCGGCCATCACCGCGAAGGGATGGGACAGCTTCGGCAGCAGCGCGGCCATCAGCGCCCGGGTGGCGGCGTAGACCTCCGGCAGGCGAAACAGCCGTCCGACGGGCGCGGAGATCACCACCCGCAGGCTGAACTGTTTGGAAAAGCTGCGAAACAGCCCCATGTCCGGGTCACTGTTCAGGAAGAACACCACGCTGCCGTCGTGCACCAGGGGCCGGGACATGGGGAACACGTCCAGGATCGTGCTGCGCAGGGCGTTCTCCGACCAGTTGGTGCTGCGGTACAGCTCCAGGTTCACCAGAGCGATGCGCCGGGGGGCCATGTACTTCAGCCCCGCCGCGTCGGCCTGGAGCTGGAACAGCGATTCGTCGGTAAAGCGCCCCTCCAGCAGGTGCTGGAGCACCGATTCCTCGGCGCTGCGCATGCTGCTGCCCCGGCTGCTTTCCAGCATCAGCTGCTTGGCCAGCGCCGATTCCACCGCCGAAAACACCCGTCCGTCCTCGTGCTCCAGCCGCGAGCCCACATCCACCAATATCAGGTAGCCTACCGGCGCGCCGCCGGTCATCAGCAGTGAAAAGCGGCGCTTGAAGGGGCTGTCCCGGGGGCTGACCAGCTGGGCCTGGGCGTCGGTGCCCGCCAGCAGGCTGCCCGCCTCGTAGGTCAGGCTGCCCAACTGGATGGACTTTCTAAAGGGCGCGTCGTCAAAATCGGGCTCGCAGTGCCAGGCGATCACGTGGAAGGCCATGTCCACCACCATCGCGGGGCATTCGAACAGCCCGGCGGCATCCCGCACCAGCAAATCCAAGTCGTCCTTGTTCATGAAATCGTTCAGGAACGTCTGTAGATCCACGTTTTCGCCTCCTGTCATAACCGATTTGTCCAGATTTCGCGCACATTCAATTGCATTTATTCTATGTTGTGCTGTCAGCACAAAGCCTTTTGAAACAATTATACCCGCAGCATCGTGCAAAATCAAGTCCTTTTCGCTATAATTCTCACTGTACCGAGCGAACGGTACGGCAATCGAACGCAGAAAGGATGCGATATTATGATGCTTCTGAAGAATGCAAAGGATATAGATAATCTGGTCGAGGCAGTCAACCGTTGCCGTGACGACGTGCTGCTGCGCTCCACCGACGGACGGGAGGAGTTCAACCTGAAGAGCGTGCTCTCCCGCTACATGGCCATCGGCGAGCTGTGCAAGGACCACGGCGACAGCTACGAGGTCTACTGCATGAACAAGGCTGACGAGGCCTATATGATCCAGTTCTTCAACAGCCTGGGCCACGTGAACGCCAAGTGCGCGTAACGTCCCCAAACACAAAAACAGGTCGTCCCAAGGGACGGCCTGTTTTTGTGTTTGACCCGGGTTACTTGAGATACGCGGCGGTCGCGTCCAGGTAGGTGACGTCCACCTCGTCCTCATCCTGTTCAACGACGACCAGCACGTCGCCGCCATTCCACAGCTTGGCCTTGGCTTCCGGACGACCGTCGTCATCCACGGCATAGACGCCGTTGCCCAGCGCCTTGACATCCAGCGCCGCGCCTTCGCCGTAGGCGGCGGTCAGGGTCTTGTCGATCTCGTCATAGCTCACGGCCTTGTCATCATAATTCACGCGAATGGCCACCAGCGCGTCCTCGACGAACATGTACTTCACGTCAGCCTTGATGTTGTCAATCGCGACGTTCTCATACTCCACCTCGGTAAAGGTCACGGGGCCGAGAGTGTGCTCGGTCTCCACCTCGTGGGGGGCGTTGCCTTCTGCGGCGACGACGTCCTTCTGGGGCATGCCGAACACTACGTCGTTTCGGAAGGTGAAAGTGACCTTCTCAGCCATCGCAGCCATGGAAAGAACCAGGCACAGCACGGTCAGCACAGCAAAAAACTTTTTCATTGAATAACCTCCTATGCATATCGGATTGTGGTATAAATATACCACATCCCAAGACGTCCTGTCAACCCACAGGCACGGAAACGCCTTACAATCATTTCAAAATGCGGCGGCGGCGCAAGCGCCGTCGCCGCATTTCCTACTTTGTATCGTAGTGCACAAACTTTTTCCCGCACTTTTTTTCCATGTACTTCTTCAGTGCTTCCGCGTCGCCTACGCTGTCCCTGGGCAATATGTAATACGCCTTGCCCTTGATGACGAAGTAGAAGCACATGTCGGTATCGGACAGGCCGTAGATCTCCTTGAACTTGCTACGGGCATAGTTCTTCTGGCCCTCCAGGTGCATCTCGACGCCGTTTTCATCGATGTTGAAGGTCGCCTGCTTGCCCTGGTAGTACTTGCGGTACTTGGCGGTGGAATCGTCGGGCCGCTTGCCGCCCCGGGACAGGGCCAACACCAGCAGCACCGAGCAGATCAGCACGTAGCCCACACCGGCGAATGAAATCCCGTCCCGGTACAGCGTGTAGCCGAAGTAGATCGCCCCCGCCGCGCCAAGCACGCCCAGCACGATGCGCATGGCCGGGGAGATCTCCTTCTTCTGGCGGTACAGGGCCTCAAAGTCCGAGAGCACCGCGTCGGTGTAGGTGAAGGCGGCATGGAACAGCCCGCCGGCTTGCCTATCGCTCATTTACTTCTTGCTCTGGCCGTAGTAGGCGTTGGGGCCGTGCTTGCGCATGTAGTGCTTGTCCTGGATGCGCTGGGGCGCCGGTGCGGCAGCGGGATAGACCTGGCGGGTGAAGATGGCCATCTTCGCCACCTCCTCCAGCACCACCGCGTGGTATACCGCGTCGGCGGCGTCCTTGCCCCAGGTGAAGGGGCCGTGGCTGTGGCAGATCACCGCGGGCACGGCAACGGGATCGATGTGGCGCTGCTCGAAGCACTCCACGATGGTGTTGCCGGTGTTCAGCTCGTAGCCGGCGTCCAGCTCCGCCTGGGTCAGGTGGCGGGCGCAGGGGATCGGGCCGTAGAAGTAGTCGGCGTGGGTGGTGCCGTAGCAGGGGATGTCCATGCCGGCCTGGGCCCAGGCCACCGCGTAGGGGCTGTGGGTATGCACGATGCCGCCGATGTTGGGGAAGGCGTTGTAGAGCACCATATGGGTCAGCGTGTCGGAGGAGGGATTCAGGTCACCCTCCACCTTGTTGCCCTTCAGGTCCACGACCACCAGGTCCTCGGGCTTCAGCTCGTCGTATTCCACGCCGGAGGGCTTGATGACGAACAGGCCCTTCTCCCGGTCGATGCCCGAGACATTGCCCCAGGTGTAGGTGACCAGATTGCGGCGGGGCAGCTCCATGTTGGCCTCGTAGACGGCCTTCTTCAAACTTTCAAGCATTGCTGTTACCTCCTCATTTCGTGATCGTGTACATCGCGACCTCGTCGATTTCCCGGTTCGTGCCCACCAGCACGTCCTGGCCGGCGGCGTTGACGAAGTGCATCAGGTTGGCGCAGCCGGTGTTCCTGTCGATGAACTCGGTCTTGTAGGCGCCGTCCTCGTAGGTGATGGCGATGGTGCACCTGGTGCCCTTGCGCCAGCCCACGCACCAGGTGGGCTTGCCCAGCAGCATGCCGGCCCAGGTGGCGTGGAGCATCTCGGTCTCCTTCTCAGGGGCGGGGTATTTCCAGGTGGGCACGTAGTTGCCGAACTCGTCCAGGTGGAAGATGGTCAGGGCGCTTCCGTGGAAGGGGCTGATCATGCCCAGCTCCAGCTGGCCGTCGCCGTCGAAATCGATGAGCACCGAATCGCTGGAGGGCACCGGGCACAGCAGGTCCACCGTCCACTCCTTGCCGGGGGCGACGGGCGGGCGGAACAGGTAGGTGCCCTCCTCGCAGCCCACCACGCCGGCCTCGTAGCCGTCGATGCAGACCTTGCTGTAGCCGTGGTTGCGCAGCATGTCATCCATGATCGGCTCCAAGGTCAGCTGGTGGTCCTCGTTGAATACGGACAGGTCAGCGGGCAACACCGAGGCATAGCACGCGCCGGGGAAGCGCCAGTCGTTCTTGTACTCGTGGTCGCCCTTCAGGCAGCACACCAGCAGGTAGTTGGTGCCATTGCGGTTCAGGATGCCGAAGCGGTGCACGAAGGGCGCCTCGCACAGCGTGCGGATCTCCCAATCCCCCTTTTTCTTCGCAGTGGCGATGACGATCTTCGCGTCGGCGGAGTCGTGTGGGGAATAGAACTTATGGGTAGCCAGGAACTGGCCGTCCGCGCCGGGCACCGGCACCATGGTCATCACGCCGCCGGGCTCGCTCCACACCGTGTCCAGCTGGGTGCCGTCCTCGGCGAACACATAGCAGGGGTCGTGCTTCTCGGCGGCCACCAGGAAGCGATGCTCGCCCTGCCAGGTCAGCTCGGACATGGCATAGCACTTGTTCAGGTTCGATATGACCTTCTTCTCGATCTTCATAGCATATCCTTTCCGCCGCCGTAGGCGGCGAGATTATTATTCCTGCCGGTCCAATATCTCCGACATGCTCCGGCACGCAAATTTGATGTCCTCGGCCCAGGTTTCGTCGTTGCCAACGTACCACATCTCGGTCACGTAGCGACGAATGCCCAGGTGCCAGGCCCGGGAGATGACGGCGTTGAAGTCCACGTGGCCGGTGAGGAAGGGCACCTCGCGGAACACGCCGGGCACGGTCTCCTTCAGGTGCAGCGCCACGATGTGGCCCCGACCGGAATACAGGTCGTCCAGCACGCTGCCGCCGGAGGACAGCGCGGCGTTGGTCAGGTTGCCGGAATCGGGATAGACGCCCAGGTAGGGGCTGCCCACCGCGTCCACGTAGTACATGGATTTCCAGACGGTGTTCATGAAGTCGGTCTCCATGGTCTCGAAGCCCATCATGATGCCCCGCACGGCGGCCATCTCAACGGCCTTCTTCAGGTTCTCGAGGAACCAGGCCTTCGTCTCGGCGGAGCTCTCCTCGTAGTACACGTCGTAGCCCGCCAGCTGTATGATGCGGATGCCCAGGTCGTCGGCCAGCAGTATGGCCTTCTCCATGATCTCCATGCTCCGCGCCCGCACTTCGGCATCCGGCGCGCCAAAGGGATACTTGCGGTGGCCTGACAGGCACATGCTGCGGATGGGCAGGCCCACCTCCTTCATGGTCCGGACCAGCTCCAGCCGCTCATCGGCCGTCCAGTCCAGCCGGGCCAGCTTTTCGTCCTTCTCGTCGATGCTGATCTCCACGAAATCATAGCCGGCCTCCCTGGCAAAGGCCAGCTTCTCCCGCCAGGACAGGCTTGGCGGCATGGCCTTCTCGTAAAGGCCGATGGCATACTTCTTCATGTTCTGATTCCCCGTTCATAAATTATTGCAAAGGCAGGAAGCATCAGATGCGCCATCTGTTGTTAACATTATATCGGAAAAGAGTCCATTTTGCAATAGGGTAAGCCGGCACAATCATCGAACATATTTCGTTTTTTTGACATTATAGCGAAATTTCAGCGCGTATTTATCCGCCATGCCGGCATAAAATGGTATTAAATTTAATAATCAAACGTAAACAAAGCCCTTTATGATCGTTATACGATCGTTTTATGTTCATATTCAGTTCGATACGATGAAAAAACGCGCCAAATATGAACATATATGCCGCTGGAATTGTAAAGTAACGCTTGAAATTCTGTTCATTTTCGCGTATAATGGAAGGGCAAAGGTTGGAAACGAACATTAACCGACGGAAAGGGAGGATTCAATGAGCAAGGTATCTGAAATGACCCGCGAGAAGTGGATCATGTCGACGTTCCCCGAGTGGGGCACCTGGTTGGTGGAGGACATCGAGAACGAGGTCGTCCAGCCCGGCAACGTGGCGATGTGGTGGCTGGGCTGCACGGGCATCTGGTTCAAGACCCCCGGCGGCGCGAACATCACCATCGACCTGTGGTGCGGCAACGGCAAGCGCACCCACGGCGACGGCAAGATGAAGGTGGGCCACCAGATGGCCAACATGTGCGGCGGCCGCGCGATGCAGCCGAACCTGCGCAACGTGCCCTTCGTGATCGACCCCTTCGCCTTCAAGCAAGTGGACGCGGTGCTGGCCACCCACTACCACCAGGACCACATGTCCGCCGAGTGGGCCGCCCACGTGATCAACAGCGGCATGACCACCACCGATGAAAACGGCAAGGAGATCCCCGTGCCCTTCATCGGCCCGCTGAAGAGCGTGGAGACCTGGGTGAAGTGGGGCGTGCCCGAGGACCGCTGCCGCATCGTCAAGCCCGGCGACACCATCAAGATCAAGGACATCGAGATCATCTGCCTGGACAGCTTTGACCGCACCTGCATCGTCACCACCGACTCCACCGGCCCCGACCGGGAGGAGCTGACCGGCAAGTGCCCCACCGACATGGACGAGAAGGCCGTCAACTACCTGGTCAAGACCCCCGGCGGCAACATCTACCATTCCGGCGACAGCCACTTCTCCATCTACTTCGCCAAGCACGGCAAGGACTACGACATCGACGTGGCCTTCGGCTCCTTCGGCGAGAACCCCATCGGCATGCAGGACAAGATGACCTCCATCGACGTGCTGCGCATGGCCGAGAACCTGCGCTGCAAGGTGGTCGTGCCCATCCACTGGGACGTGTGGACCAACTTCCAGGCCGATTGCGAGGAGATCAAGCTGCTCTACGACTTCAAGAAGGATCGCAACGAGTACAAGTTCCATCCGTTCTTCTGGCAGGTCGGCGGCAAGTACGTCTATCCCCAGGACAAGGACAAGATCTACTTCCACCATCGCCGCGGCTTCGAGGACTGCTTCGAGGCGCCCCAGAACATCCCCTACAGGTCCTGCCTGTAAGCCGGACGGAGGAGAATGTAACATGGCAGACAAGACCATACTTCAGAAGATCGTTGAACGCGGCCACTACAAGTTCGTCGACAGGGTGGATTCCTGGCAGGAGGCCGTAAAGCTGAGCTGCGAATCCCTGGCGGCGACCGGCTATGTGTCCGACAACTACTATCAGCAGATCGTGGACTGCATCGAAAAGTACGGCCCCTATGTGGTGTTCGAGCACTACGTGGCCATGCCCCACAGCCAGGAGGGCGCCGAGGGCGCAAACCAGACCGCCGTGGGCTTCATGCGCGTCAAGGAGGACGTGGACTTCGGCAAGGACGAGGACGGCGAGGACAAGATCGCCCGCCTGTTCTTCACCCTGGCCGCCAAGGACCCCAACGAGCACCTGGACAACATGCAGCAGCTGATGCAGATCTTCACCAACGAGCCCCTGCTGGACGCCCTGATGGCGGCCAACACCCCCGAGGACATCCTGAAGGCCGAGGCCGACTATCCCCCGGAGGACGATATGTAGTTACCGGCGGTGGCTGATTGTCGCCGCTACACCCCGCTAACGCGCAAACCGCACCGACGGCAACCTGACGCCACGCACCCCGCGCAACCCGTAGCGGCGGCAACCTGCCGCCACCACCCCGCGCACCTGTAGCGGCAGCAACCTGCCGCCACCACCCCGCAGCGGCGGCAGCCTGCCGCCGCCACCCACCAACAACAGAGAGGGGAATTATCTGTGAACATACCCGTTATAGGACCCGTATGGGATTTCTTTAGCACGTACATCCTGCGCCAGGCGCCCTGGATGATCGGCTTCATCACGATGATCGGCTACATCCTGATGAAGAAAAAATGGTACGACGTGCTGGGCGGCACCCTTAAGGCCATCATCGGCATGCTGATTTTGAACGTCGGCTCCGGCGGACTGACCAGCAACTTCCGGCCCATACTGGCCGGCCTGAAGGACCGCTTCAACCTGACCGCTGCGGTCATCGACCCCTACTACGGCCAGAACGCCGTGACTGCCGGCGTCGAAGAGCAGTTCGGCGCGGCCTTCTCCTCGGCAGTGACGCTGCTGCTGATCGCATTCATCGTCAATATACTGCTGGTGCGCTTCAACAAGATCACCAAGTGCCGCTCGCTGTTCACCACCGGCCACGTGCAGTTCCAGCAGGCCGCCACCGCCTACTGGCTGATCCTGTTCGCGCTGCCCGGACTGTGGCAGGGCGGCGTCAAGACCGTTCCGATGCTGATCATCATGTCCATCATACTGGGCGCTTACTGGGCCGTCGGCTCGAACCTGACCGTCAAGCCAATGCAGGAGCTGACCGACGGCGCCGGCTTCGCCATCGCCCACCAGCAGATGTTCGGCATCCGCCTGGGCTACATCCTGGCCGACAAGATCTTCGGCACCAACGGCGGCAAGCGCAAGAAGGAGATCAAGAAGGTGGGCGACCTGGAGCTGCCCGGTTTCTTCTCCATCTTCAATGAGAACATGGTTTGTACCGCCATCCTGATGACCATTTTCTTCGGCATCATCATGGTCATCATCGGCAAGCCCTTCTTCGTGGCCCAGGAGAAGCTGAAGGAAGCGGACAGCTTCGTGATGTACATCCTGAACACCACCCTGAACTTCGCCGTGTACCTGGCCATCCTGCAGCTGGGCGTTCGCACCTTCGTCACCGAGCTGACTGCCTCCTTCCAGGGCATCGCCGACAAGCTGCTGCCCTCCTCCGTGCCCGGTGTCGACTGCGCGGTCTGCTACGGCTTCGGCGACGCCAACGCCGTGACCTTCGGCTTCCTGGCCGGCCTGGCGGGCCAGCTGGTGGCCATCATCGCGCTGATCATCTTCAAGAGCCCCGTGCTGATCATCTGCGGCTTCGTTCCGGTGTTCTTCGACAACGCCACCATCGGCCTGGTTGCCAACGAAAAGGGCGGCCTGAAGGCCTGCCTGTGCATCCCCTTCCTGTCCGGCCTGATCCAGGTCTTCGGCTCGGCCTTCATCGCGGGCTGGGTCGGCATGGCGCAGTACGGCGGCTACCTGGGCATGTTTGACTGGGCGACCGTGTGGCCGGCCATCACCGTGATCCTGAAGTTCCTGAGCTACGCCGGCGTGGCGGTCGTCGCCATCATACTGCTGGCCATCCCCCAGATCGAGTACATGCGCGATCCCAAGGGCTACTTCCTGATCACCGAGGATTACGAGGCCTACAAGGAGTACATGGCCTCCAAGCAGACCTCCAGGAAGCGCAAGTAATAACATATTATTGGAAAGGAATAATGAAACATGTCTAAACTCGACAACAAGAAATTCATGGTTTGCTGCGCCAACGGCGCCGGTTCCTCGCTGATGATGAAGATGACCCTGCAGAAGGTGCTGACCAAGCTTGGCGTCAAGCCCGCCACGATCCACCACTGCTCCCTGTCCGAGGGCAAGAGCGCCGCGCCGAACTATGACATCGTGCTCTGCGCCCGCAACTTCGCCAACATGTTCGCCGATGCCCAGAAGAAGGGCACCACGGTGCTGGGCCTGAAGAACATCATGTCCGCCCCGGAGATGGAACAGGCGATGAAGGACGCCGGCCTGCTGGATTGACCCGAACCGACCGATTCGGCAAGCGCCGGCGGCGGCCATGCCGCCGCCGGCGCGCTGCATATTCAGGAGCGATATGATCAGATCCATCATATTTGACCTCGACGATACGCTGTACGACTTCACGTCGCCCCACGCCGTGGCCATGAACCGGCTGGCAGCCTATGCCGCCAGTACCCTCGGCCTGTCGCGGGAGCGCTTCGATGCACTGCAGCGCGAGGCCTTTCAACAGCAGAAGGCCCGCCTCGGCGGCACCGCCGCCGTCCACAACCGGCTGATTCGCTGCCAGCTGATGCTGGAGGCCGCCGGGAAGCCCATTGCCCATGCGCCGGAGATGGCCGACCTCTATTGGTCCACGCTGCTCAGCCGCATAAGGCCTCTGCCCGATGCGATCGACGCCCTGGCGCGGCTGCGCTTTATGGGATTGACCGTCGGCATCGGCAGCAACATGACCGCGGACTGGCAGTATGCCAAGCTGAAGCGCCTGAGCCTGATGGCCTATGTGGACTTCATCGTCACCAGCGAGGAGGCCGGTGTGGAAAAGCCTGCGGCGGGCTTCTTTCAGCTGTGCGCCGAAAAGGCCGGGCATGCCCCGGAGGAATGCGCCTTCGTGGGCGATAGCCTCAGGGGTGACGCCATGGGCGCGCTGGACGCGGGCATGGCCGCCTTCTGGCTCTGCCGGGACCCCGAACCCGCAGACGCGCCGGACGGCATCACGTGGATCCAGTCGCTCTCAGAGCTTCCGGCGCTGATAGAATCATCACATTGACCCCAAAGGAGTCACGACCCATGAAACGAGATCGCCAGACCGTCAGCCTTCGCCATGCAGAGATGCTGGCCATGATCCGGGAACGCCAGGAAATCCTGGTGGATGAGCTGGCGCGGGCCTTTGACATCTCCGCAATGACCGTTCGGCGCGATTTGCAGACCCTGGAGGAGCAGGGCAAGATCAGCCGGTTCCACGGCGGCGCGACCGTCGATGTGCGCGCCGTCGCCCCCGATGAGAAGAGCCGGGTGGCCCAATGCCAGCGCCTGATCGCCCGCCGCGCCGCCTCATTGGTGGAAACCGGCGACAGCCTGCTGATCAACGGCAGCAATACGGCCCTGGCGGTGCTGGACCATCTGGATGGCAAGTCGATCTCCGCGTTCACCAACAACGCCATGATGGTGGGTCATCGCTTTCCCGACGGCGTGGACGCGCAGTTGTCCGGCGGTATGCTGCGGGGCTCGCGCCACATCCTCACTGGGGATCTGGCCCTTCGCAACCTGATGGACGTGCATGCTGACAAGGCCTTCCTGGGCTGCACCGGCATCTCCCCCGACGGCGAGATCCTCTGCGGCATCCCCGCCGAGCTGGGCATCAACGAGACGATGATCGCGCACGCCGACGCCTATTTCATACTCGCCGACTACACCAAGATCGGCAAGGCCGGTACCTACGCCAGCTTCCACCTGGAGAAGAAGGGCTGCGTGATCACCGACGAATTTGCCCCCGCCGGTGTACTGGACCAGCTGCGCGCCGCCGGCATGCAGGTGATCCAGGTGCGCTCAGAGGATTACCCCGAGGTTTGCTGATCGAACATTGACATTTGTCCCCGCATGGCGTATAATGAACATGTTATGGTTTTAACCGACCAATCAATTTGTAAAGGAGCGACATTCCATGAAGCAGTTTACCTACACCATCAAGGACGCCCTGGGCATCCACGCCCGTCCCGCCGGCCTGCTGTCCAAGAAGGCCAAGAGCTATGCCGACACCGCCGTGACCATCACCGCCAACGGCAAGACGGTCAACCTGGGCCAGCTGATGAAGCTGATGGCCCTGGGCGTGAAGCAGGGCACCGAGGTCACCATCACCTGCGACGGCGCGAACGAGGAAGAGGCCGCCGCCGGCCTGCTGGCCTTCCTGGAGGAGAACCTGTAAGATATAGACTGTCAAGAGCCAGCCCTGTGGGGCTGGCTCTTATCATGGGTGATAGCATGAAATACGACGCGATATTCTTTGATCTCGACGGCACGGTGGTGGATTCCCTGCAGGACATCGCGGACGCCGTGAACCACACCATGCGCCACTTCGACCTGCCGGAACGCACTGCCGATGAGCTCAAGCCCCACCTGGGCTGGGGCGTGGACCACCTGATGCACGCCATCCTGCCGGATCTCTCCCAGGCCCGGGTGGACGAGGCGCTGGACCACTACCGTCCCTACTACGCCCGGCACGCCGGGGACAAAAGCCGCCCCTTCGACGGCATACTGCCGATGATGGAACGGCTGAAGGCCGACGGCCTGCCTCTGGCGATCCTCTCCAACAAGCCTGACGCCGCCGTGCAGCCCCTGGCCCGGCAGTACTTTTCCGGCCTGGTCAGCCTGGCCGTGGGTGAACTGGAGGGCGTGCGCCGAAAGCCCCACCCCGACATGGTGGAAGCCGCCGCCCGGCGGCTGAACATGCCCCTGGCGCGCTGCCTGTACGTGGGTGATACCGAGGTGGACATCGACACCGCAAAAAACGCAGGCATCGACTGCGCCTGCGTCACCTGGGGCTTCCGCACCCGGGAACAACTGAAAAAAGCCGGCGCATCGATCATCGTCGATACGCCGGAGGCGTTGGCTTCTTACATACTGCCCAGCAGCTGATAAAGTATCCGATACAGCGTCCCCGCATCCTCGGGGCTCAGGCAGATGCACTTGCCCATCTGGCCGGGGATGCAGGCGGCGCGGTCCCGCAGGGCCAGGCCCGCGTCGGTCAGGGTGACCACCAGGTTGCGCTCGTCCTCGGCGGAGCGGGCGCGGGTGACCAGGCCCTTCTCGGCCAGCTTCTTGATCACCGGCGTCAGCGTGCCGGAATCCAGGTGCAGCCGCTCCCCGATCTCCTTGCTGGTAACCGAGGGCTTCTCCCACAGCACCATCATGGTCACATACTGGGTGTAGGTCAGGTCGATGTCGTCCAGGAAGGGCTTGTACTTCTTCACGACCTCCCGGGCGCAGGCGTAGAGCGGAAAGCACAGCTGGTTTTCCAGCTTCAGCGCCTCATACTGCTGTGCGTCGGCCATGTCAGGTCACCCCGAGCAGCTTGACCTGCTTGCGGGCAAACTCCGCCGCATCGGCGCAGTCCTGGGCATTGGGACGGCCCTTATTCAGGAACAGGAATTCACCCTTGCACTGGAAGAACATCTCCGCGGTCTTCACCGCGTTGCCCGCCGCCGCGGACTTGATGGCCGCATAGGTGGATTTCTTGGTGCAGGCACTGCCGAACACCACGATCTTTCCGATATTCTTCGCGTTGGCGCTGATGAAATTGACCACCGCCGGGTCGGGCTTGCCACCATACACGCTGGCGCCCAGGAACACCACGTCGGCATACTTCTCAAGCGGCTGGTCCACGGTCCTGGCCTCGGCCCCCACAGCCTCGGCGATGGCGTCCGCCAGCTTCTTCGTGGCGCCGCCCTTGCTGAAATAACGCACCTCAGTCCTCATGGCTTACGCTCCCTTCCTTTCCTCTTCATAGCCCGCGCGCACGGCCTTCGCCAGCTGGTCGGCGCAGGAGGTGGGCCGAGCGCCGCAGAGGTTCCCCAGCAGATACGATTCGATCTTCTCCACCGTCCAGCCGTCCACCAGCTTCGATATCGCCTTCAGGTTGCCGTTGCAGCCCCCCAGGAAGCTGATGTTGCTGACCACGTCCCCATCCAGATCATAGCTGATCATCTGGGAACAGGTCATTTGTGTCTTGTAGTCGTGATGCATGATAATCCTCCATTCGGTTGCATTTAATTAATTTTGCAAAATTAATTATAGCACATCACAACATCGGTGTCAAGTGGACAACTACTGATTTATCGAGCACAGCTCGATAAATCAGTAGTTGCCTGTCAAAACGCGCTGATGGGCAGGCTATCGTCGTCCTGGCCCTTTTCGATCTTCAAAACCTTTATGGTATAGCTGTTCTCCCCGTCCACGCGCACGGTGGCCGTCTCCCCTACGCGGCGGCCCATGACGGCCTTGCCCAGGGGGGATTCCTTGCTGATGATGCCGTTGACGGCGTCCTCCCGCAGGGTGGTCATCAGCGTGATGGTCTCGGTGTCGCCGTCCTCCACGTATTCGATGGTAACCCGGTCGAACAGGCCCGCCACGCCCTCGCGATTGTCGGACTTTATGACCTTGGCGGTGGCGATCATCCGCCGCAGGTAGCGCAGGCGGCTGTCGCAACGGCGCAGCTCCTGCTTGGCGGCCTTGTATTCATAGTTTTCGCTCAGGTCGCCGAAGCCCCGGGCGGTTTTTAAATCCTCGATGCACTTGGGCCGCACCACCTTCATGCGGTAGTCGATCTCCTCCTGCATCTTTTTGATATCCACTTCCGTCAGTTCGTTGTACATTGCCCTCGCCTCACCGGATAAAATTGGTCATCTCGCCCTGCTCCTTCACGGGCAGGCCGTACTTTTCCCGGCCCAGGGCGATGCTCTTGACCAGGAAGGCCATGTTGCGCGCCACCATGCGCATGTTCCGCAGGCCCTCGGCGTCCTGGGCCGCCTCGCCGGGCGTCATGCCGTGGACGCTGTTCCAGTAGTAGCCGGAGGCCACCGGCATGCCGGAGATGGTGAAATACTTGTTCAGCCGGTCGAAGGCCGCGGACGAGCCGCCCCGTCGACAGACCGCCACCGCGGCGCCCACCTTCATGGTCTTGTCGAAGCCCGTGGAATAGAACAACCGGTCCAGGAACGCCATGACCGTGGCATTGGGGCCGGCATAGTACACCGGGCTGGCCACTACGATGCCGTCCGCCGCCTCGAACTTCGGCGCGACCTCGTTCACCATGTCGTCAAATACGCACTTGCCCAGCTTGCCGCACTGATTGCAGGCGATACAGCCCCGAATGGCCTTGTTGCCCACATGGATCGTCTCCGCCTCAATGCCCT
Source organism: Clostridia bacterium (assembly GCA_017432405.1). The sequence goes on along the minus strand of JAFRJF010000267.1, from coordinate 5,860 downwards.
CGGCCTCGAAAATCTTCACCATCTCAGAAAGCGCCAGCGCCGTGTTGCCGTTAGCCTTCGGGCTGCCGTTGATCAGCAATACCTTCATGTGATAACACCCCTGTCACGTTTTGATGTATTATATCACCTTGCCGCGCTTGAGTCAAACCGACGTTGAAGGATATGGCGAGATGTGGTAAAATAGAAGAAAATTCTGATTTGGCGCGATGCGACAAATCTGAATTTCCAAAGGAGGCTCCCCCCCATGCCCGATTCCATCATCATCGGCGCGGCGATCGTCGACATTCCCCTGTCGCCCGTTACCCCGGACATATTCACCGCCCACTCCACGCCGCTGGAGCGCATCGCCATGGGCTTGGGCGGGGACGCGGCCAACGAGTCGCTGGTATTGGCCCGGCTGGGACACGCGCCGGCGCTGGTCAGCGTGGTGGGCGACGACGCCCCCGGCGATTTCATCCGCCAAACCCTCTCCGGGGCAGGCGTAGATGTCTCCGCTGTAACCGTGCGGGAGGGATTGGACACCGGCATCAACGTCGTGCTGGTGCGCCCCGACGGCGAGCGCGGCTTCATCACCAGCCGCAGCGGCAGCCTGCGACAATTGGGTCTTTCGGACATACTGCCCGCCCTGGACGCCCCTGCCCTCTCCGGCGCAAGGGTCGCCTGCCTGGCCAGCCTGTTCGTATCGCCCCGGCTGACACTCGAGGACACCGCCACACTGTTCGACATCCTGAAGTCCCGGGGCCTGATCCTCTGCGCCGACACCACCCGCCCCAAGAACGGGGAAACCCTGCGGGAGGCCGGCGCTCTGCTCTCCCGGCTGGACTACTTTTTCCCAAATCTCGAAGAAGCCGCGACCCTCACCGGCGAACAGGACCCCGACGCCGTGGCCGACGCCCTGCTGGACTGCGGGGTCAAACACGTGGCACTGAAGCTGGGCGGCAAGGGCTGCCTGCTGAAGAGTCGGGAAGAACGCCACCTGGTCCCCGCCGTGCCCGGCGTCCGCTGCGTGGACACCACCGGCGCGGGCGACACCTTCGCCGGGGCCTTTATTGCCGCCATCCTCGATGGCCGATCCTTCGCCGACTGCGGCCGCTACGCCAATGCCGCCGCGTCGCTGTGCGTGGAGAGGGTTGGGGCGACAGAGGGGACGTGGACCCGGGAGGATGTGGATCGGAGATTCAATATATAGCAGCATCCCTTGCCGTCATCGGCAAAGAGTCACGGGGACAGGTTCCCTGACTCACTTTCCCGCTTGAGTCGCGGGGACAGGTCCCCTGACTCACTTTCCTGCTTCATCGGGTGAGTCTAGGGACCTGTCCCTGTGACTCTATAATTTGAAGCGATCTGCCCCCTTAACTCTTTTATATTAAAATATTGACATTTTAATATTTTATAATATAATATATCCGTAGGCGCAACACAACGACGCAACAGGGGAGAATGATTATGAAGAAATTCCTGTACATCCTGCTGGCGGCGCTGCTGCTGGCAACGGTAAATACGGCAATGGCGGAGTATAATATACTCATCGCGCCGGTAGACGAGGAAGCGGTGGTATTGGAGGACGTCGCGCCGTCGGTGGACGTGAATGTAGAGGCATTGGAAAACGTCGCTCTGCAGGCGGACGCCCCGGTGGTCAATTACGTCTCCGGTAACCTGGCGCACTTCGTCCAGCCTTCGGACGGCGACATACTGTCCCCGGGAGAGGTGGATATACTCCTGACCTACGACGACGACGGCGTGTGGGGATCGTCGGGCTACCTCCTGACCGATGCCGAGATCTATAACAATTACATGCCCACCTACCTCGGCATTACCAAGGACGGCCACACCGAGGTCATCGAGATCCGCAACAACAACATGACCTTCAACGGCACCAGCAAGTGCTATGCCACCGTCAACCTGACCGAGCCAGGCACATACAGGCTCAGCGTTGCCTCCCACCTGGGCACGTCGGATCCCGAGGTCATCACGGTCACGGTCGACGACGGTTCGTCCCCTGAACCCCAGCCGGAAACCCCCGGCTATAACCCCGGCTATTATCTGATTCCGGAACAGACGGAATACACCATCAACCTGGCCTACAGCGACACCGCCTGCTTCAACTTCAGGCTGTCCCTCTACCGGATGGAGACCGATTACAACTGGGGCTTCGGCCAGAGCGGAGATGACGTCATCAATCTGGTCTCAGCCCAGTCCAACGGCGGCGACATCCCTCCGCTGCGGGAGGAGGACGGCCGCTACGTCTGCGATTTTTCCCTCGTCTTCCAGGGTACCGGCGTAGGCACGGCCTGCCTTGAAATCGGGGTATACGTCGGCAACGCCGAGTACGACAAGCATACGATCACCTTTCATGTGATCAACGATCCCAGCGTGACGCCCGCGCCGGTCAACATCAGCAAGTGCGCGGTCACTGTGAAGGACCAGACCTACACCGGCAAGGCGCTCAAGCCCGCGTTGACGGTGAAGTACGGCAAGACAAAGCTCGTGAAGGGCACCGACTACACTGTTTCCTACAAGAACAACAAAGGGGCTGGCACCGCCACCGTGACGCTGACCGGCAAAGGCGACTACACCGGAACAAGGAAGGTCACCTTCACCATTAAGCCCGCAAAGCTTTCGAAGTGTACTTTCAGCGCGCTGAAGGACGCGGTATACTCCGGAGCGGCGAGGAAACCCGCGGTGACGGTGAAGTTCGGCACAGCAAAGCTGAAAAAGGGCACGGACTACACCGTCGCCTACAAGAACAACATCGAAGTGGGCACTGCCACGGTGACGCTGACTGGCAAGGGGAACTTCACAGGCACGAAAAAGCTGACCTTTGCCATCAACCCGAAGAATGTATCCATCTCGAAGCTGGCTGCAGGCACGAAGCAGCTTTCCGTCCAGTGGACGGCCCGTGAGGACGTGACCGGGTATGAGATCGAATACGGGCTGAATTCCAAATTGAAGGACGGCACGACAGTCAGGGTGAAGAAAGCTGCGACAGCGAAGAAGGTGATCAAAGGCCTGAAGAGCGGGAAGAAGTACTATGTGCGCATCCGCGCCTACAGGAAGGTGGGCAGGAAGACCTACTGGTCAGCCTGGTCGAAGACCAAATCCACGAAGGTGCAATAGGCTACAGATAAATGCCACAGCAGGGCCCTTCGGCATTTTCGCCGAAGGGCCCCTTGTGTTGACTGTGCTATGATTATTTATTCATCAGATCTCGTCGTTCTCCGGCGCATTCCCGAGGTTCTCGTCCTCCTCAGGCTCCTCCGCCGCGGCTCTTCACTCTTTCTTTCCTTCCTCAACAGCCTCTGTGGTAAGCAATTCTGTTGCCACCAGCCCCAGTGTTCGAGCATTTTCAGTGGAGATCACAGGCTTTCCCGTCTCATGCTCCAATGCCTCCCTGGCCCTGCCGGCGATCCCGCCGCCCCGGCGGGCGACAGCCTGGCTCTGCTCGAAGCTCACTGGCTGCTCAGCTCGGGAGATGTCGGTGGTGGAGGTCTCTGCCAGCATGTTGAGCACCAGCTCCGTGGTGGTCATGTTGTCCCTTAGGTTTTCCTTTTTCAGTCCCTTCAGGTTCTTGTACTGGCGCGTGGTTACGCCGGACCAGGCACGGGTAATCTCATCGGTGAGGATGGCATATTCTACACCCTTTTGGATACCCCGGTTCTTCCACTCCTCCGTCAACTCATTGCGAACACGGATGGACAGCAAGCGCTGCTGGATCCAGTCCGACGGGTAGCCCTTTTTCGCATAGGTATCCACTGCCCGGTCCATGGCCTGCTCAGGATCGATGGTCTCCTCAATGCGTTCTCGGCCCACCTGAGCCAGCCACAGCTTGAAGGGCTCCGCCCTGCGGGAGGGGATGGACTGGACGAGGCGCAGGACCTGCTCGAGGGTAGCTGCATCGGTGGCACGCACCTTGCCATCCGTTGATTTCATTTTCAACTGTACGATTTCATCGTACAGTTCACTCCCCTCCGCTTTCAGCTTTCGCTTCAAATCACTCCAGTACCGGCGTGGATTTGCGCTCTCACTCAATACGCCACAGACATCCACCACTGAAAAATACCACTCCTGGAGCTCTTCGTCCCAGAGCGTGCGCACGGGCTGGTTTTCAAAGCGCTGCATCTGGTCAGCCATTGATGCCCTCCTTTTACGTCCACACGGAATTGACAAGGGGACCATCCTCTCAACTCGTCGGACAGTCCCCAGCACTTTCTGTTGATCAGATCTCTTCGTCAGCCTCGCTCGTCGCCTCGCCGTCCTCCTCAGGCTCCTCCGGCTCCTCCTCCTCGGCCTCGGCCCTGGCCACGCCAACCACCTTGCTCTCCTCGGCCACGCGCATCAGGCGCACGCCCTGGGTATTGCGGCCCAGCGTGGAGATGCTGCCCACGGGTACGCGGATGATGGTGCCGTCGTCGGTGATCAGCAGGATGTCCTCGGCCTCGTCGGCCAGCAGCTGGCAGGTCAGCCTGCCGGTCTTGGGCGTCAGGTTCATGGCCTTGATGCCCTTGCCACCGCGGCTCTGCACCCGGTACTCGTCGATCTCGGTCAGCTTGCCGTAGCCGTTTTCGGTGATCGAAAGCACCTTCATGTCCGGGAAGACCGGGCACATGTCCACGACCGCGTCGCCGGGGTTCAGCTCGATGGACTTCACGCCCATGGCCGCGCGGCCGATGGGGCGCATGTCGGTCTCGGGGAAGCGGATGGCCATGCCGTCCCGGGTGCCCAGCAGCAGCTCGTAGCTGCCGTCGGTCAGCGCCACGCCGATCAACTCGTCATCCTCCCGCAGCACCAGGGCGATCAGGCCGCTCTTGCGCAGGTTCGTGAACTCGGAAAGCTCGGTGCGCTTGATCACGCCGTTCTTCGTCGCCATGATCAGGTAGTGGCCTGCCACCTTCTCCGCCGGCACCGGCAGCAGCGCTTTCACCTTCTCGCCGGCGTCCAGCTGCAGCAGGTTCACGATGGCGGTGCCCCTAGCGGTGCGCCCGGCTTCGGGGATCTGGTAGCAGTTCAGCTGGTACACCCTGCCCCGGTTGGTGAAGAACATCAGCGTGTCGTGGGTGTTGACCACGTACATCTGCTCGACGAAGTCCTCCTCCCGGGTGGTGGCCCCGACGATGCCCTTGCCGCCCCGCTTCTGGGCGCGATAGGTGGCCTTGGGCAGGCGCTTGACGTAGCCGTAGTGGGTCAGCGTGACCACCATATCCTCCTCGGCGATCAGGTCCAGCATGTCGATCTCGCCCTCCAGCGCGGAGATCTCGGTGCGGCGCTCGTCGGCGTACTTGCGCTTGATCTCGGTGATCTCGTCCTTGATGATGCCCAGCACCATGCTCTCGTTCGCCAATACTTCCTTGTAGTAGGCGATCAGCTTCTGAAGCTCGGCGTACTCGGCTTCGATCTTGTCCCGTTCCAAGCCGGTCAGGCGTTGCAGGCGCATGTCCAGTATCGCCTGGGCCTGGCGCTCGGAGAGGCCGAAGCGGCTCATCAGGCCCTCCTTCGCCTCCTGGCCGGTGCGGCTGGAGCGGATCAGCTTGATGACCTCGTCGATGTTGTCCAGGGCGATGATCAGGCCCTCCAGTATGTGGCTGCGGGCCTCGGCCTTGTTCAGGTCGTACTGGGTGCGGCGGCGGATCACGTCCTCCTGGTGCTCCAGGTAGTGGTGGATCATCTGCCGCAGGCTGAGGATCTTCGGCGTACCGTCCACCAGCGCCAGCATGATGGCCCCGAAGGTGTCCTGCAGCTGGGTGTGCTTGTACAGCGTGTTCAGCACCACGTTGGCGTTCACGTCCCGCTTCAGCTCGATGACGATGCGCATGCCCTCGCGGTCGGACTCGTCTCGGATGTCGCTGATGCCCTCCACGGTCTT
>JAFRJF010000266.1 GCA_017432405.1 Clostridia bacterium | reverse complement strand
CAAGCGCATCATCGAAAAGGAGAAGCCCGACAGCATGCTGGCGGGGCTGGGCGGCCAGACCGGCCTGACCATGGCCATGCAGCTGGACAAGGAGGGCTTTCTCGAAGCCCACGGCGTGAAGCTGATCGGCACCAACGTGGAGGCCATCGACAAGGCCGAGGACCGCCAGCTGTTCAAGGATACGATGGAGGCCATCGGCGAACCGGTGATTCCCTCCGACATCGCCGAAGACGTGGATACCGCCCTGCGCATCGCGGAGGAGATCGGCTATCCCGTCATCATCCGCCCCGCCTTCACCCTGGGGGGCACCGGCGGCGGTGTGGCCTATAATAAGGAAGAGATGCGCGCCGCGGCCCGCACCGGGCTGGATGCCTCCCCCATCACCCAGATCTTGGTGGAAAAGTACATCGCCGGCTGGAAGGAGATCGAGTTCGAGACCATGCGGGACGCCACCGGCAACGCCATCGCCGTTTGCAGCATGGAAAACGTGGACCCCGTGGGCGTGCACACCGGCGATTCCATCGTCGTGGCCCCGGCGCTGACCCTGTCCAACAAGGAATACCAGATGCTGCGCAGCGCGTCGCTGAACATCGTCAACGCCCTGGGCATCGTGGGCGGCTGCAACTGCCAGTTTGCCCTGGACCCCGTCAGCTTCAAATACGCTGTCATTGAGGTCAACCCCCGGGTCAGCCGCTCCTCGGCCCTGGCCAGCAAGGCCACCGGTTACCCCATCGCGAAGGTCACCACCCAGATCGCCCTGGGCTATCGGCTGGACGAGATCAAAAACGAGATCACCGGCAAGACCTGCGCCTGCTTCGAGCCCTCTGTGGACTACATCGTAGTGAAGTTCCCCAAGTGGCCCTTCGACAAGTTCACCAACGCCTCCCGCAGGCTGGGTACCCAGATGAAGGCCACCGGCGAGGTCATGTCCATCGCCCCCACCTTCGAGATGGGCCTGATGAAGGCCGTGCGAGGCGCGGAGATCAAGCTGGATACGCTGAACAGGCCCTACCACGGCGACCGCCCCGTGCGGGAGCGCCTGAAGGACTGCGACGACAACCGCATATTCACCATCTTCGAGGCCATCAAGGCCGGCGTTTCCATCGACGAGATCTACGACATCACGAAAATCGATCGGTGGTTCCTGTATAAAATGAAGAACCTGGCCGACTTCGAAAGCCGCATCGCCGGCGGTCTTTCCGACGAGGACTACCGGCTGGGCAAGCAGCTGGGCTATCCTGACGCGGCGCTGACGCGGCTTTCTGGCCGGGCGGACCTGCCGAAGGTCGAATCCACCTACAAGATGGTGGACACCTGCGCCGCCGAGTTCGACGCCGAGACCCCCTACTTCTACGAGACCTTCGACCAGGTCTGCGATTCGCGGAGCTTCCCCAGGAGCGGCAAGCCCGTCATCATCGTGCTGGGCAGCGGCCCCATCCGCATCGGCCAGGGCATCGAGTTCGACTATTCCTCGGTCCACTGCGTGTGGACGCTGAAGCAGCTGGGCTACGACGTGGCCATCATCAACAACAACCCGGAGACCGTTTCCACCGACTACGACACCGCCGACCGGCTGTACTTCGAGCCGCTGACCGACGAGGACGTCATGCGCATCATCGAGGTAGAGAAGCCCGTGGGCGTCGTCGTGGCCTTCGGCGGCCAAACCGCCATCAAGCTGACCCAGCACCTGGACCAGGCGGGGGTGAAGATCCTGGGCACCAGCGCCGAGGGCATCGACATCGCCGAGGACCGGGAGCGCTTCGACACACTGCTGGAGCAATTCGCCATCCGCCGCCCGAAGGGCATGAGCGTGCGGACGCTGGAAGAGGCCCTCGGGGCCGCGAACGCCCTGGGCTACCCTGTGCTGCTGCGGCCCAGCTACGTCATCGGCGGCCAGAACATGACCATCGCCCACAACGACCACGACGTGACCGTGTACATGAACCGCATACTCTCCGGCGGCATCGAAAACCCGGTGCTGATCGACAAGTACATGTCCGGCATCGAGCTGGAGGTGGACGTGATCTCCGACGGCGCCGACGTGCTGATTCCCGGCATCATGCAGCACGTGGAGCGGGCCGGCGTGCACAGCGGCGACTCCATCGCCGTCTACCCGCCCTTCTCGCTGGACGACGCCATGATGGACACCGTGGTCCGCAGCAGCGAGAAGCTGGCCCTGGCCCTGGGCACGAAGGGCCTGGTGAACATACAGTACCTGGTGTGGCAGGGGCAGCTGTACGTGATCGAGGTGAACCCCCGGGCCTCCCGCACCATCCCCTACATCAGCAAGGTCACGAACGTGCCGATGGTGGACATCGCCAGCCGTGTGATGACCGGCGAGCCGCTGAAGGGCATGGGCTACGGCACCGGCCTGTACAGGACCCCGCCCTACTGCGCCGTGAAGGTTCCCGTGTTCTCCTTTGAGAAGCTGAACGACGCCAACAGCTACCTGGGCCCGGAGATGAAGAGCACCGGCGAGGTGCTGGGCCTGGGCAAGAACCTGTCCGAGGCGCTGTTCAAGGGCCTGATCTCCTCCGGGATCAAGCTGCCCCACCCCGGAACGAAAGTCGGCGTGTTCCTGAGCGTGGACGAGCACGACTACCCCGAGGTGGTGGACGTGGCCCGCCGCTTCAGCGACCTGGGCTGCGCGCTGTACGCCACCGAGGGCACCGCCGCCGCCATCGCCACGCTGGACCTGCCTGTGACCACCATCCCCGGCATAAGGGAGAGCGACCACGCCTTCGACCTGCTGGAGAGCGGAAAGGTCAACTACATCATCTATACCGGCGCGCTGATGGACAGCACGGTGGAGGACTACATCGCCCTGCACCGCCGGGCGCTGGGGCTGGGCATCGCCTGCTTCACGTCGCTGGACACGGCGCGGGCGCTGGCGGACATACTGCCTTCCCGCTACAGCCAGCAGAACACCGAGCTGGTGGACATCAACCACATGCGCTCCGAGCATGAAAAGCTGCGTTTTGTCAAGCTGCAGGCCGCCGGCAACGACTACATACTCATCGACAACATGGACGGCGACATCGCCTGCCCGGAAAGCCTGGCCGTGCGGCTGTGCGAGCAGCACTACGGCGTGGGGGCCGAGGGCCTGACGCTGATTGAAAAAAGCGACGTGGCCGATGCCAGGATGCGCCAGTTCAACCGGGACGGCACCGAGGGCGGCATGGGCGGCAACGCCCTGCGCTGCGTGGGCAAGTACCTGTACGACAGGGGCATCGTCGTAGGCCCGGACATCACCGTGGAAACCGTGGGCGGCGTGAAGGCGCTGCACCTGTTCACCCGCTACGGCAAGGTGTCGTCGGTGGCCGTGGACATGGGCCCCGCGTCCTTCGACCCAGCCGTCGTCCCCTGCAGCCTGCCGGGCGACAGGGCCGTCAGCGTGAAGGCCACCATTGGCGGTGCGGAGTACACCGTGACCTGTGTGTCCATGGGCAACCCCCACTGCGTGGTGTTCACCGACCACGTGGACGCCCTGGACCTGAACACCCTCGGCCCGCGATTTGAAAACGACCCCCTTTTCCCCGAGCGGGTAAACGCCGAGTTCGTCCGCGTGGTCAACCCCACCACCCTGCGCATGCGCTGCTTCGAGCGGGGCAGCGGCGAGACCATGGCCTGCGGCACCGGCGCCTGCGCCGCGGCGGCGGCGGCGGTGGAAAACGGCTACAGCCCGAAGGACACCGACATACTCGTCCAGGTCCCCGGCGGCAAGCTGTACGTGCGCGTCACCGACGAAACCGTCATCCTCACCGGCAAGGTCATGCAGGTGTTTGAGGCGCGGACGGAATATTAATGTAACGCAAAAAGCGGGGCGGTTCCCATTCTCCGTGAGAGAAACCGCCCTGCTTCATTTTGTCATTTTATCCATTTACTTTGCTGAGGCTATTTGCCGTTGCTTCAATCACCTTTAAATCTCGCTCGGTCAAAGAATCCAATATCGCATCAATTCTTAGGCGCAATGCATTTCTGGGCCCTTCTGAGTCCGGAAAAATAAATGAATCCAGGGATATTTTGAACATTGTCGCAAGCTGAATCAGAAGCTCGACGCTGGGATATTGTCCCTCGTTTTCTATGGCTTGGATATGGCGCGGCGCATAGCCAATAATCCCGGCAAGCTGTTCACGGGTCATCCCCTTGGCCTCGCGTGCCTTCTTGATTGCCTGGCCAATCGGCATGAAGTCAAATTCAAAGCGTTCCCTTTGATCTGCCATAACAATGCACCTGTCCAACAAGTATTCTCTTATATTGTACAGAAGTGAGAATTCTTATTAAACGATTTGAAATTTCTATAAACAAGAGATATAATCTCCTATATCAGGATATTTGGGTGCAAGTATTATGGATCTATACGGAGAGGATGAGCCGAGTGCCTATTTGTTTTTTCATCGGACATCGTGATACACCTGATTCAGTGATGCCACTCCTGGAAAGTGAAATAGAGCGGCACATTGCGCTATGCAGGGTAAATGAATTTATCGTTGGAAATCGCGGCAGCTTTGATCGTCTTGTAGCTCAAGCGCTCGGAAAAGCTAAGCGACACTATCCTGAAATCAGGCTGACATTGCTGCTTGCTTACTACAATCCAAACAAACCGGTTGTACTGCCTGCATACTTCGACGATTCCCTTTATCCGGGCGAAATGGAATTCGTTCCCAGACGAGCCGCAATCATCCGGGTTAATAGATATATGATTCAACACAGTCACTATCTGATTGCTTATGACAAAGGCAGCATTGGGAATACCAAGAATCTTGTGAAATACGCCCGATGCAGAGCCGAAAAAGGCTTGATTTGCATTACAAACCTAGCAGATCAAATCTAACAATCGAAGCCTGGCGCACCCTGTCCCCGGAGCAGAAGGACGCGATCAGCCATTTGATTACCGTCATGAAAAGTAACTGTTCAGTCCACCCCGAATAATGCCCCAACAGCGTTACCCCGGAAGGCCGCAACGATGGCATCAAAACAAGAGACGCCATGAAGAGCCGCCGAGGAAATAGAGCTGAGAACACACGCGAAATCATCTGCGCCAGACTTGGTGCGGAAGCACCCGGAAACCTTCT
>JAFRJF010000265.1 GCA_017432405.1 Clostridia bacterium | reverse complement strand
GTGCGCCGCGAGGTGCCCGCCCCCGGCGACGTGGTGATCCTGCTGGGCGGACGCACGGGCCGCGACGGCTGCGGCGGCGCGACGGGCTCCTCCAAGGCCCACACCCATGAATCGCTGGAGACCTGCGGCGCGGAGGTCCAGAAGGGCAACGCCCCCGAGGAGCGCAAGCTGCAACGGCTGTTCCGCAATCGGGAGGCCGTGCGGATAATCAAGCGATGCAACGACTTCGGCGCTGGCGGCGTGTCGGTGGCCATCGGCGAGCTGGCCGACGGACTGGACATCGACCTGAACGCCGTGCCCCGCAAGTACGAGGGCCTGGACGGCACCGAGCTGGCCATCTCCGAATCCCAGGAGCGCATGGCCGTGGTGCTGGCCCCGCAGGACCTGGACGCCTTCCGGGCGCTGGCGGACGCCGAGAACCTGGAATCCACGCTGGTGGCCCGGGTCACGGAGCAACCCCGGCTGGTGATGCGCTGGAACGGCGTGGAGATCGTCAACGTGGCCCGGGCATTTTTGAACTCCAACGGCGCGTCGAAGCGCACCGATGTCGTCGTGGAGGCCCAGGACAAGGCCGATATCCCCTCGGCTAAGGGCTTTGCCGAGGGCATGCGGGCGGCGGTTTCCGACCTGAACCTCTGTTCCCAGAGAGGACTTTCCGAGCGCTTTGACAGCACCAACGGCGCGTCCAGCCTGCTGATGCCCTTCGGAGGCGCGCGGCAGCTGACGCCGATCCAGGCCATGGCCTCCCGCGTTCCCGTGGAGGGCGGCGAGAGCGACACGGCCAGCGTGATGGCCTACGGCTTCGACCCCTTTGTCAGCGAAAAGAGCCCCTGGCGCGGGGCCTACCTGGCGGTGGTGGATTCCATCGCGAAGCTGGTCGCCACAGGCAACGGCACAGAAAATATCCACCTGACCTTCCAGGAGTACTTCCAGCGGATGAACGGCGAGCAGGCCTGGGGCAGGCCCCTTTCGGCGCTGCTGGGGGCGCTGGAGGCCCAGCTGGACTTCGGCGCGGCGGCCATCGGCGGCAAGGACAGCATGTCCGGCTCCTTCGAGGACATCCACGTGCCGCCCACGCTGGTCTCCTTCGCGGTGGGCGTCTGCCCGGCGAAGGACATCGTCTCCGGCGAATTCAAGCGGGCGGGCAGCGCCATCGGCTGGCTGAAGCCGGAATACCGCGATAACGGCACACCCGACCCGGCCAGCCAGAGGGCGCTGTTCGAGAAGGTGGACGGCCTGATCAAGTCCGGCAGGGCGCTGTCGGTCTGGGCGGTGGGCAAGGGGGGCGTGGCCTCCGCAGCCTTCCGCATGGCCATCGGCAACGGCTTCGGCGTGGCGTTCCACGCGGGCGTGAGGCTGTTTGACGCCGTCTACGGCAGCTTCCTGGTGGAGTTCGCCGACGAGACCGTGGCCGAGAGCGTGATCGGCCACGTCACAGCCGAGCGCCTGTTCAGCCAGGCCGGCGAGCGGGTTTCCGCCGACGAACTGGAGGCGCTGTACGAGGGCCGGCTGAACGAGGTGTTCCCGGCCACGGTGAAAAAGACATACGGCGCGCCGGCGGTCAGCTGCTTCGAGGCGAAGGGCCGCGTGCGGCCCGCGACGGCCATCGCAAGGCCTAGGGTGCTGATCCCCGTGTTCCCCGGCACCAACTGCGAATACGACACCGCCCGGGCCTTCATCAAGGCGGGGGCGGAGCCCGAGGTCATGGTCATCCGCAACCTCACCGCCCGGGCGGTGGCGGAATCGGTGGAGGCCTTCGCGAGGGCGGTGGGCCGCAGCCAGATCGTGTTCATCCCCGGCGGCTTCTCCGGCGGCGACGAGCCCGACGGCTCCGGCAAGTTCATCACGGCCTTTTTCCGCAACCCGAGACTGCGGGACGCGGTGCACGCGCTGCTGAACCGGCGTGACGGCCTGATGGGCGGCATCTGCAACGGCTTCCAGGCGCTGGTCAAGCTGGGCCTGGTGCCCTACGGCGAGATCCGCGAGGCGGACGCCTGCACCGAGGCCACGCTGACCTTCAACGACATAGGGCGTCACCAGTCCCGGCTGGTGCGCACCCGCGTGGCCTCCAACAAGAGCCCTTGGCTGATGTACACCCACTGCGGGGACATCCACACCGCGCCCGTGTCCCACGGCGAGGGCAAGTTCGTCGCCAGTGAGGATGTGATCCGGCGGCTGATGGAGAACGGCCAGGTGGCCACCCAGTACTGCGACGAAAAGGGCAATCCGACCATGGACATCCGCTGCAACCCCAACGGCTCCTGCGCCGCCATCGAGGGCATCACCTCACCCGACGGCCGGGTGTTCGGCAAGATGGCCCACAGCGAGCGCGTGGGCTTCAACGTGGACCTGTACAAAAACGTCCCCGGCAACTACGACAACGGCATGTTCCGAGGGGCGGTGGACTACTTCCGGCTCTGATTGTTAATCCTTCCAACACGCCCGCTCCGCCGCTTGTGGTGGACGGGCGTTGGTGTTATAATGAAAAACGATGCGCCGGGAACAGATGCAGCGGCGGCGCCTGCGCCGCCACACGCCTGCTGACGGTTCCGGCAATACCCGTGAATTGGAGGCATTCGACTTGATTTGCCATAACATACTTGAAGCCGTCGGCAATACCCCGATGGTGCGGCTCAACCGCATGCCGGGGCCCGACAGCGCCGAGATCCTGGTGAAGGTGGAGGCGCTGAACGTGGGCGGCTCCATCAAGACCCGAACGGCCCTGAACATGATCGAAGCCGCCGAGAGGGAGGGACTGATCGACAGGGATACCATCATCGTCGAACCCACCAGCGGTAATCAGGGCATCGGTCTGGCCCTCGTGGGCGCGGTGAAGGGCTATCGGACGATCATCGTCATGCCCGATTCCGTCAGCGAGGAGCGCCGCAAGCTGGTGCGCCACTACGGCGCGGAGGTCAAGCTGATCCACGACGCCGGGGATATCGGCAAGTGCATCGAGGAGTGCCTGAACTGTGCCCTGCGGATGAAGGCGAAGAACCCCAAGGTGTTCGTGCCCCAGCAGTTTGAAAACCCCAACAACACCCTGGCCCACAAGAAGCACACGGCTCTGGAGATCATCGACCAGGTGGGCGGGCCGATCCACGGCTATTGCAGCGGCATCGGCACCGGCGGCACCCTCACCGGCATCGGCGAGGTGCTGAAGGAGCGGTATCCGGACGTCGAGATCTGGGCGGTGGAGCCGGAGAATGCCGCCATACTGGCGGGGGGCACCATCGGCACCCACATCCAGATGGGCATCGGCGACGGCATCATCCCGGAGATCCTGAACCGGGAGATCTACGACGACATCTACGTGGTCACCGACGCCGAGGCCATCGACACGGCCTGTCGCCTGGCGAAGGAGGAGGGCCTGATGGTCGGCATCTCCTCAGGCACCAACGTGGCCGCCGCGCTGAAGCTGGCGAAGAAGCTGGGCCCGGGCAAGACGGTGGTCACCGTACTGCCCGACACCGCCGAGCGCTACTACTCCACTCAGCTGTTCGGGGATTGATCGACGGGGAGGATATGGGTATGAGAACGGTTGTGGCGAAGTTCGGCGGCACGTCGCTGGCCGACGCGGATCAGTTTCGCAAGGTGCGGGACATCGTGCGCGCCGACCCGGCCCGCCGGTTCATCGTGGCCTCCGCGCCGGGCAAGCGCGGTCCGGAGGACGTGAAGGTGACAGACCTGCTACTGGCCTGCTATGAAAAGGCCGCGGCGGGGGCGGATTTCAGCGTCGAGCTGGAGGTCGTCGGCGCCCGCTTCAGGGGCATCGCCGATGATTTGGCGCTGGACTTCCCGCTGGACGACGAGTTGCGGACGCTGCGGGCCCATCTCGAGGGCGAACCCCGGCGGGACTACGTGGTCAGCCGGGGTGAGTACCTGAATTCACGTCTGCTGGCCGCCTGGCTGGGCTTTACCTTCGTGGACCCGGAGTGGTGCGTGTGCTTTGACGACGCCGGCCACCTGGACAATGCCCTGACCCGCCGCACGCTGGGCGCGGCCCTGCGGCCCCTTCAAAACGCGGTGATCGCCGGCTTCTACGGCGCGGACATGGCCGGACGGGTGCACACGATGACCCGGGGCGGCTCCGACGTCACCGGCAGCCTGGCCGCCGCGGCCATCCATGCCGACCTGTACGAGAACTGGACCGACGTCTCCGGCCTGCTGGCGGCGGACCCCCACATCGTCGCCGCCCCCCGGACCGTGAAATACGTCAGCTACCGGGAGCTGCGCACGCTGTCCTACATGGGCGCGTCCGTGCTGCACACCGACGCCGTGCTGCCGGTCTCGGACCTGGACATCCCCATCAACATCCGCAACACCGACCGTCCCACCGACGCCGGGACCACCATCGTGCGCAAGCTGCCCCGGGGCGAGACGAAATACCCCATCGTGGGTGTGGCCGGGCGCAAGGGCATGTCGGTGATCCAGGTGGAAAAGGTGATGGTCAGCGACGAGTCGGGCTTCACCGCCGTGATGCTGGACATGCTGAAGAACCGCCGGCTGCCCTTCGAGCAGTGCCTGACGGGCATCGACACGGTGACGCTGGTGATCCGAAGCGACCTGCTGGCCCCCTGCAAGGAGGAGCTGTTCGCCGAGATCCGGGAAAAGCTGGTCCCGGATTACCTGGGGCTGACGGAGCACCTGTCGATGATCGCGGTCATCGGCGAGCGGGACACCGAATCCAGCGACGCCAACGCGCGGGTGCTCCATGCGCTGGCCCGGGAGGGCGTGCCCATCAACACCGCCAACCAGGGCGCGGGCAAGCTGAACCTGCTGGTGGGCGTGCCGGAGGATCGCTACGAGGACGCAATACGGGTCATCTACGCCGCCATCGAGGACAGTATGCAGTTTGAGGGCGTATAATATGTTGAGAAAACCGGGCAAAACCCGGTTTTTT
Organism: Clostridia bacterium; assembly: GCA_017432405.1. The sequence continues at coordinate 2,010 of JAFRJF010000265.1, read as the reverse complement.
CATTGATAGCGCTGGACAAGCCCAGGGGTAAGCTGTATTATGAGTATATAATGACGATATGGACAGTTGTGTATTGATAAGGACTCTGGGAGGTGTGTCTGATGAAACATCGGATGCTTTGCAGGATCGCGCTGGCGCTGATGCTGTCGGTGCTGTCGATGTCGGCGCCATTCACGCTTGCCGAAGCTGTGGAGGTCGATACAGGCGGGATCGAGCTTGAATTGGAGGAACAGGTGGTATACCCGGAGGACCTGGACCTCGTGCTGGACGACGATGCTCTGATTCTGGAGGACGGCCTGGATGTCGGGCTGACCCTGGACGGACTGCTGGACCTTCAGCTGGACGAGAACGCGCTGCTCTCGGTGACTGACGAGCCCGCCCTGGGTATGGAGGCGGATGCTGTTGATGCAAATGGCGGCGTCCAGGACGAAGGCGGAGGGGTTACGGACAGCGTCACGGCCTCCGGCGGCATGGACAACGACGCGCTGTTCGAGGCCTGGATGAAGCGGGTGCTGCCGGGCATGGGCCCGAAGCGCACCCTGCGCTCGGCCTTCTCCGGACGCGCCATGCTGGACGGCATCAACCTGAAGCTGTACGACGCGCTGGTGCCGATGATCCGGGAGGTCGCCGAGGGGTCAAGGACCTCGACCCGGTTTTTGGTCAGCGACGATGCCGCCGGCCTTACGAACAGCTGGTGGACCGCCGGGCAGCTGGGGCTTGATAGCCTGGATGCCTCGAATACCGGTTCGGCCCTGTTCTCGAAGGAAGGCTTTGAACAGAAGAAGATCATGCAGGCCCTGCTGGCGGATTATCCCTACGAGCTATACTGGTTTGACAAGGTCACCGGCGGCATGGGATGGAGCTTCGGGGTTATGAAGCAGGACGGCAAAGCCCGACTGACGTCCCTGACCGCGAAGATGGCTGTCGCCGTGGACTATGCCAGGACCGGCGCGATCGGCACCTATGAGGTGAACGACCTGCCCGCCCGGGTGACCGCCGCGGCCTCGAGGATCGAGGACATTGTCTCGCAGAACGCGAACAGGGACGACCTGTCCAAGCTGAAGGCCTATGCAAATGTCATTTGCGCTCTGGTGGCCTACAACCATGACGCCGCGGGCGACAGCAATACCCCCTACGGCGACCCCTGGCAGCTGGTGTACATCTTCGACGGCGACGACAGCACGAAGGTGGTCTGCGAGGGCTATTCCAAGGGCTTCAAGTACCTGTGCGACCTGAGCGACTTTGACGGGGACGTGGCCTGCGAGCTGATGAGCGGCAGCATTCCCAGTGGCAACCATATGTGGAACGCGCTGCACATGCCCGACGGGCACGTCTACCTGGTGGATCTCACCAACAGCGACGGCGGCAGCGCCTGCAACGAGAGGTATTTCCTGAAGGCCTGCAAGGACCGGACGGGCACCGGCTTCACCTGCGGCACGCTCACCTATACCTACAGCAAAGACACGCTCGAAAACTTTTCCGGCGAATGGCTGGCGATGTCTCCCTTCAACTACGGTGAGGCCGTCTATACTGTCGAGGGCTTCAGTGGGACCTATGACGGCAGCGCCCACGGCGCCAGCGTATTCCTGGATGGCGACGGAACGGTTTCCTACGGCACGCAGAAGGGCGTGTACGACAGGCACAGCAGCCCCACATGGAAGGACGCGGGGTCCCATACCGTGTATTATTACGTCGATATAACGGATTACGGGGTCGTGGAAGGCCAGACGAAGGTGACCATCGCGCCGAAGACGGTGGGCCTGAGCTGGGCGAACACCGCCTTCACCTACGACGGCAATGCCCACGCGCCTGTGGCGACGGCCACGGGCATCCTCTCCGGCGACAGCTGCACGGTGACGGTCAGCGGCGCGCAGAGGAACGCGGGCAGCTACACAGCCAGGGCGACCGGTCTGTCCAACGGGAATTATAAGCTGCCGTCCACTGTGACACGAACCTTCGCGATTTCCCAAAGGGTCGCTCAGCTGGCTTGGACGAACACCGACATGACCT
>JAFRJF010000003.1 GCA_017432405.1 Clostridia bacterium | reverse complement strand
CGGGGCTGTTGCCGTCGGCGACGGGGCCAAAGAGAAAAGAAACTAATGTAGAACAATAAAAAAAGATGAGATTATGACGAAATTCAATGAGAAATCACTGTCGCACTTCGCGCTGGCATTCTTCTACGCGGCGATGCAGGCCTTCGACAGCCGCATGGCGGAGGTGGAGTCGGCGCTGGCGCGGCTTGTGACGATGCGCACGGAGCAGCACCGGCTGTTCACTGCCTTCGACGACGCCTACAAGCGGTCGCTGAAGAGCCAGTCGACGAAGACCATCGGCGACCTGGACAAGGTGCGCGACCACCTGGCCTACGTCATCGAGAAGGTGGCAAACCTCTGGGCCTCGAAGCTGGACGACGACGCGCTGAACATCCACGGGCGGCGCGTGTCGCAGGTGTTCAAGGACTTCGACTTCCGCACGGACGAGGCGCTGGTGGCCGAGAACGCCAAGATTCGCAACATCGAGCAGATGCTGGCCGGTGCCGCGCTCCAGTCCGACCTCGCCGCGATGGGTCTGACCGAACTGAACCAGCGCATGGCGCAGACCACGGCGCAGATAGAGCAGCTGATGGCCCAGCGCAACGAGGAGCAATCGACCATTATCGTGGGCGAACTGAAGGCGGCTCGCGAGGCACTGGACGCCCACTACCGCCAGTTCATCACCTACCTGAATGCCGTGCAGGAGATTCAGCCCGAGGACGGCATCTCGCAGGCTGCGCAGTACTACAATCAGGACCTGCAGAAGATAGAACTGCAGATAGCCCAGAGCCGCAAGGGCGGCAGCGTGAGCCCGAAGCCCGAGAGCGACGGCGGCACGGCGAATGGTTCAAGCGGTTCCGGCTCGTCATCGGGCAGCGGCTCGTCATCCGGCAGCGGAACAGGCACGGGCAGCATCACCCCCGGCGGCGGTTCATCGTCCGGCAGCGGTTCATCGTCAGGAGGTGGCAGCGACGACGAGCCCGGCGGCGACGACCATTAGTCTGTCCGGTTAGCGTCGATAATGACTACAACTATGGATAATCCGTAGTCGTCGCATACCCCACATGAAAGGCCCTCTGAACGTAATGCTCAGGGGGCCTTTTCTCGTCAGAAACGGAAAAACGTGAAAAAATCCCCGAATTTTGTGTAACGCAAGTTCGGGGATTTTGCTGTACCTTTGCGGCGTGATTTCATCACACCGCGAAACTCGGCTGCGCCTCAGCAATTGGAACTTGCTCCATTGCGTTCGGCTTGCACGAGCTTTGCAGCCAGTTAGAAACATATAAATAACGACAAAATGAAGGACTTTACATTAAGAAACGACACGCGGCTGCTGATGCGCAATGACCCGGTGGCCGACCTCGCGGAACTGACGAAGGGACGACGGGTGCTGTTCGTCTATGGCGGCGGTTCGGTGAAGAAGAACGGCTGCTACGATGACATAACGAAAGCCGTGCAGCAGGGTGGTGCCACGCTGTATGAACTGGGTGGTGCCTCACGCGAGTTGGAGGACATCGAGCGGGGCATCGCCGTGGCGAAGGAGCACGACATTGAACTCATCATTGGGGCTGGCGGTGCCAGCATCATGGACTGTGCGAAACTGATAGCCTTTGGTGTCTTCCACGAAGCCGACCTGTGGGATTACGTAAAGCGCCGCAAGAACCCCTACGGTGAACGGCGGTTGCCACTGCTGCTGATGCCTACCTATCCGTCGAGCGGCTCGGAATATGGCCTCGGTGCTGTGATGGCCGACAGTCGCACAGGCGACTTCGGAACGGCCTACGGCATCGCTGCCGACACGGCCCTGCTCGTGCCGCGCTATGCTCTGACACTTAACGAGGAACTGACGGCCTACACGGGATTGGTGACGTTGGTACAGGTATGCTCATCGACTCCCTGCTGTCGGGAAAAGAAATATTGGAAATCGTCAGAAAGTGTATAACAAATAATAAATAACAAGAACAACGATGAAAGAGAAAAAGACTTTGATTTACCAGTTGATGGTGGTGGCGCTGCTGGCCTCGCTGATATACACGGCATGGGGCAAGAGCGGCCAGGAAGCGGTTAGGGAGGAAGGCGCAGAGGCTAAAGCTGAGG
>JAFRJF010000264.1 GCA_017432405.1 Clostridia bacterium | reverse complement strand
TCAGCGTGCCGATGGTAATATCATAACTACCTGCGCTCTCACCTTTTGTGCGGGTCAGTGCACCGGTCAGCTTATCTGAGCCCACCAGTCCTGTCACTTTGTAGGTCAGCGCCGGGTCGGCCTCGCCCTCCGTCTTGCTTTTTGCCTCGGCGGTAACGGTCAACGCCTTCTTGCCAATGGTCAGGTTCGCGCCCGTGTAGGTCAGCGCATAGTTGCCGCTGGCCGCGAGGGTGCCCTGTTGGATGGCGTAGGTTCCCACGTTCTCGCCGCTGGCACGGGTCAGTGCGCCGGTCAGTGTGTCGCTACCCACCAGTCCAGTGGCCGTATAGGTCAGCGCCGGGTCGGCGTCCCCGTAGGTCTTGCTCTTCGCCTCGGCGGTGACGGTCAGCGCCTTCTTGTTGATCGTCAGGTTCGCGCCCGTGTAGGTCAGCGCATAGTTGCCGCTGGCCGCGAGGGTGCCCTGTTGGATGGCGTAGGTTCCCACATTCTCGCCGCTGGCGCGGGTCAGCGCGCCGGTCAGTGTGTCGCTACCCACCAGTCCAGTGGCCGTATAGGTCAGCGCCGGGTCAGCGTCCCCGTAGGTCTTGGATTTGGCCTGTGCCGTCACCGCAACCGTCGCCGGATTGATGGTGAAGCTCTGCGTCGGGTTCTGCGGCAGCGCATAGTTCGCGTTGGACAGCGCGGACGCCGTGGCGGTGTGATCGCCCGCGTTCGTCTGAGCCCCGGTCACGGTCACGGTACAAGCATCGCTCCCGACCAGCCCCGTCGCCGTGGCGGTGGGCGCATGGCTCTTGCCGTCGTAGGTGAAGGACGTGTTGGCCCATGTCAGGCCCACGATCTTCGCGGTGATGTTAGCCTTCACGCTCGTGGGCTGGGCGGAGAGCACATAGTTCTTCGCCTTGCTTCCGGTCAGACTGTAGCCTGAGAAGGTCACGGCCTTGCCCGTGCCCGCGCCCGGGCTGGCGAAAGCCGCCGCGCCCGCCTTCACGCTCACATCGTCGCCGTCCACCTTTCCGCTGATCGCGGCGGTTCCGGTCGCGGCGGCGTCAGTCTTTCCGTCGTAGGTCTTGTTCGCCGCGCCGAGTCCGGTGATGGTCACCGGCTTCGGGTTGATCTTCCAGGTCGCAGTAGCGCTTTCCTTGTAGTTGCCCTGGCCGGTGACGGTCACGGTGTAAGTGCCTGCATCTGTGCCGGAGGTATCGCCGGAGACCGTGTAATCACCCGCGCCCAGCGTCGCGCCGTTCAGTTTCACGCCGGTGACGGTCACGTTCTGCGAGGCCCCGCTGTAGGTGAACTCCGTCGCGCTCAGCGTCACCGCCGCGCCGGTGAGGGGCTTCGGGTTGACGGTCAGCGTTCCCTCCGCCTTCGTCACGTTGGTGAAGTTGGCGGTCCTGTCTTCGCCGTCGGCGTTCCTGATGACATAGCCGTCATTGACCGTGTTCGCGCTGCTACCGACGTTCGTCTGGCCGCCGCTGGCGGTGGCGGTCACCGTGAATCCATCGGGCAGGCCGGAGGCGGTCACCTTCTTCTCACCCCTGCCGTCGCAAGTCAGCGCTGTACCATCGTAAGTCTTGCTGGCGGAGGGCGCGGTAAGGGTGATCGTGCTGCTGTTCTTTGTGATCGTCAGCTTTCCGAGGTTCTCGTTCACGCTGTAGTTGCCCGCCTTGGCACGATCCCATGTAATGCTGTAGGTGTTGTCGCTCTCGCCCACTTCGATCTGGCTGCCGGTGGCGCTCAGCGTCACGCTTTCGCCTTCGACCAAGCCAGTGATGCTCGCCTCGGCACTGGTCACTGGCGTGCCGTCATACTGCTTGCCGGCGGAGCCGGTGGAGATAGTCGCAGGCTTCTTATTGACGGTCAGCGTGCCGTTGACCATCGCCACATTGGTAAAGTTGTCCGTCTTGTCCACGCCCGCGGCGTTCTTGATGACGAAGCCGTCGTTGACCACATTGTCGCTGCTACCGACGTCGGTCTGTGAGCCGCTGGCGGTTGCGGTCACAGTGAATCCATCGGGCAAGCTGGAGGCGGTAACGCCGCTGGCGGTCAACGCCTTACCGTCGTAAGTTTTGTTGGCCGAGGCAGCGGTCAACACGACCTTGGCGGTGTTGCTCGTGACGGTCAGCGTGCCGAGGTTTTCGGTCACTCTATAATTGCCCGCCACGGCGTTGTCCCAGGTGATGCTGTAGGTGTTCCTGCTGCTGCCCACCTCGGTCTGGCTGCCGGTGGCGCTCAGCGTCACGCTTTCGCCCTCGATCAGCCCGGTGATGCTCGTCTCGGCATTGGTCAGCGCCGTACCGTCATACGCCTTGCTGGCAGAGCCGGTAGCAATAGTGGCGTCCTTCTTGTTCACGGCCAGCGTACCGTTGACCGCGGTGACGGAATAGTTGCCAACATCGGTCGGTATGCCCGCAGTCACGGCTGTGCCGTCCACGGTGGCGATCACGTTCGGCTGGGTGCCCGCGTTGGTGATCGTGCTGCCTGCGGTCATGGCGACTGTAAAGGTATGCCTATCGCCCGCCTCCAGCGCGGAGGCAGTAAAGCCACCCTCGGTCAAAGCGCTGCCATTGTAGGTCTTGCTCGCGTCCTTTGCGGTGATGGTCACGGCCTTGCGATTGACGGTCAGCGTGCCGCTGCCTGTCGTGACGGTATAGTTGCCGATCTCCTTCGCCTTGCCCGCGGTGACGGCTTGCCCGTCCACGGTAGCGATCACGTTCGGCTGGGTCCCCACGTCGGTGATCGTGCTCCCGCCGGTCATGGCGACGGTGAAGGTATGGGTGTCGGTCGCCGCCTGGCCGGACGCGGTGAACCCAGCCTGCGTCAAAGCGCTGCCGTCGTAGGTCTTGCTCGCGTCCTTCGCTGTGATGGTTACGGCTTTGCGCGTCACCTCCAATGTACCGTTCGCGTAGGCGATGTCATAGCTGGCGGTCACGTCCGCGTTCGCGCTGTTCACGATCTTCGCCGCGCTCGGCACATTATTGCAGGAGCCGACATTCGTCTGACTGCCGGTCATGGTCACGCTCTGGATGCTGTCACCCACGGCCAGTGCCGTATGGGTATACGTCGTCTTCGTCAGCACCGTGCCGTCATACGGCTTCGTATCGCCGTCGGCGGTGATTGTCAGCGCCTTCTGCGTCACGGTCAGCGTTCCGCCCACATAGCTGATATCGTAGCTGCCGGTGACGTCCTCGCCATTGGCGTTCCTGATGACCGCTGTACTGGGAACATTATTGCTCTTGCCCACCACGGTCTGGCTGCCGGTCATGGTTACAGATTCGATGGCGTCGCCCGTCGCCAGCGCGGTATTGGTATATGTCGTCTTCGTCAGCGGAGAACCGTCGTAGACCTTCGTGTCGCTGTCCGCAGTGATGGTCAGCGCCTTCTTCGTCACCTTCAACGTGCCGTTGGCATAGGTGATGGCATAACTCGACGTCACATCCACGTTGGAAGAGTTCTTGATAACCGCCGCGCTGGGTACGTTATTACTGCTACCGACCACGGTCTGGCTGCCGGTTATGGTCACGCTCTCGACGCTATCCCCATCGGCCAGGTCGGTCTTGGTATAGCTATTCTTCGTCAACGCAGAGCCGTCATACACCTTTGTACCGCTGTCCGCGGTGATGGTCAGGGGCTTCTTCGTCACGCTCAACGTGCCGCTGGCATAGGTGATGTCGTAGCTCGACGTCACATCATCGCCCGCGCCGTTCACGATCTTCGCCGCGCTGGGCGTGTTTTCGCTGCTGCCGAAGACGGTCTGGCTGCCGGTGACGGTCACGCTCTGGACGCTGTCCCCGCTGGCCAGCGCGGTCTTATCATAGCTGTTCTTCGTCAGCGGCGTGCCGTCGTAGACCTTTGTATCGCCGTCGGCGGTGATGGTCACGGCCTTCTTCGTCACTTCCAGCGTGCCGTTCGCGTAGGTGATCGCGTAATTCGCGGTCACATCCTCGCCATCACGCTTGATGACCGCGTCGCTGGGCACGTTATCGCTGCTGCCGTAGACGGTCTGGCTGCCGGTGACGACCAGGCTATCCATGCTGTCCCCGGTGGCCAACGCGGTGTTGGAATAGGTGGCCTTCGTCAGCGGCGTGCCGTCGTAGACCTTCGTGCCGCTGCCGGCGGTGACGGTCACGGCCTTCCGGCCGACGTTCAGCTGGACCTGCTTGCTGCCGATGGTGGTATCGGACACATAGGCCGCGGTGATCGTGACCGGCGCGTTCCTGGCCGCCTTGATCGTTATGGTGCTCTTCGCCGCGCCGGACGTGACCGAGACGGCGTCCTCGTCGCCGCTGGTCCAGGTCCATACGCCCGTGCCGGTCCCGGCGTCGGCCACGGTCGCCTCCAGTTCAAAGGCCGCGTCGCCGTAGGTTTTGCTCAGCGCGCTTTCCCCGGCGACGCTCACGCCCGCGTCGGTCTTGTCCGTGAGGGTCACGGCCACGTTCACCGTGGAATCGGCGTAGTTGGTGGAGCCAATGGTCACGGGCAGCGTGACGGTATCGCCCGTCGCGCCGCCGGAGAGTTTGGCGGTCACAGCGCCGTCGCTGCTCACGGCGAAGTCGGAAACGGTCACACCGCCGGTCTTGCCCGCCGTGCCCGCCGTATAGGTCAGCGTCCCGGCGTCGGTCGGCATCTTCCCGGCCACGGAGGCGGCGACGGACGTTGCGGTATAGACCGGGCTTAGCATCACATCCGCGATGGTCCGCGCCGCGGCCTTGCCGATGGCGAAGGTCGTGGTGTTTGCCGCGGGCAGCTTGTAGTTGCCCGCCTTCTCGCCGGTCAGCGCGGTGGCCGTGGCGGTGTAGCCGGAACCCGCGTCGGTCTGCTGGCCGGTGACGGTCGCGGAGATCGCGTCGTTGTTCACCGTCCCCGTCGCCGTGGCGGTGGGAGCCTGGGCCGAGCCGGTAAAAGTCAGCGGTGTTGTGCTCCACGTCAGCCCGACTTCCTTCTGCTCCACGGTCAGCGCGCCGTCGGCGTAGCTGATCTCGTAGTTGCCGGAGGTCAGGCCCTTCGGCGTAATCGTATAGCTGCCCACGTCGCCGTATTGCGTATAGCTGTAGTCATAGTCCAGCGTGCCGCCCAGAACGCTCTCCGTCTCGCTGTTCACAAAGCCGGAGTATTCCACGCCGGCGTTGGCCGGGGCGTCGCCGTAGGTGATGGTCTTGTCCTTCGCCGTGACGGTCAAGGCTGCCTTACCAATGGCAAAGGTCGTGCTGTTCGCACTGGGCAGCTTATAGTTGCCCGCCTTGTCGCCGGTCAAGCCGCTCGCTGTGGCGGTATAGCCTGTCCCCGCGTTGGTCTGCCCGCCACTGACGGTGACGCTGACCGTGTCGCCGTTTACCGTCCCTGTCGCCTCCGCCGTGGGAGCCTGCGCCGAGCCGCTGTAGGTCAGCGGTGTGCTGCTCCATGTCAGGCCAACTTCCTTTTGTCCGACGGTCAGCGTACCCGTGGCAAAGGTAATATCATAGTTGTCCGAGGTCAGGCCCTTGGGCGTGATGGTGTAGCTGTTGCCGACATTGCCATACTGCGTATAGCCGTAATCGTAGTCCAGTGTACCGCCAAGAACGCTCTCCGTCTCGTTATTCACAAAGCCAGAATAGGTCACGCCGTCGTTGGCCGGGGCGTCGCCGTAGGTGATGGTATTGGGCTTCGCCGTGACGGTCAGAGCCGCCTTGCTAATGCTAAATTCCACAGTATTGGTGGTTGCACCCTGATAATTGTCTGTCTCGGCTATGGTGGCTGTGCCACGATACGTACCGGAATCTTTAGGGGTATCGGAAACACTACTCCAAGTATTGTCGCTATTCTTTTTCTCCCACGAGAAGCTGGTCACTTCGCCGCCGCCGGGGTTATTCTCGGTCGTGTACGTGATCTCCTTGCCGTCATATGTCTTGTTCTGAATGACGAGCGTGGGATTGATGGCGGCCTTGGCAATCGTGTACTCCACGCTTGCGGTCACGCCCTCCACCGTGATGCTGGCGGTGTAAGCGCCCGCCGCTGTGGGCGTGCCGGTGAAAGAAGCGTCCCCTTTTTTGGTATAGGTGATCTCCGGCGTGGTCACACCCGGGATTGCGCCGGTGACGGTCGCCGCCTTCTCCGTACCGTCATAGGTCAGGCTTGTAGGGGCGTTAATGGTCAGCGTTGCCTTGTGGTCGGTCAAATTGCAGCTACCGTCTGAATTGGCGCAGGTCGCCGTAATGATCGCGCCGGTTGCGGTGTATGTGAATGCGTGCTCATGCTGACTAAACGCCGCCGTCACGGTCACGTCGCCCGCGGGCATGGTGAACTGGTTGTTCTTTACAGTCACGTCGGTTTCGCCCTGCTTCACGGTCAGGGTGGACAGTTCGTAGCCCGTGTCCGGGGCGACGGTGAGGGTGACGGTATCGTACTCGGCAAATCTGGTTTTATCCCCGAATACTGTGACGCTACCGTTTTCGCACGACGCGCAGGTCACGGTGTAGAAGGTGGGCGCGTACAGCTCGGCCTCGCCGCTGGTATTCACACGCACGCGATAATCGTCGCTGGCGCTTTTGAAGTTCGCCGCGTTGCCGTTGCCGTTCAGGCCCTGGGTGAATGGTATGGTATCCGGGAGCGTGCCTTCGAGAACCTCATAGGACACGCCGATGGGGTCAGCATTGGTCAGCGCGCCGGAGATATTCAATACGGGCTTGTTCTCAGGGGAGACCTCCAGCAGATGGATGTCTCCGCCGGTGTTGCCGCTGAGGGCGATATCGCCGGACAGTGTGATGGCGCTGCCCGCATGATACAGTCCGCCGCCAGCTTCTGTCGCGGCATTGCCGGTGATCGCGGCGCTGCCGGTCATGTTGAAGGTGCCCATGTTCGCCACGCCGCTGCCGTAATTCGCGGTATTATTGGTGATCGAAGCGCTTTCCGACAGGGTGAACGCACCGCTGTTGAATACGCCGCCACCGGTTGCCGCGTGGTTTCCGACGATGCTGGCACTGCCGGACATGTTGAAAGTCTGATTGTTGTTCACACCGCCGCCGAAGTTGCCGCTCGCTGTATTCCCGCGGATTTCCCCGCCAGAAAAGTTGAACGTACCGACGTTGTTCACGCCGCCGGCATCCTGCGCGCTGTTATCGCTGATCGCGCCGCCGGTCATATTGAAAGTACCGTAATTGAGTATCCCGCCAGCATAGCTGTTCGTCCTGTTTCCGGTGACCGCGCCGCCGTTCAAGGTAAATGTGCCATCCAGCACTACGCCGCCGCCACCAATGGTATTGTTGCCGCCGGTGATTTTGCCGGTCTTGTCCGTGGAGCTGTCATTCACGGTCAGCGTGCCTCTCACGCTGATGACATTGCCGCCTTCCACGGCGTCCTGTCCCGCCAGCCCGCGGTTGACGGTATGCCCGTTCAGGTCCAGCGTCGAGGTCACGCCCTCGGGCACCTCCAGCGGGCCCTCGCTCTGGTCCACGCAGGTGATGTCCTTCTCCAGCGTGATGTTCCCACCCGCGGCCATGCGGTTTTGCAGCTGCTTCCACTCGGTGATGAAGGTGGCGTTTACGGTCACGTCGCAAGGAGGCATGATGAAGCTGCCTTCCGGCGACACACTGACAGATTCGCCGCTGGCATCGGTCACGGTGAAGTGGTTGAGCACATAGCCCTCCGCCGGGGTGACGGTGAGGGTGACAGTCTCGCCCTCATCTGCACCAACCATACTAGCCGTAACAGTTCCATACTCTATGCCATCAGCAATGGTGATCTTACGTGTGATGTTGAAATCCTTCTCCACGCTGCCCAGCGATTCATAATCACCCTTGAAGGTAACAGTCACTGTCGCCTTGCCGACATTGGTGTTGTTGGTGTAGCTGTACTCGTAGTCCTCGTCTTTGGTGAGGCTGAGCGAACCGGCGATGACCAGCGGCTCGGGGGTGATGGCGCTGCCCGTGTAGGTCTGGTCGGGCACGACGTCCATCTGCGCGGGGGTGGGCAGAATGGATACACCCCACTTGCCGTTGCCCACGTCGGTCAGCGTGATGTCGTAGTAGCCTGTCTGGCCGTTGTCGGGAATACGGAAGTTTGTGTCGTTGCCTGCCCCATAGAACTCGCCCGTGCCACCAGCGTAGGGGATGTCGGCATCGTAAGTGTCGTTATCCAACAGGAATTTGTAGGAGGTATATCCCTCGTATTTCAGAATGTTATACGACTGCTCTGTCTGCTGGATGTTCACGGTGGTCACGCCGTCGTAGATGGTTGCTTCGTTAACAAAACTGTCTGGTCCGGGATAACCCCACACAAACTCCGTCGTGCCGTGAGTGCCTTGCTCAAACACTGCGCTCACCGTTACGTTACTCTTCGGCATCAGGAAGGTGTTGTTGGTCGATGCCACGTCGTTGTTATCAGCATCCTTTACTACAAGACGAACGAAGCGGTAGCCGAAGGCGGGGGTGGCGGTGACGGTCACCGTCTGCATGTATTTCGCCGTGGCTGCGGCTACGGTCAGCGTGCCGTGCTCTATGCCGTCGGCAATAGTGATGGTGTAGTCGGTGTCGTCCTTCGGCACGATGATGCGGCGGTTGCCGTTCTCGCTGATGGTGAAGTAGGTGCTGGCGCTGGCCGTCACATCGGTATCACCGTGCATATAGGTTACGCTCTCGGTGATTGCCAAGGCGTCCACCTTGTCGATGGTATCGTAGATTTTGATGGCGCCGATTGTAGCCGTACTTCCATTATAGATATAGCTTTTGCCGAGCCGTGCGTTCACCGTGCCGCCCTTGATGATGATGTCACCAACGGTTGCGGTCTTGCTGTTTCCGACCGTACCCGTGCCGATGCCGTTGCCTCCGCTTGCGGTGACGGTGCCGCCCTCAATGACAATGCTGCCGCCCGTGGCGTTATCGTCCCATGTTCTGCCAAGACCGATACCTGCAGACGCACTTCCGCCTGCTACAGTTAGCGAGCCGTCGCCCTTGATGGTGAGTGTTTTGCCGTTGCCGCCAATCTGAATGCCGGCTGTTTTATGGATAAGAGTACCATCAAGTGAAGCAACTCCAACAGCATTCTCCCCAACAAGCGTAATCTCCGCTGTTCCCCCACAGACGATGCCGCCCGTGATAGTCGCATTGTTGAGCGTAATCTTTGCACCGTCTGCAATCGTCACGGTGTGGCTCGTCGAGCCTGTCAGCACATCGCCATCGACGACGGTGAAGTCACTGGGGGCTTGCGACAGGTCGATGTTGCTGCTGTGTTCGATGGTGGCCGTCACGATTATGTCGGCCGTGCCTACGGTAACGCTGTAGTTGCCGCTGTCGTCAGCCGTCAGTGTGTTCGCGCCGTCATACACATTAGATGCCGTATAGGAAAAGCTCGCCTTGAACGTGACAACCGTTCCCGAAATGTACTTACCGCTGCCATCTGCTGTGTTCGTTGCGCTTACAATCTCCATATTGGCAGGCAGATTGACGGAATAGGTGGTAGCGGTGGATGCCGTCACGGTTACGTCTGCCGCAGGTACGGTGAAGGTATAAGTTCCGTTTCCTGCATCCGTCAGCGTAACACTGCCGTCATTCACCCGGAGAGTGCTTGCATCTATCAGATGGCTGACGGTAAGCGTCACGGTTGTCCCTGCAACAGCCTTGTCAACATTGCTCATGACAAGTCCGCTGATGCTGCCGTCAATCGTGATGGTGCGGTAAATCTTGGTATCCTCTTCCGTTATCTCCGTGGTGCAACCCTCTTCGCTGAAGTATTTGCTGCACATGGAGCACTGCCAATACGCGATGTGCGTGTCCGTAGCCTCGTGGGGTATGCCGTTGTGGGCAATCATCGGAGTCTCAACATCCGATGCGTTGAGTTCATTCGTTCCGTTCGCGTCCGAGAAATACTTACCGTCGCTGCTGCGCTGCCAGCACTCCTGCTTGATGCCCACTTCTGTACAGGTTGCATCCCGTTTCGTCAAGTGCATATAAACAAAAGGAAATAGCTTTTTGCCGTTCAATGGCGATAAGTTTGTAATCGTGCCGCTGTAGTTAGTCGTGCCGTCGGTGAAAGTCTGCCCGTTGGCTATCGTCATTGTCTTGCCACTGGTATAGTTATCCACCTTTATATAATCGTCAGTGTTGCTATAGCTCAAGTTGATATTGGCATCGATGTTCGATGCTTCCAGCTTGCCGCCGCTGATGTTAACAGCATTATTCGGCCAGATACCATCCGAACCGTTTGTTTTGAAAGAGCCGCCGCTGATATTAAAGCTGTCAGAGCATCGCATTCCTATATATGTTGTAGTCAGGTTTACGGAGCAGCCCAATTGCGTGTAACTGGAAACATATACGGCTATCTTATATGAGCCTGTAGTCGTAACGTTGAGCGTTCCCTCGCCCAGGACGTTAAGCGCATACGACCCGCCATTGATACCATATTCGGAAGAGCTGACGGTCATCTTCGCTCCGCTGGCAATGACGAGGTAGGTGTCGCCGATGAGGTTGAGCGTGTGGTCAAACGAGATGTCGCTCTCTACCTTGTAATATCCTCCGGCCAGATTACTCACCGTCGCATCCGTCAAGGCCACAGCCGAGGCTTCGTCAGCACCGCCAGCGAGACCGTCGCCAAACGTGACATTGATTGTCACTCCCGTACCATTCCAGATGTCGTTGGGCATCTGGAATGTGGCTGTCGAGCCGCTGATGGCGATGTCTTTCTCGGCGGTACCATCCTCACTCGGTTTATATGATAGTTTTGCACCGGTCACGATATTACCGGCATCAGGCGCGAAGGTCAGCGTAACGCTTGCGCCATCATCAACCGACGTAGTGAACGGATTGCCCGCCGTAGCCGTTTGATTGCCAATAGACACCGAGCCGCTGCCCGTCACATTGACGGTTACAGAAATCTCAGCTGTATCCGTCACGATAATCTCATATACCACGCCGTTGATCGTGACCTTCATCCACTCGGTGGTGTCAAAGGCCCGATGGGCGGTGACGATCCATTCGCCGGTCTCATTGCTGGCGGAGAAGAGGCTTGTGTCGCTGATCTCCACCGCCTCCACCGCGCCGGTCAGGCCGAGGGTGGAGAGGATTTCGGACATGGCCACGGACGAATCGCCAGGGAGGACGTATTCCAGCGTGTTGTAGGTAAATTCCACGGTGTAGAGGGAGAAGCCCTCGGTCTCCACAGATGCGGTGACTTCATCCTCCTGGGTCACGTCCAGCTTTTCCGCCGCGCCGCCCTCGTCGATGTGGTAGACGCTGGTCTCCAGGTTCTCGTCGGCGACCTCGGCCAGGGCAAAGGACACGCTGACGGTCTGGCCCTCGGCAGGCTGGAGCTCCTCACGGGTTTCGGGGTCGATCACCTTGATGTCGAAGGTGTAGGAAACGGCCACGTTCTGGTTTTCGTCGCGCACCTCCTCCACGGCGGCGTCCGCCTGCCGCTGTTTGTACACCGGCACGCGCTTCACGGAGAGCTCCGCGCCCTCGGGGAACACGCCCGGCTCGGCCCTGACGGTGACGATCACGCCGTTCACGGTCTGGGACTGGTCAAAGGCCAGAGGAACCGCCTCCAGCGCAAAGGACAGCACCAGCGGCTGCGCGTCCCCCGTTACGGTGAAGGGCACGTTTTCAAGGGAAACATAGCCCTCCGCCTCGGCAGTATAGGTGTATTCGCCGGGGAGCAGCGCAAAGGAGCCGTCCGCCTGCGCGGGGATGGCTTCGGGGGCCGGGACCTCCTCCGTGGCGGCGGGCCAGACCGTCACCACAGCCGTCTCGGGCATGGCGTCGAATACCACACTGACCGGCTGGATGGCGTCGCCCTCTGCTTCCACGGGGCCTTCCATGGGGATTTCTTCTTCTGTGACTTCGTCAGCGGGCTGCTGGGCCTGTTCCTCTACGGTGGATTCGCCTTCGGCTGTGGGTTCGCCCTCGGCAGCTTCTTCTTCGGTGGCTTCGCCGGTGGGCTGCTCTGGCTGTTCCTCGCCGGTGAATTTACCCTCGGCAGGCTGGTCTTCCTCGGCAGGCTGTCCTTGATCTTCTTCTGCAACCAT
>JAFRJF010000026.1 GCA_017432405.1 Clostridia bacterium | reverse complement strand
GTACTCGTTGCCTTGGTTCAAATAGATGTTGTACTTCATAATCAGTCGTTTTTTTTAGTTAATAATCCTGTTTTCAGCTATCTCCCTAATCGGGTGCCCACCCCTTCTATTAGTATGGGGGGGGACCCTTTCTATTAGTATGGGGGGGTATCCTTTCTATTAGTATGGGGGGCCCCCCTTTCTATTAGTATGGGGTACCCCCCTTTCTATTAGTACGGGGTACCCCCCTTTCTATTAGTACGGGGTACCCCCCTTTCTATTAAGAGGCTCAGCACCCTTCCTAACAAGCGGTTTTCACCCCCTTTCCCCGCAGGCGGAGGGCGCGAGTCCTTGTGGTTCGATGTTCCGTTCATAGGCATATCATCAGTTAGAGACGGGACGCACGGACTGACCGAAGTAGCGGCTGCCGTAGTCCCTGTAGACTCCACCCAAATGGAAGCCCACGTACCTGGCGTAATTCGAGTAGTCCTTGTGGAGGGAGGAAGACCAGTAGTAGCCGTAGGAGCCCGCATAGCTAAGGCTGGCATAGCTCCGGTACCCCGCGGCAGGCAGGAAGATTGTACTGGTCTCGAATCCGGAAACTTTGCTGGTCACAAGCATTCCTTTGACCCCCGTACCGTTGTAGTCTGTCTGCCATGTCCATGTGCAGTTCTCGCGCAACCATGTCCACTCGGCATCCGTGGGTGTGCGCCAGGTGCTGCCCCAGTTGGCTGTCGCAGCGTCATCGGCCGCTTCCAATACAGCGCCACTGGCAGTGTACTTCGTGAAGGTGCTGCCGTCGCCCCACGCGTAGTTGCTCCACGAGTACGAACTCTTCGTCGCCGTCTCGCCCCACGCGAAGTAGTCGCCGTAGTCCATCGGGTTCGTCGCCCCCACGTTGCAGGTGGCCCACTTCTTCCCGTCGCCCATCTCCACGTACTTGTGGCCGTTGATGGCAGGGCGCGTGGCGGAGTTGTAAGTGATAGCGATGCTCTCATAACCGCCGGCTTGCAGGTTCACCGCCGCATTGTGCTTGTAGGTCCAGACGTCGCCGCCCCTGCAGATGGTGAGCAGCGACGTGTTTGCAGCGACGGTCTGCGGCGCGACAAGGGCATAGAAGTAGTCGTAGTCCCCCGTTATGGTTCTCTTGTATGTTTTGATGGTCGTGCCGCTGCTCACGCCCGACAGGTTCGTCAGCAGGACGAGGTCGCCCTTAAGCCAACCATCTTTCAGGTCATACGCATTGATGGTCACCATCGCTGTGCGGTGGTTGAACGTCAGCGCCGCCGTCGTGCCGTAGGTCACGCCGCTGACGGTGGCCTCCAGCATGAAGGCCGCACGGAACTTTGCCTCCGTGCTCTGGTCGGCGGGCACGGTCACGGCGGGCTTCGTGTCGGCGTAGGGATACCACGCCGTGACGGTCTTCGTCTCCGTCTTGCCCGACCACGTGAACGGCGTCACGCCCGAGGCAGGCGAGAGCGTCGTTTTGTCCGCTCCGACCACGTACTTCTTCACCGTGCCGCCGATGCTCACGGCCACCTCCTCGCCGCCTTCCCAAGCAGTGCCTGTCAGGTTGACGGCACGGGTCTGCGCGTCCGGCGCAATGGTCAGCGCCACGGGTTCGCCCGCGCCGCCGGCCTGTCTGCCGCCGCCGATGTCCGCCGCATCATCTTCCGCGCAGCCCGTGAGCAGCGCCGCGACGAGGGCGAGGGGAAGAATCGTTCTAAACTTCATAGCCTTGCGCTTTTACTGCAACTCGGCCACGCCGCTTACGGTGCCGATGCTTGTCCACGCCGTGATGCTCGCCGTACTCAGCGTGATGCCCGTCTTGTTCACCGTCAGGTTGTAGGTATAGACGCTGCTGGCGCCGAAGGTCGTCGCCGTGCCCATCTGGTAGATGTAGTCGCCGCCGGCGCACGACACCTTGATGACGTTCGTGCCTGCGGCCACGCTCTGGCTCGGATCGATGATAGCCGAGGTCACGGTGCCCGTGCCGGCAATGAGGTCAGGGGCCGTGCCCGAGGGCGTGCCGACAGTGGTCGATTGCACGTCGAACGGGGTCGTAGGCTTCAGGCCGAGGATGCTCACGGT
>JAFRJF010000263.1 GCA_017432405.1 Clostridia bacterium | reverse complement strand
TGGTCGAGGTGACAGGATTTGAACCTGCGACCTTTTGGTCCCGAACCAAACGCGCTACCAAACTGCGCTACACCTCGTCGGCGTGGAGCCAATGAAGGGACTCGAACCCTTGACCTGCGGTTTACGAAACCGCTGCTCTGCCAACTGAGCTACATTGGCGCGACAATCAATCGCCGCTAACAATTATGGATTATACCACATTTGCAGGCGTTTTGTCCATAGCCTGGAGGATGTGTTTGGATATTTAACAAAATGAGCGTTCTCATACGATCGAATTGTTAACAGCTTGTGATGGACGGAGTGGCAGGCTCGTGCTAGGATAGAGACATCGTAATCGCAGGGGAGGGGAGCCGCTTGATTCGTTCGATCGTCAGGGACGTCGTGTTTCTTGGGCAGAAATCCGAAATCGCCGACAGGGCAGATGTGGCCGTTGGGCGGGATTTGAGGGAAACGCTTCACGCCAACCGGGACAAGTGTGCGGGCATGGCCGCCAATATGATCGGGGTCCGCAAGCGTGTCATCGTCGTGGGTATGGGTCCCGTGGACGTGGTGATGTACAACCCTGAAATCGTTCGGCGTGATACGCCCTATGAGGCTGAGGAGGGGTGCCTGTCCCTCGACGGCACGCGTCGGACGACCCGCTATCAGAACATCGAGGTCACCTGGCTGGACGACGGTTGGAAACCGCGTCGGCAGCGTTTTTCCGGGTGGATCGCCCAGATCATACAACACGAGGTGGACCATCTGGACGGGGTGGTCATATGAATTACCGCTTCCCGGTCAGCTTGAAGCCGGTGACGGTGGCCTGGGCGATATCCCGGCCCAGGTCGTCTGACACATCTACGTTGTAAACGCAGCTGCTGCGCCCGTCCTTGCGGCAGGTCGCCCGGGCGGTCAGGCGGCTGCCACGGCTGCCGCTGAGGAAGTTCATGCTGACCTGCTGGGCTACGGTGGGTTTGTGGATGTTGTTGGCGGCCACGGCGAAGGCCAGGTCGACCAGCGTGAATATGGCCCCGCCCATCACGCCGCCCTCGGCGTTGCGATGGCGGGTTGTAATTTCAAAGCTGCAAACGGCGCCGGCAGGGGAGAGTTCGTCGATGGTGACGCCGTTTTCCAGCGCGAAGCGGTCGCCTTCAAAGTAGGCGCGGGCCTGGTCGATGGTTTCGAATACGGGCATTGTCGAATCCTCCGGGTGGTTTTCTTATATTATATTCAAACAGTGGGAAAATGCAACAACAAATATCCGCTTGCCTGGAACGGAAGAATGTGGTAATATTATTTAGTGAAATAAATAGGGGGGATAGAACATGGCTGATATTATCGGCAAGCTGGACAGCTTTCTCTGGGGCTGGCCGCTGATCATACTGCTCTTTGGAACACATATCTTCATGACAATCCGAACGGGCTTCATACAGAAGGACATCTTCAAGGCAATTCGCATGAGTGTGACCCGGGACGAGGGCTCCGAAGGTGACGTGTCCCAGTTCGGCGCCCTGACCACGGCGCTGTCCTCGACCATCGGCACCGGCAATATCGTCGGCGTCGGCACGGCCATCGCCCTTGGCGGACCGGGATCGGTGCTGTGGATGTGGCTGACCGGCGTGTTCGGCATCGCCACGAAGTATGCCGAGACCATCATCGCCGTCAAGTATCGTGTGAAGAGCGAGAACGGCACGATGATCGGCGGCGCGATGTACGCGCTGGACCGGGGCCTGCACGCCCGCTGGGCCGGCATACTGTTTGCGCTGCTGGCTTCGCTGTGCGGCTTCGGCATCGGTTGCATGGTGCAGGCGAACGCCGTGGTGGGCAACATCACCCAGAACTTCAACATCCCGCCTATCGCCGTGGCCATCGTGCTCAGCGCGCTGGTGGGGCTGGTGATCATCGGCGGCATCAAGTCCATCACCCGGGTTTCGGAGATGCTGGTGCCCTTCATGGCGCTGTTCTATTTCCTGGGCTGCCTGGTCATACTGATCATGAACGCCGACGTGCTGGGCCAGGCCATCGGGGTCATCGTCAGCTCCGCCTTCAGCCCCAGGGCCATGGGCGGCGGCTTCATCGGCAGCACCATCACCATGGCCTGCCGCTACGGTTTCGCCCGGGGCCTTTTCTCCAACGAATCCGGCATGGGCTCCGCCCCGCTGGTGGCTTCCGCGGCCAAGACCCGCAACCCCAAGCGCCAGGCGCTGGTCTCCATGACCGGCACCTTCTGGGACACCGTGGTCATCTGCCTGATGACCGGACTGGTGCTGGTGACCTGCATCATCAAGTACCCCCACATTGACGGCCTTTCCGGCGACGGCTCGGTGCTGACCAGCCAGGCGTTTTCGATGATCCCCCACGTGGGTCTGCCGGTGCTGGTGATCGGCCTGATCACCTTCGCCTTCTCCACGATCCTCGGCTGGTACTACTACGGCGAGCGCTGCTCGGTGTATCTGTTCGGCGAGAAGATCATCCTGCCCTACAAGATCCTGTGGGTCATCGGCGTGTTCCTGGGTTCGATGCTGAAGATCGGCGTGGTATGGGACCTGGCCGACTTCATGAACGGCCTGATGGCCATCCCGAACATCTTCGCCGTGCTGCTGCTCTCCGGCGTCATCGCCAAGGAGACAAAGAGGTATTCCGGCAGCCACATCAACGACCTGGACAACACCCCGATCCCGACGCTGAAGAACGCGAACAAGGGCATACTGGGATAATTGAGACGATACGAACAGTCCCCCGCGGAATGCATTCCACGGGGGACTGTCTCATTGGTGTTCTATGCCTGTTTCCTGTAAGACGCATACCACTCCGCGAAGCTTCTCAGCCCCTCCCTTATCCCGATGGCGGGGCGGAAGCCGTAGTCGGCCTCCAGGGCGCTGCTGTCGGCATAGGTCACCGGCACATCGCCGGGCTGCATCGCCACAAGCTCACGGTGCGCGTTGAAGTCGTAATCCCCGGGTAGCAGGCCTGCGCGCACCAGCTCCCGCTGCAGCACGGCGATGTAATCCAGCAGGTTCTCCGGCTTGCCGCCGCCGATGTTGTACAGCGCATAGGGGGGGATGGGCAGGCCGTCCTCGCCCTTTTGGCGCTGGGGCGCGCCCTGCATCACCCGCAAAACGCCTTCCACGATGTCGTCGATGTAGGTGAAATCCCGCAGGCAGTTGCCGTAATTGAATATCTTTATGGTCTCGCCCCGAAGCAGCTTCTCAGTGGCCGAATAGTAGAACATATCCGGACGCCCCGCAGGGCCGTACACGGTAAAGAAGCGCAGGCCGGTGCAGGGGATGTCGTAGAGCTTGGCGTAGCTGTGGGCCATCAACTCGTTGGACTTCTTCGTCGCGGCATACAGGCTGACGGGATGGTCCACCTTGTCGTCTGTGCTGAAGGGCACCTTTTTGTTGCCGCCGTACACCGACGAGGAGGAGGCGTACACCAGGTGGGCCACCGGATGGTGGCGGCAGGCTTCGAGAATGTTGTAAAAGCCCACCAGGTTGCTCTCTATGTAGGCCTCGGGATGGTCGATGCTGTAGCGCACTCCGGCCTGGGCGGCGAGATTGACGACAACGCCGGGCGCATATTCATCAAACAAGCCGTCCACAAGCGCCTTGTCGGCAATGGAGCCCCTGACAAACACATGCTTCACGGGGGATTCCGATGCGGCCTTCTCGATCAGGCTCAGCCGGTATTCCTTCAGCTTCGGGTCGTAGTAATCGTTCATATTGTCCAGGCTGACGACGGTACCGGCTTTCATCGTACTGAGCAGGCGCAGTACAAGATTGGCCCCGATAAAGCCGGGGGAGCCGGTGACCAGGATCGTCCTGCCGTCCAGGTTCACATGGGTTTTGGTCATGGTCCATTCCTCCTGAATACATCGCTTGCTGATGCTTGATCAGTTCATTATTGATGATAACTGAAATGTGTCTGCCTGTCAAGCGGGATTCTCTATGGTTGGCTTGTGCTGCCTATAATTTGTTTATTGTTGGTTAAATCGAGCAGAGAGTATTGACTTTCTTTGACTATTGATCATAATAGACATTGTCAGCGGGAGGGCATGGAAAGCACCGCCGCCGACCACAATAACGACAGCGCTCCGAACAACAGGGAGGAGCGAAAAGGAGGATATGAATATGTTCAACGTAATTCCTTATCGCAGCAATCACAATGTGGCGCCCCGCGGCTTCTTTGACGATTTCACCAGCGATTTCTTCAAGCCCCTCTTCGACAGCTTCGGCATGACGCGGGCCGAGCAGGCCATGAAGGTGGACGTGAAGGACGAGGGCGACCGGTTCACCCTGGAGGCCGACATGCCCGGCGTCAAAAAGGACGATCTGAAGGTTGAGGTCACGAACGGCATGCTGACCATCTCCGCCGACTACGACGAGAAGAAGGAGGAGAAGGGCGAAGACGAGAGGTACGTCTATCGCGAGCGCCGTTGCGGCAGCATGCGCCGGTCCTTCAACGTAGAGGGCATCCGGGAGGACGACATCACCGCCGAGTTCAACGATGGCGTGCTGAAGCTGACCCTGCCCAAGCAGGAGCAGGAGGCCATGCCCAAGGTCAAGACGATCCAGATCCAGTAATATCATTCCCGCGCCAGCTGCCCGGCAGAAATGCCGGGCAGCTGGCGTTTGGGAAAAATCTTATTCATCGAGCACAGCTCGATAAATCAGATTTTATCTTTCCCTCCTTGCCAAATCCGCTCCGACCTGCGATAATGGTCTCATCACACGCAGGAGGAAAGGACATGACCGACGGACTTTACGACCTCGCCGCGCTGGATATGGACGGCACGCTTTTGAACTCGGCGCATGAGATCACGCCCTTTACCCGGGATGCTTTGAACCGGGCAGATGCTGCGGGGAAGGTGATCGCGCTGTGCACGGGGCGGTGCCTTTCGGAGCTGCGGGACCACTTGGCCCGGGTGCCGGGGATTCGCTATGCCATCAACGAGAGTGGCGGCTGCCTGTATGATGTGCGGGCGGATCGGGTGCTGCGTCAGGCGGCCATCGACGACGACGTGGCGGAATGGCTCTTCGATATCGCCGCGCCAAGGGACGTCCTGCGCCAGGGCTTCTTCGGGAACCAGTCCCACATGCAGATCGAGGACGTAAGGAGCATCGCCCGCTATAACATGGCCGGGTTTGAGTCGGTCTTTGAGGCGGGCACCCGGTTCACGCCGGACCTTCGCGCCCTCTGGCATCAGAGTGGAAAGCCGATGACCAAGTTCCTGCTCTATTTCACCGACGAGGCGGAGAAGGCGCGCTTCACCGAAGACATGGGGGAGGTGGACCTCTGCGTCACCGGCTGCCTGGGCATCGGGTATGAGATTACGCCGAAGGGCGCGGGCAAGGACGACGGCCTTCGCGCCCTGTGCGATCAACTGGGCCTGCCCATCGAGCGGACGATGGCGGTGGGGGACGGCAACAACGACGTAGAACTGATGTGCGCCGCAGGCTTTTCCGTGGCCATGGGCAACGCCGTGGCATCGGTCATGCAGCTGGCCGACGCCGTCACGGACGACTGCGACCATGACGGCGCGGCCAAAGCCGTGTTGAGATACATGCTCGGTGAAATGTAAATCGAGACTTTACAATTCCTTATAATTGTGCTATAATGCCTCCGTGAAATCAATACAAGGAGGCTTTTTCAATGAAGAAATTCCTGACCCTGCTGCTGGTCGCAGCCCTGGCCCTCTCCCTGGCGGCGGTCTCCGCTTCCGCAGAGGATTATTCCGACTACACGATCCGCATCTACTCCAACTCCAATTCCCCCGAGCGCG
>JAFRJF010000262.1 GCA_017432405.1 Clostridia bacterium | reverse complement strand
CGACGCCGATCTTCGGGACGTTTTTCACGATCCGGCCCAGGGTGTGGAAGTACTCCTGGTTGTCCGCGTCGTAGACCTTTTCCAGGTGGATGGCGTCGAATTTGCACTTGGTGGTGCAGATGCCGCAGCCGACGCACATGAAGCGGTCCACCACGGCGGTGCCGCAGCCGAGGCAGCGGGCGCACTCGGTCTTGACCTGTTCCTCGGTAAGCGTCTCGCGCAGGTCGTTGAAGCTGGACCTTGCCGCCGCGCCCGCCACCTTCGCGGGCTTCTGCCGCGGCGCGCTGTCAAAACCGCCCAGACCGATGCGCACCGTCTCTTTGTCAAAGGGGCGGTAATCCCGATGGTCGCGGCCCAGCGTCAGGGTCTGGCCCGCATGGACATAGCGGTGGATGGAGACCGCCGCCTCCTTGCCCGCCGCGATGGCGTCGATGACGAACTGCGGCCCGGTGACCGCGTCGCCGCCCGCAAACACGTCCGGCACCGCCGTCTGGCAGGTGACGGGGTCGACCTCCACGGTCCCCCGCTTGCCGACAGCAAGGCCGATGCCGCCCAGGTCCACTTGCTGGCCGGTGGCGGCCAGCACCGCCGTGACAGGCACGGTCTCGTATTCGCCGGTGCCCTTCACGCTGCGGCGGCCGTTGGCGTCGGGCTCGCCCAGCTCCATCTTCTCCAGCTTCAGCGCTGTGACGGCGTCATCGCCCAGGATCTCCGCGGGCGCCGCCAGGAAGCGGAAGGCGACGCCTTCCTCTCTGGCCTCCGCCAGCTCGTCTCTGTCGGCGGGCATCTCCGCCTCGCTCCGGCGGTAATACACCGTGACCTCCGCGCCGAGGCGGAGGGCAGCCCGTGCCACATCCATGGCCACGTTGCCGCCGCCGATGACGGCGACCTTGTCCCCGATGGCGGGACGCTCGCCCTGATTGACCGCGCGCAGGAAGTCGACGCCGCTCAGGACGCCCGCAAGCTCCTCACCGGGGATCGAGAGCCTGGCGCCCTTCGACGCGCCGACAGCCAGATAGAAGGCCTTGAAGCCGAGACCGCGGAGAGCGTCCAGCGACAGGTCTTTTCCCACCTCGACGCCGGTTTTGAATTCCACGCCCAGCTCCCGCAGCACGTCGATCTCGGCGTTGATCACGTCCTTTTCCAGACGGAAGGAGGGGATGCCCAGAGTCAGCATGCCGCCCAGCACCCGCTCTTTTTCAAAGACCGTGACGGGGTAGCCCTTGGCCGCCAGATAGTAGGCGCAGCTCAGGCCCGCAGGCCCCGCGCCGATGACGGCGATCTTCTCGGGATAGGGCTTGCCCAGCTGGTTGATCATGGGCGGGACATAGCGGGTGGCGCTGTCAAGCTCCCGCTCGGCGATGAACTTCTTGATCTCGTCGATGGCCACCGGGGCGTCCATCTCGCCGCGGGTGCAGGCCTCCTCGCATTTCTTGTTGCAGATCCGGCCGCATACCGCCGGGAAGGGGATCTCCTTCTTGATAAGCTCCAGCGCCTCGGCGTAGCGGCCCTGGGCGGCCAGCTTGATGTAGCCCTGCACCGGGACATGAGCGGGACAGGCTGCCTTGCAGGGGGCCGTGCCCTCCGGCATGACGTCGGTGCGGTTCGTGCGGAAGTCCGGATTGTAGCGCTTGCTGCTCCAGAGGGTGTTGCGCGCCGTCTCCTCCGGCCGCTCCTCGTTGGCCGGTCGGGGACACAGCTTCTGGCCCAGGCGCACCGCGTTGAGCTGGCAGTTTTCCACACACTGGCCGCAGGCCACGCACTTGTCCTTGTCCACGCGGGCGATGTAGTTGGTGCGGATGGCGTCAGGCGTGCGGAAGTACTCCGCAATGCGCAGGGCAAAGCAGGAGCAGCCGCAGCAGTTGCAGATGGCGGTGGTGTCGTCATAGCCCGGGGTCACGTTCAGCTCGTGCACCAGGCCGTTGTCCTCGGCGCGCTTGAGGATCTCGAAGGCCTCCTCCTTGGAGATCAGCCGGTGCGCGCCGGTCTCGGAATAATTCTTGGCATTGTCGTTGAGGTACATGCACATGTCCTCTTCCAGGTGGCCGCAGCCCTCGCCCATCAGCCGGCGGGCGCGGCGGCAGGAGCAGGGGCCTACCGAGACGGCCCAGGCGTCCTCGATGAGCTTGTGCACCTCGTCGTAGCTGGCCTTGCGGGAATTGTTCTCGATGGCGCTCTGCACCGGGATGACACGCATCAGATTCATGCCCACGTCCATAAAAGGCGCCAGCATGGACACCCGCTCGCGGGTATAGCGCTCAAAGCACTCGCCCAGCACGGGGTACTTGTCGCACTGCTCCCGGTTGGAGAGCACGCCCTCCATGATGCCCGGCACCCAGATAGGGTAGTACCAGCAGAGTTTGCCATCCACCACGCGGCTGCGGATGACGCCCGCGACCTTGAGCTTGTCCAGCTGTTTCTGGGTAAAGTCCAGATCCTTCTTTGCGCGGCGGGCGATCTCCTCCGCCGTGCGGTTGGCCTCCAGACGCATATGCATCATGACGGCGCACATATCGTCGTCCACGATGGGCTCCAGCAGCTTATACTCGGGGTCGTCGTAGGTGATGCCGGTGTATGTCAAACTCTCCAGGCTGATTTTGGTCGCCAGCTTCAATATATTGGGTCTGTGTGCCATTGACTTCCCTCCTTTGGTCATGTTGTCTCTCTCTCGTTGTTGGTGCCGATGCCTGCTTATCTATAATTTAACACAGCCCTTGGACCCGTTCAATCAGGGAACCGCATTTTCAGCTGCCAAAAATCATCAGGAAAAATTGGATAAAACAACGAAAGCACCGGCAAACCGATGCTTTCCGCTGCTTTTTGTTTCTGATTGTCCCTCTGTTCCGGGATGGCGGCCCCTGCGTGCGAAGGACTCCCGCCTGCGGGCGGGAAGAGGCGCGGCCCTGACCTGCCACTGGCAGAGAGGCGGATACCCCATGCAAAAAAGACAACCCTACCTTAGCGACCCGCGCATAAGACGGGTTTCCGGTTTTGCAGTGTCCCGATCCGGAGCGCCACCGCTTTTGCCATTTCCGGCTTTTGGGATCGTCCCAGACCCTGAGGATCGCACAAGAGCGAACTGCGCGTTTTCACGCTTCCGATGATTCACAATTTTATGAAACAGGAATTCCTGTTGAGGAAAGGGAAATACGGTGCATCGTCTATAATGTTTTGACATGCCTGTTTGTCAAAAGCAGGACTGCTGTGATCGTGAACCCTGCCGCGCAGATGACAAGAAGCACTGTGCTGCCGAAAGCCTGAAGCGCCGCTCCCGCCAATACGGAGGCGATCGGGATCATTCCCTGTGAACCTACGCTTAT
>JAFRJF010000261.1 GCA_017432405.1 Clostridia bacterium | reverse complement strand
CCGCCCGCTTTGCGCTACCCTTCTCTCTGTGCCTTTGTCCCCGTTCCTTCTTCTTATCCTTTGTCCGGCTTGCTCTTGCTGCCATTTCGCGCTCCCGCGCCGACTTTTACAATTGCCTAGATTTGAGTATATACGAGAGTATATACTCTTGTCAAGATATTCTACAGGGCAGTATATGGGAACCACGATGGAAGTATTCGGGCAGAATCATGCGGCATTTCGGCGCTTTATGTCAAAGGCTATTGCGTCAAATAACCGTCCCGATATACGATACTGGGTGAAAAGTGGGACAAGAGAACCGTCCCCTTGTCCCACGATACTGGGTGAAAAATGGGACAAGAGAACCGTCCCCTTGTCCCGGTGCTCCGCTGGCGCGCGGTTTTTCCTTGATTCCTGCGCCCAAATCGCCTATAATAGACACACATCCATGGAAGGCGAGGGCGTTTCTTGAAGATCACACATGCGCAGCT
This sequence comes from Clostridia bacterium, assembly GCA_017432405.1. The sequence continues at coordinate 15,663 of JAFRJF010000261.1, read as the reverse complement.
GACGCACTTTCGAAGCTACGAGGCCTGCACAATCGAGCCCTGTGACGGCGTGAACGTGCTGCTGGGAGACAACGGCCAGGGCAAGACCAACGTGCTGGAGGCGCTGTACCTGTGCTGCACGGGGCGCTCCCACCGCACCCGGCAGGACCGGGAGCTGATTCGCTGGGGGGCCGACTTTGCCGCGGTGCGGGTGGAGGCGCTGCGCCGGGACGGCAGCCACCGGGTGGAGATCGCGCTGCCGGTGCTGGGGCGGCGGAAGATCAAGGTGTCCGGCCAGGAGATCAGCCGCTCCGGCGAGTTGATGGGCCACGTCACCGGCGTGCTGTTCTCCCCGGAGGACCTGCGCACGGTGAAGGACGGCCCCGCCGAGCGGCGGCGGTTCGTGGACATGGCCCTCTCCCAGGTGCGGCCCGCTTATTACTACGCCCTGCAGCGCTATGCCCGGGCGCTGAAGCAGCGCAACGAGGCGCTGAAGGCCATCGCTGCGCGGCCCGGGCTGATGGGCACGCTGGACGCCTGGGACGAACAGCTCTCCGCCGCCGGGGTCGAGCTGATGGCCCATCGACGGGAGTACATCGAGAGGCTCAGCGACGTGGCCGCCGCCATCCACCGGGACATCGCCGACGACAGAGAGCGACTGGAGATCCGCTACCTGCCCAGCGTTTCGGCGGGGGATGATGCCCAGGCCTTCCTGGAGGCGCTGTTCGGGGCCCGGGAGACGGACGCCCGGCGGCTGACCACCACGGTGGGGGCTCTCCGGGACGACGTGCAGATCCTAGTGGAGGGCCGGGACGTGCGCGCCTACGGTTCCCAGGGACAGCAGCGCACCGCGGCGCTTTCGATGCGGCTGTCCGAGCTGGACGTGATGCGCGAGCAGTTGGGGGAGTGGCCCATGCTGATGCTGGACGACGTGATGAGCGAGTTGGACCCCGGCCGCCGCCGCCAGCTGGTGGGCCGGCTGAAGGGCGTGCAGACCTTCATCACCTGCACCGACGCCGCCGACCTCGCCGGCGCCGAGGTGGGGAAGGCCTGGCGGGTGGCACAGGGAGAGCTGAAAGAGGACTGACCGGGGAGGTCAGTCCTCTTTTGGATGAGAAACTACTGATTTATCGAGCTTTGCTCGATAAATCAGTAGTTGTAATTCCCTTCCTCTACCAGCGTCACCCTTCCCGTGATGGACAAGGCGATGATGGCGTTGCCTTCCACGCTGGCCCGCACGGTGATCGTGCCGCCGGGCTGGCGGACGCCCGCCTCCACGTCGCGGCCTGCGGCGAGGGCCTGAATGCAGCCTATGGCGGCGGTGCCGCTGCCGCAGCCGTGCTCGCGCACCAGGGTGCCGGCGGAGGGCACCCAGACCAGCGGGTCCATGGACAGGGCGTCGGCATTGAAGCGCAGCGCGCCGATGGCGTCCGCGCCAATGGCGTCGTTCCACAGGGGCAGCCTGCGGCGCAGCTGGGCCTCGTCCAGGCCGGCGTCTGCGGGCAGGATCAGGTGGGCGATGCCAGGCAGGCGCACCAGGGGCACGGTCAGCGCGCCGGCGTCGGTGTCCAGTACGGCCTCGCCCACGCCAGTGGGCAGGGGCATCTGTACTGTGCCAGTGAAGGCTTCGCCCGCCCTGAGGATGTGGCAGGCCACCGGGTCCGCGCTGCCGGAGACCTCCAGCAGCAGATCCATCGCTGCGCCGTCGGACAGCTCCGTCTCCCTGGCCAGCATCGCGCCCAGGGACATGGTGGCGTTGCCGCAGAATTCGCCGCCCATCATCTGAAGCCGCGCCGCGCAGCGAGAGTCGGTCACAGGTTCGATGAAGCCGACCTGCTCGCCGCCGACGTCCTCCAGCAGGCGCGCGGCGATCCCGGGCTGCATGGAACGGGGAACGGGTGTGGTCACCAGGACCGTGACGTTGCCCGTGGGGCTGTATTTTTGGTAGCTGAAGGTCATGGGATCACCTCCGTAAATACTGATTTGTCGCAGGGCGACAAATCAGAAGTTGAGTGGCTAGTGGTTAGTGATTAGTGGCTAGTGAATGTAGAAATCCTTACGGATTTCTTTGATTAAATATCGTAGGAACGGTGGAACCACTGATGTTTCCATTGAATCAAACAAATCCCGTAGGGATTTGATCCACCACTAACCACTAACCACTAGCCACTAACCACTAATCACTAACTTCTGATTTATCGAGCAACAGCTCGATAAATCAGAAGTTAATTGAACCGCGCCAAAAACTGGATCGTCCTTTCCTGGCTGGGGTTGTTGATGATGTCGTTGGGGTTGCCCTGCTCGACGATGACGCCGCCGTCCATGAAGATCACGTGGTCAGAGACGTCCCGGGCGAAGGCCATCTCGTGGGTGACGATGACCATCGTCATGTGCTCGGCGGCCAGGCCGCGGATGACCTTCAGGATCTCGCCGGTCAGCTCCGGGTCCAGGGCGGAGGTAGGCTCGTCGAAGAACAGTATCTTCGGCTTCATGGCCAGCGCCCGGGCGATGGACACCCGCTGCTGCTGCCCGCCGGAGAGCTGGTAGGGGTAGGCATCCTCCCGGTCGGCAAGGCCCATCTTCGAAAGCAGGTCCCGGGCGGTGGCGAAGACCTCCTTCTTATCCCGCTTCTGGATCAGCATCGGGGCCTCGGTGATGTTCTTCAGCACCGTGTAGTGGGGGAACAGGTTGAAGTTCTGGAAAACCAGCCCGAAGGACGAGCGCAGCTGGTGCAGCTCGGCGTGGGGGGCGTAGACGGACTTCCCACCCTCGCTCCGCGCGGCGCTCTTGCCCAGGTACTTGAGGGAGCCGCCGTCCATGGTCTCCAGCAGCGTCGCGCAGCGCAGCAGCGTGGATTTGCCGGAGCCGGACGGCCCGATGATGGACACCACCTGACCCTCGCTGACGGTCAGGGAGATGTCGTGCAGTACCTCCATTCCGTCAAAGGACTTGCGGCAATGCTCGATTTCAAGGATATTCATACACTCGCCCCCTTACCTGTAGTAGTTCAGCGCCTTCTCGCACCGGGACATGGCGAAGGCCACGATCATGTTCATCAGGTAGTAGAACACGCCGGCGATCACGAAGGGCAGGAAGCTGGACTGACTGTTGGCGATCTGCTTGCCGATGGAAAACATCTCCATGTAGGCCAGCGTGAAAGCCATGGAGGTATCCTTGACCAGCGTGATCACCTCGTTGGTGACGCTGGGCAGTATGCGCTTGATCACCTGGGGCAGTATGATGCGCATGAAGGTCTGGCCCTTGCTGTAGCCCAGCACGGTGGCGGCCTCGTACTGGCCCACGGGCATCGATTCGATGCCGCCGCGGTAGATCTCCGCGAAGTAGGCCGCGTAGTTCAGCGAGAACGCGATGATGATGGCCAGCAGCTTCTCCTTCACCAGCAGCGTGTAGCCGAAAAGGTAGAAGGGGCCGTAGGCCACGGCGATCAGCTGCAGCATCAGCGGCGTGCCGCGAAGCACGGATATGCAGGCGCTGGTGATCGTGCTGACGACCTTGTTCTTCGACATGCGCATCAGCGCCACCAGCAGCCCCAGGGGCAGCGAAAACAGCAGCGTCAAAAAGAAGATGGCGCAGGTGCGACCCAGGCCTTCGCTCATCTTGAGGATCATGGCAGTGAGAGTCATCGGTGGTTGCTCCTTGCTAGTTGGTTGAAGTATGGAAATACGAATTTGTCAGGGGCGACATTTATAATGAGGAATGAGGAATGAGAAATTCAGGAGGAAATCCTGACGGATTTCTTTTTATTCAAAGGAAACGCCCGGTTTATCAGCGATTCGATGGTTCTTTTATTCAAACAAATCCGCAGGATTTGCACCATCATTTCTCATTTCTCATTCCTAATTCCTCATTCTATGCAAGACGCAATCAAAGGGCACGTCTGGGGGACGGGCCCTTTGATGGGTTTGTGCGTGAACGCGTCGTTTACTTCGCCAGGCACAGGTTGGCGGTGTCCAGGCCGTACTTCTCGGCCAGGGAGACGTAGGTGCCGTCTTCCACCAGCTGCATGAAGGCCTCCTCCACCTGCTTGCACATTTCGGCGTCGGCCTTGCGGAAGCAGATGCCGTACTTTTCGGCGGCGAAGGGCTCGGATACACAGTAGTAGTCGTCGCCATACTCGGCGATCTTGCCGTTGGCCACGCCGATGTCGATGGCCAGGGCGTCGACGGCGCCGGCCATCAGCTCGGTGAAGGCGATGTTGTAGTTGTCATAGCGCACCAGTTCGCCAAAGGTCGCGCCGAAGTCCGCTGCGTCGCCGCCCTCGGAGAGCAGGATGTCGGCGGAGGTGCCCAGCTGCACGCCCACGCGCTTGCCGGCCACGTCGTCCAGCGTCTCGACGCCGCTGCCCTTTTTGGTCAGGATCATCTGGCTGTTGTCGGAGTAGGCCATGGAGATGGCATAGGCCTCGGGATCGATCACGTCGATGGTCAGGCCGGACCAGATGCAGTCCATGTCGCCCGCATCCAGCTGGATCAGCTTGGTGTCCCAGTTGATCGGAACGATCTCCTGGGTCCAGCCCAGTTTCTCGCAGACCTTCGCGCACATTTCCACGTCGTAGCCGGTGTAGCTGCCGTCGTCGCCCATGTAGGAATAGGGCGGGTATTCGGCGTCGATGCCCATCTTAAAAACGGTGCCCTCGGCGCTGGCGCAGGCGATCAGGGCGAACATCAGTACCAGTATGGCTGCAAGCAGTTTCTTCATGTCATTCTTCCTCCACATAAGCGTGATATTGCAATGACAGTTTAACACTTTATGATGGTAAAGTACAGAGGGAGATTGTTAATTTTTGCAGCAGAAGATGTAACGCGGGACAATAGCGTGCGGCCAATCGGGCGGTGCGGGGGATGTGGCGGCAGGTTGCGACACGAAGTTAGTCCTTTAGGGCCGCCGCTACAGGTGCGGGGGATGTATGTAGCGGCGACGATCAGTCGCCACGGTCCCCTTCGTACCTTAGCAGGAGCGAATCGGCAGGCTCCGCTGCTGCAAAAAAAGTGCGGCGAAGGGGCCGGTGATGGCTCTTCCTTCGCCGCTGAGAGGAGGGGGAGGGAATATCTATGTTATCCGGGAAGGCAAAGGCGCCTTCTTCGGGGGATGGGCTTTCGGGTTCGCTCAATCCTCGATCACGTCGCAGTACAGGCGGCCGCCTTCCACATAGGCGTAGATGGTCAGGCGGGTTTTCCCGGTGTAGCGGAAGCAGAAATCCCTTCCGGAGGCGTAGTCGGTGAGGATCGCGTCGGCGGGGTCGGCGACGTAGCGCTGGTTGTAGCGGCTACCGTAGGTGCTCTTTTCGGTGATCTTGATGTTGTCCAGGTCCTTAATGGCCAGCCACAGGGCGCTGGCCACCTGGGCCACGCCGCCGCCGGTCACCTTCGCGCCGCGGCCGTTGACTGCCCGCCGGTAGCCGTATTTCTTGGTGCGGGGGCCGACCACGTCGTTGAAGGAGAAGAAGTCGCCGGAATCAAGCATCGTGTCGTTGAGGCAGTCCGCCGCCAGGGTCACGTTGTGCACCACGTCCGGGTCGCCACCGCAATTGATGATCGCCGAGCCCTGGGGGCTGAACGGAGACATGTCATCCTGGCTGTCATAGATGCCGCCGTCGCGGATCGAGTAGGACCACGGGTCGTCGTCGTACACAACCTCGATACGGTCATCGTCATCGGGAATGGAATCGTAGAAGCCCTGAGGATTCGAGCTGTCCACCTTTCCGCCCCCGACGTCATCGGGAATGGAATCGTAGAAGCCCGGGGATTTCGAGCTGTCCACCTTTCCGCCCCCGACGTCATCGGGAATGGAATCGTAGAAGCCCTGAGGATTCGAGCTGTCCACCTTTCCGCCCCCGACGTCATCGGGAATGGAATCGTAGAAGCCCGAAGGATTCGAGCTGTCCACCTTTCCGCCCCCGACGTCATCGGAAATGGAATCGTAGAAGCCCGAAGGATTCGAGTCATCCACCTTCCCGCCTTCGTCCAGGAAGGATAGGCTGGAGCTGCTCTGCTCCAATTTTCCCCGCCCGCCGCTTTGGCCGACGGTGACGACACACCACAGGTCATCCTCATCCATCCACATGTCGATGCGCATATCGCCGATCAGATTGGTAAAGCCCAGGTCGATGCCGGCGTCGTAATCAGTGATGATGGCCAGGGAGGGATTCTGGACATAGTCGTCTGTGAAGCGCGCGCCGTAGGTCTTGACCGGGTCGATGTCCACATCTGCGCCCACCTGCAAAAGGGCCATGTAGAGGGTGGAGGCCACCTGGGCTACGCCGCCGCCGGTGACCAGGACGCCGCGACCGTTGGGGGCCGTGCGGTAGCCCCGCCGCTTTTCGCGGGGGCCCACCGTGCCGTTGAAGGAAAAGTGTTCGCCGGGGGCGACGGTCGTGCCGTCGATGGCCTGGGCTGCCAAGCGCAGGTTGTTCAGCTTGTCGCTGCCGGCACCGGAAAGCGGGGTATGCGCGCTGTAGGATCCTGAAGCCGCCAGCGCCACAGGCACCGCCGTCACGACCAATAACAGGGCAAGTATCAGAGCGGTCATCCGCCGAAGCATTTTTCTCTGCCTCCTCCGCTTTCGTTTTATAGAAGTTGGACGAAGCGCGCGGCGGGAAAGTTCCGTGATGTGCGAAAAAAAGGTGACAGTTAACGGCAAATACTGATTTATCGAGCACAGCTCGATAAATCAGTATTTGCTAAGCGCTCAGCACGATATCCTCGTAGGCGGAATCCTGCTTGACGTGGAGGCGGTTCAGCTTGATCAGCTCCAGCAGGGCCATGAACATGGTCACGACCTCCTGGCGGGTGTAGTCGTCGCCGAACAGCTGGGAAAAGGTGCAGTTGCCCTTGCGCACCATGCGGCTGATGCGGGCCATGCAGCCGGCCACCGTGAAGCTGTCCCGGCGGATCTCCCGGCTGGCCATGCGGTCGTCGGCGTCGTTGCGGGCGGCCCGCTCCAGCACCCGCCGGTACGCCTTCAGCAGCTTCTCCAGCGTCAGGCCGGTGATCTCGATGTTGGGCGGCGGCAGCGGGTATTCCTCCGGCAGCTTGGTCATCAGCGCCCGGGCCTCCTCCTCCAGCTGGTGCATCCGGGCGGAGACCTCCTTGAACTGGCGGTATTCCTCCAGCTGCCGGATCAGGGCCTCCTCCGGCGACAGCTCGTCGGGGTCCTCGGGCTTGGGCGGCTTGGGCAGCATCGCCCGGCTCTTGATCTCCAGCAGCGTGGCGGCCATCTGCAGGAACTCGCTGGCGGAATCCATGTCCAGCTCATCCACCAGCGACATGGTTTCCAGGTACTGCTCGGTGATCTGGCTGACGAAGATGTCGTGGATGTCGATCTTCGCGTTGGAGATCAGCGTCAAAAGCAGGTCCAGCGGACCGTCGAATTCCTTTAGGGATACGATGTAGGACATGTTTCCTCTTTCCTAATTTACATCAACTTGAATGCCCGCAGCGCGGCGGCGGCGATATTGCCCGCGCCGGCGAGGATCTTCGCGTCCAGCCAGCCGATGCCCCGGCCCACCACGCCGGTGATGACCAGCACGAACAGCACGGTGCTGGCGATGCGGGCGGTCTGGGGGCTGGCGAACAGCTGCCTGCGGCGCAGCAGCAGGTCGTTGAGCACGTGGTAGCCGTCCAGCGGGGGGATGGGCAGCAGGTTGAACAGGCACAGCACCAGGTTGGTCATGCAGAAGTAGCCCACCATCTGGTACAGGTTCCCGGCCACCGAGCCGAACACCGGCTTGATCAGCGTCTCGCCGGGGTAGTAGGGCAGGTTGCTCAGCAGCGTCTTCAGCGGCACGTAGGTGTTGTCGGCGGGGAAGATCAGCGCGTCGGTGCCCAGGTAGTTCATCCGGAACACCTGCACGCCGGTGGTGGTCAGGTTGCCCGCCGGCACCCGGGACAGCGCCACCGCCACCGCGGCGGTCATCACCATCAGGCTCAGCGCGAACATGATCAGGTTCATGGTCACGCCCGCCAGCGACACCTTCAGGTCGTCCCAGCGGGGGTTGCGGAAGTTCCTCGGGTTCACCGGCACCGGCCTGGCCCAGCCGAAGCCCACCACCAGCATCAGTACCGTGCCCAGCGGGTCCAGGTGCCTGGCCGGATTGACGGTCAGGCGGCCCATCAGCTTCGCCGTGGGGTCGCCGCAGCGGTTCGCCATCCAGGCGTGGGCAAACTCGTGCAGCGAAAGCGCCATGATGCGCCCCGGGAACGCCAGCAGGAAGAATATCAGCATCCCCTTCGGGTCCCGGAAGAATTCGTCGATGTAGCTGATCAAGGCCGCCGCCCTCCCGCGCTTATGAATATGGATATATTATAGTTGATTTTCAGTGGCGACGCAAGTTAAGGAAAGAAACGTCACAGCCGTCCCCGCAGGAACCACACGGCGATGCTTATGGCCTCGCGGACCATGAAGTGGATCAGGGTGGGGCCGGTGTATTCGGCGGCGATGCCGTGTACGTTCGTCAGCCCTGCTTTGCGGGCCAGGCGCAGGGAGCGCCAGACGTGGAAGTTGTTGGTGACGATGCCCACGGCGGCGTCGTCCCGGTCGAGCAGGGCCTTGGAGAAGGTCATGTTTTCCCAGGTGTTGGTGGATCGCTCCTCCATGCGTATGCGCGAGGGATCCACGCCCCGGCTGACCAGCTCGTCGCGGATGCATTGGGCCTCTGTGACCGGCTCGCCGTCGCCCTGGCCGCCGGTGGCGATGATAAGGGCGTCGGAATGCCGGTCCAGGCAACCCATCACGGCGTTGATCCGCCGGGTGAGGGCGGGGCTGGGGCCGTCGGCGTACACGCTGGCCCCCAGCACCATCAGGTAATCCATGCCGGGCGGGGCCGTGGCGTTCATGCCGCTGATTACCAGGCCCTCCAGCCCCGCCAGCAGCAAAAGCCCCGCGATCAGCACCGTCCGCCAGGCGTAGCGCAGCCAGCGGGGCACGGGCGCGCGGGTCAGCAGGCCCGCGACGATCAGCGCCGCGCCCGCCGCCAGCCATATCCACTGTATGCTCAGCCCGAACCGGGAATAGAAGCCGATCAGGAAGTAAAAGGCGATGCAGGCCCCGCCGGCCAGCAGGTAGACGATGCCAAGGGCGTTGAACATGGTGAGCCTCCTGTGGGGTGATGCGTGTATTATAGGGGAGGAAGGTAAATTCTGATTTGTCGCGCTGCGATAAATCAGTATTTGCGCATCACAAAACAGCGCGGTCCTTTTCAGGATGACCGCGCTGAATCGTAGAAACGCGCAACGGTGTCAATCGGTAGGGGCGGGGATTCGGCCTTCCACAACGTCCTCCAGCGTGATGGCGGTGAGGTAGTCGCGGATCAGCTTCTCAAGGCCCTGCCACAGGGGCAACGTGCGGCAGACATCCCTGCGCTCGCAGGTGTTTTCCGTCTGCTGCAGGCAGGTCACGGGCACCATCGAGCCCTCCACGACCTGGAGGATCGAATGGACGGTGTACTCGGACGCGGGCCGGGCCAGCATATAGCCGCCCTGGTAGCCGCGCACCGCGCGAAGCATGCCCGCCTGGCTGATGTGCAGGGCGATCTGTTCGAGGTATTTTTTGGAGATGCCCTGGCGCAGGGCCACGTCCTTCAGGGTGACATAGCCGTCCTTCTGGTGCTCGGCGATATCGACCATCATGCGAAGGGCATAGCGCCCCTTTGTGGATATCTTCACGGTATTTGCCTCCCTTATATTTCTTGGAGACCGATATTATCAGCTTGTATAATTGTAACATAAAAATTGTATATATGCAAGGCGCCGCGCCGTGGCGCGGCGAAAAAACATGAATAATTTCACGATATTGTCACCCTGGAGGGCAAGAATTGTTTGATTTGAGGCAGATTAGTGGCATTTTTTGGGCAATTGTTGCGGTTATATATTTTTTCTATAACTCGGTATCTCAATGGGATATTGGACAAAACACCGGCTGTGTGCTATGATAATTGCCGGAATTCGTGCGGGACCGCCGAAATACAGGCGGCGGGCACTACGCGGATGAAAGACAGGAGGTATATCATTATGAAGCTTCGCAAACTTTTCGCCGCCCTGCTGGCGGCCCTGCTGCTGGTCACTTCCGTGAGCGCGCTGGCGGACGTCAAGATCGGCGTGCCCAACGACACCACCAACGAGGCCCGGGCGCTGCGCCTGCTGGAGTACAACGGCATACTGGAGCTGAACGCCGAGGCGGGCCAGACGGCCACCAAGGCGGACGTGCTGACCGAGGGCATCGAGATCGTGGAGGTCGAGGCCGCCATGCTGCCCAACCTGCTGCCGGACCTGGATTACGCCGTGATGAACCTGAACTTCGTGCTGGACGCCGTGAACGCCGGCATCGAGATCGGCGATCCGCTGCTGCTGGAGGACGAGGCGAACTACCTGCCCAACGCCAACGTCATCGCCGTGAAGGGCGAGAACGCGGACGCGGACCTGACCAAGGCGCTGGTGGCCGCGCTGCAGAGCCAGCAGGTGAAGGACTTCATCGCCCAGACCTATCACGGCGCGGTGCTGTCCGTGGTGGACAACCCCACCGACGGCTATGACCCCGACGTGGATTACGGCGCCCTGGCCGGCCAGACGCTGGTCATCGAGGCCACCCCGACGCCCCACTCCGAGATCTTGAACAGCGTGGTCGTGGGCATACTGGCCGAGAAGGACATCACGCTGCAGGTGGTGGACGTGTCCAACTACACCCAGGAGAACCCCGACGTGGATTCCGGCGTGGCCTATGCCAACTACTTCCAGCACCAGCCCTATCTGGACGACCAGGTGAGCCAGGAGGGCTACGACGTGGTCAGCGTGGGCACCGTGCACACCGAGCCCATGGGCCTGTACGGCTCCCAGCAGAAGGACCTGAGCGCGCTGGGGAAGTGAGGCAATACTGATTCATCGAGCTTTGCTCGATGAATCAGTATTTGTTAATGCAGTCGGCGCCAATCGCGACAGGAAGGTTGGCATGTATAATATGTTGCGAAGAGCTGTTATCGCCATCGTGCTCGCGGCAATCCTTGCTTTCGGATCGGCCTGTCCTGTCCTGGCGGAGTACCAGGACGGCGACTGGCCGGTTTTTGGGCTGTCGGAGGATGGCCTGCCGGAGCTGGAACTGCCGGAGGCCGGGGGGATCGTCATCGACGGACTGGAGGACGCCCTGGAGCAGACCGAAGTGACGGCCACCGGGGTGGCCTCGTCGGGCATCCGGGCCGCCGATCATGTTCCGGCGCGCAACACGTCGGCCTTCGACGGGCTGCCCGTCATTGATACGGACGTCGCGTCGCCCTCGGAGGGCTGCGTCTTCCTCGGGCTGAAGGGCAGCTACGTTTCCGATGTGGCCGGCGCCCTGGCGCGGATCAACGAGATCCGCCTGGAGGCCTGCCAGGAGGGCGTGGACAACCCCGACAACCCGGGAACGCCCCTGACCATGGACGACTATCTGCCCATCAAATGGGGCTCCGGCCTGGAATACATCGCCCGCATCCGCGCGGCGGAGGCGGCGATCAGCCTGGGCCACGCGCGGCTGTCGGACAAGGACATCTGGTTCCCCTCGCCGTCCGGCGTCAGGTCCTGGGGCGAGGTCATCGCCTGGAACTGGAGCGGCAGCGTCACTATGGGCATCAACCAGTGGTACGAGGAGAAGGCCGACTGGGTCAACAAGACCCCGGGCGCGGTCACGGGCCACTACACCCAGATGATCCAGCCCAGCCATGACTATGTCGGCCTGGGGACGTTCTGCAGCGACGAGGTCCGGTATTTCAACACCACCGTCGGCGAGTTCTCCTCTTCCAGGTACGCATCAGGCCTGGATGAGACGCCCATGGCCTTTACCGGCGACTGCATACAGAACCTGGAGGTGAAGGCGGACCTCATAGAGGGCGGTACGCTGATCGGCACGCTGAGCGGCGTCGCCGGGGATACCTCCGCGCTTGCGCTGGCGGCCAGCGTCAAGGGCTGCCCCCTGCTGGTGATGGACGACGTCAGCTGGACTTCGTCGGCGCCGGGCATCGCCCCGGTGGACGCCACCGGCACGGTCACGGCCGTCACCTGCGGCATCGCTTCGATATCAGCAAGCGCGCCGGGGGTGACCTCGGCTTCCGCGGATTTCACGGTGGAACACATGGAACAGGCGCTTTCCGCCGTGGCACCCACCTGCACGGCCACGGGACTCACCGCCGGCGTGCGGTGCCCGGTGTGCGGCGCGATCCTGCAGGTCCAGCAGACGGTGCCCGCCCTGGGACACGCCTTCGGCAGTTGGGTCACCACCAGCCAGGCTACGGTGTTCCAGACCGGCGAGCGGCAGAGGGTGTGCGCCAACTGCGGCGAGCGGCAGAGCGAGGTCATCCCCATGCTCGCGCCGAAGCTGAAGCTGAGCAGGAGCGCCGTCAAGCTCCCCAAGATGCAGGAAAAGCGCGTCAAGGTCAACCTCGCCAGGGGGGATAGCTTCAAGGCCAAAACCTCCGACAGCAGCATCGTCAGGGTCTTCAGGGACGGCAACATACTGACCGTCTCGGCCCGGAAGACCGCCGGCACGGCCACCGTCACCGTCACGACGAAGAGCGGCCTCGAGGCCAGCCTCCTGATCACGGTGCCCAGGGCGAAGACGTCGAAGCTCAGCTGCAAGGCGGTGAGCGTCCGCAGGGGCAAGCGGGTGACGCTGAAGCCGAAGCTGACCCCGTCCTATTCCGACGATCCCATCACCTTCGCAAGCAGCAACCCGAGGATCGCGACCGTGAATTCCAGGGGCGTCGTGAAGGGCGTAAGGAAGGGCAGGACCACGATCGTGGTCCGGTCCGGCAAGAAGCGCGTGAAGGTGAAGGTGAAGGTGAAGTGAATTCGCCCTTGCCAGAACGCACATTTCCACGTATAATATAATTTGAACGGAATTTCGGACACACCGGAAACCCGGTGTGTCCTTATATTTCAAAATACAAGGTGATATGGCCATGATTGAACTGAGAAACCTGTCCAAGAGCTTTGCCACCGCCGACGGACCGGTGGAGGCGCTCAAGAACGTGAACCTGACCGTGGGCGACGGGGACATCTACGGCATCATCGGCATGAGCGGCGCGGGCAAGAGCACCCTGGTGCGCTGCATCAACATGCTGGAAAAGCCCACCGAGGGCAGCGTGCTGCTGGACGGCCGCGACCTGGGCGCGCTAAGCGACAAGCAGATGCAGGACGTGCGCCGGCAGGTGACGATGATCTTCCAATCCTTCAACCTGCTGATGCAGTCCACCTGCCTGGAAAACATCATGTTCCCGCTGAAGCTGGCCCACGCCCCCAGGGCCCAGGCCGAGGCGCGGGCCCGGGAGCTGCTGGAGACGGTGTGCTTGCCCGACAAGGCCAACGTCTATCCGGCCCAGCTGTCCGGCGGACAGCAGCAGCGCATCGCCATCGCCCGGGCGCTGGCCACCAATCCCCGGGTGCTGCTGTGCGACGAGGCCACCAGCGCCCTGGACCCCAAGACCACCCAGTCCATACTGGAGCTGATCCGCCAGATCAACCAGTCCACCGGCATCACCGTGATCGTGATCACCCACCAGATGAGCGTGGTGCAGGAGATCTGCAACCGCGTGGCGATCCTGGAGCACGGCACGGTGGTGGAGGAGGGGGAGGTCAGCGAGGTCTTCTCCCATCCCAAGGCGGCGGCGACCCGGGCGCTGGTGTTCCCCGGGGCGATGGAGGGCGAGAGCGTGGCCTCCTCGGGCTACGGCCAGCTGGTGCGGCTGGTGTTCCAGGGCTCGGTGACCACCAACAAGCCGATGATCGCCTCCATGGCCATGGATTGCGGCATCGCGGCCAACATACTGGGGGCCTCCACCCGCACGGTGGGCAAGCGGGAGTACGGCTACATGCTCATCGAGATCCCCGGCGGCCCGGACGAGCTGGCGAAGGCGCTGAAGTACATCTCCGGCGTGGACGGCGTGGCGGTGCAGGTCGAGGCGCAGTACGGCGGAAAGGGGGCTAAGGCATGAACCAGTTTTTGAAGGCCTTTGAGCCGGACAAGCTCCAGGAGGCGTGGCACGTATTCGTCACGGAATTCCCGCTGGGGCTGTGGGAGACGGTGTACGTCACGGTGCTGGCGACGCTGTTCGCCATCGTGATCGGCCTGCCCCTGGGCATACTGCTGGTCACCGGGGACGAGAAGGGCATACGCCCCCTGCCGAAGCTGCTGATGAAGGTGATCAACGTGATCATCAACTTCCTGCGCTCGGTGCCCTTCATCATACTGATGGTCATGGTCATACCGCTGACCCGGGCCATCACGGGCACCTCCATCGGCTCGGTGGCCTCCATCGTGCCGCTGGTGGTGGCGGCGTTCCCCTTCGTGGCCCGGTTGGTGGAGTCGTCCCTGCGGGAGCTGGACCCCAACATCATCGAAATGGCCCAGAGCATGGGCGCCTCCACGATGCAGATCGTTACACGGGTGATGCTGCCCGAGAGCGTGCCCTCGCTGGTGAACAACTTCACGCTGGCCATCACCACGATCCTGGGCTACACCGCCATGTCCGGCGCGATGGGCGGCGGCGGACTGGGCAAGATCGCCATCAACTACGGCTACAACCGCTACAAATACGCGGTGCTGTACCTGGCCGTGATCGTGCTGGTGCTCGTGGTGCAGGTGTTCCAGAGCGTGGGGTCCAGATTGGCGACAAGGCTGGACAAGAGGATCAAAAGATAATGAGGAATTAGGACTGAGGAATGAATGGCCGGGTAACCAGCCTTCCCCTTCAGGGGAAGGTGGCGCGAAGAGCCGGTTGAGGTCGGTCCCCCCGCAGTAACGCTACGCCTGCGCGCTCAATCCAACAGGAACGGTCGCTTCCGTCATTCGCTGAACCGCAATGTCATCGATTTAGTGGGACAAGAGAACCGTCCCCTTGTCCCACTCATTGGAAAAGAGCTGGTTGGCCATGCGGCCAATCAGCTCTTTTCTCCCGCTATCCTTTTCAGCTCCCTTTCGCAGAAGTCGCACAGCTCCCGGGCGTATTCCTCGCTCTGGGATTCGGCGACGATGCGCAGGTGGGGCCTGTTTTCCTCGGGGCAGATCCAGGCCCAGCCGTCTTTGCGGCTCAGGCGCATGCCGCCGCCGAATTCCACGTGCTTTTCCCGGCGGGCCATCGCCCGGAGGATGCGGCCCGCCTGGGACGGGGGGACGGCCACGCTGCGGCTGCGGCGGGATACCGCGGGCATGTCCCGCAGCCAATCGCGCAGGGTCAGGCCCGCCTCCGCCAGGGCGCTGAGCATGGCCAGCGCCGCCTGGAGGCCGTCGCTGTGCAGCGCGAACTGGTTGGGAAAGCGCTGGGCCATGGCGTTCATCCACAGCGCCCCCTCGCCGGACACGTATTCCACCCGCGCGCCCCGGACCGCCGCCAGCGCCTGGGCCGCGCGGGTGGCCTGGTTGGGCAGCAGCAGCGTGTTTTCTCCCAGGCCCAGCAGCGTCCAGGCCATCAGCAGCTGCTGCTCGCCCTCGCTGAGCGCGCCCCGGGCGTCGCAGAGGGTGCAGCCCTCGCCGTTCTCTGTAAGACACACGCCCAGCTCGCCGGGGGCCAGGTCCATGCCGGCGGGCTCGCCCTCGGTTCGGGCGAACAGCCCGGCCCGGGCGAAGGCCTGTCCGGCTGCCGACCGCATAAGGGGATCGGCGGCGTACACCGCCACCGGCGGCGCGGCCTTGGGGTCGGCGGTG